>CAYZSH010000018.1:0-14436 GCA_964481025.1 uncultured Isosphaeraceae bacterium
CGCCGCAGAAGATGATGCGGTCGTTGAGGAGCCGCGAGTAGATGTCGTAGGCGCGTTCGCCGCGGCCGGTCTTTTCGATGACGATCGGAACGAGAGTCATGTCGGTCGTGTCCAGTCTCGGGGAGGGCCGGGGGATCAGCCGTCGGTCTTGGGGGCGTCGCTCTTGGCGGCGGGGAACTCGGCGACTTCATCGACGAGTCCGTACTCGAGGGCTTCCTTCGCGGAGAAGAAGCGATCGCGTTCGCCGTCCTTCGCGACCTTGTCGACGTCCTGACCGGTGTGCCGGGCGAGGATCTCGTTGAGGGTCCGCTTGGCCTTGATGATCTCCTCGGCCTGGATCTGGATGTCCGTGGTCTGGCCGGTGACACCGCCGTAGGGCTGGTGGATCATCACCTTCGCGTGCGGAAGGATGTGTCGCTTGCCCTTCTGGCCCGCACACAGCAGCACGGAGCCGCCGGAATAGGCCCGACCGATGCAGAAGGTGGCCACCTCGCTGGAGATGAACTGCATCGTGTCGTAGATGGCGAGCGTGTCGTCGACCGCGCCGCCGGGGCTGTTGATGTAGAGCTGGATGTCCTGACCTCGCTTCTGGTTCTCGAGGTAGAGCATCTGCATCATCACCCGCGCCGCGGAGGCGTGGTTGATCTCGCCGATGAGGAAGACCACCCGATTCTCGAGCAGGAGCTCGTCGATGGTCATCTCGCGGGTCCGCTGGTAGTTGACCGCGGCCCGCGGCTCGATGCCGAGGTTGGACATCGCCGCCGCCCGCACGAGGTCGATCGAGGGCGGGAAGGGATTCAGCATGGGCTGGTCTTGCATGGAAGGTCCGAAGGTGACGACGGGAGGCATCCGGTCATCAGGAGGAGGGGCCCGGGGGGAGGGGATGATACGAGCGTCGCGCGACCGTCGTCACCGAAGCACGCCTCAGGGACCGAATCGGACACCCAGCTCGCCACCTTGAATCGGGTTTGGACCTCTGGTGTCTTCAACTCCCGGCTCGTCATTCCGGGAGGCGGGCAGATTCACGCGGAAGACCGCGCCTCGACCGGCGGGCGGATCCAGAACCAGCGTTCCACCATGCCTTTCCACCAGTTTGCGGGCCACCGCGAGCCCCAGACCGGTGCCTCGCTGTCCCCGCGTCGAATAGAACGGCTCGAAGATGCGCTCCCGGCGATCAAGCGGGACCCCGGGGCCGTCGTCGGTGACCAGCAGCGTCGTCGATCCCTGATCCGGGGCGAACGCCGTCCGGACCTCGACCCGACCGCCCCGATCCACGGCCTCGATGGCGTTGCCGACCAGGTTCAGGACCACCTGATGGATCGCATCGGGATCGATCGGGATCGGCGGTTCATGCGGGTCGGGGACCAGTTCGAGCGTGACGCCCGCCCGTTCGGCCGCGGAGCGGAGGATCGCGATCGCCTCGGACGCGATCGACCCCACCGTCACCGGGATGATGTCGAGTTCGCGATCCTTGGAGTACGCGAGCATGTTCAGCGACAGGGACATGATCCGGTCGAGGTTGCGGGCGAGGATCTGCCAGCCCTCGCGGGCGAGATCGAGTCGCTCCCGGTTCAGAGCGAGTTCGACCGCGTCGGCTCCGCCCCGCATGCCCTGAAGGATGTTCTTGACCGAGTGACTGAGCGCCGCGGTCGCCTCGCCCATCGCCGCCAGCCGCTCGGTCCGCAGGGTGACGGCCGCCAGGTCCGACGCTTCGGCGTCTCGTCCGAGGATCCCGGCCAGGAGGTCGAGGGTGCGAAGGTCGGACGTGTTCCAGCCGTGATCCGCGGAGCGGCTCGCTGCGATGAGCCGACGACCGCCGGCTCCACCGACGAGGACGGCCGCCACCGCCGTGCGGTCGTCGATCACCGCGACCCTCGGGCCGGATGCCGGATCAGCCACGAGCGCCGCGACGAGTTCGCGGGGAAGCACGAAGGGCGTCGGCGGCGGGCCGCCGCCCGGTGTGCGCACATCGAGCCCGTCGAGGCAGAGTCCGTTCGAGTCGATCGGAATCACGGCCGCCGACTCGGCGTCGAGCAGCATCGCGACCGCGGGCAGACGGTCGGCGATCGGTGTCGCGAGGTCGAGGATCGGGCCGGGATCCGGACGCGGACCGGCGTCGGCCGCGGGCACGAGCCGGACGACGGCGTCCGCCGGATCGGGGGCATGCAGGCGACCGTGGACCGCGCTCTCGTCCAGATGTCGGAGCTGGAACTCCGTGTCGCCGCAGCGGATCCGGTCTCCGGGCTGCACCGGCACGCGGTCGAGGATCGGTTCCCCGTTCACGAAGGTGCCGTTGGTGCTCTCGAGATCGCGGATCCACCACCGCCCGTCGTCGGGCGTCAACTCGGCGTGACGACGGCTGACCGATTCGTCGGCGACCGGAATCGCCTCGGTCGAGCGGCCGATCAACTGGGGTTCCCGATCGGGGAGCGGGAACCGGCGGCCGGAGTCGGGACCGGTGAGGACGACGAGGGCGTACACGGACGAAATGGTAGTGGTCGTGGTAGTAGTGGTAGTCGTCGTGGCTCGGAAATCAGCGGCATTCTCGTTCGACCCCTCGCATCGGGTGATCCTGCTCAAGGGCGCCGAGTCGTACCTGCAGTCGCAGTACCTCCGGATGGTCGCGGACGGACTCGAACAGACGCACGGAGAGCCCGCGACGCGGTTCGAGTTCGAGGGGCAGGGCACGACGCTCGCCACGCTGCTCGACGAACTCCGCAGTTACGGGCTCATGCAGTCGCACAAGCTGGTCGTGGTGGACGGGGCGGAGCAGTTCGTCAAGAAGGAGTCGCATCGCCGCGGACTCGAGGCGTACGTCGAGAGTCCGATGGAGGAGGCCACGCTGGTGCTGCGGACCACCGGCGACTGGCGGGCGCCGAAGCTCGAGAAGGGGATCGCCGCGTGTGGTGCGGTCGTGCCGTGCGAGGCACCCGATCCCGGAACCGCCGCGGCGTGGTGCGTGGGTCGGGCGGAGAAGGCGCACGGCGCGACGCTTCCGCGGGATGCCGCCAGCCGGCTCGTCGAACGGGTCGGCCCGAGCCTCGCCCGACTCGAT
Organism: uncultured Isosphaeraceae bacterium; assembly: GCA_964481025.1. Classification (GTDB taxonomy): domain Bacteria; phylum Planctomycetota; class Phycisphaerae; order Phycisphaerales; family SM1A02. Next base: position 3,056 of record CAYZSH010000018.1, read on the forward strand.
GCGGAACTTGGAAAGCTGGCGGTCGCCGCGGACGGCGAGCCGCCGCGGATCGACGTCGCGCTCGTCGAATCGATGGTGCCTCCGAGCCGCGAGGAACAGGGCTGGATCATCCAATCCGTGGTCCTGGCGGGTGATCGAGGCCGGACGGTCCGCGTGCTCCGGGAGCTCAAGGACGTTTCGCGGGTGCCGGATCAGGTGCTCTCCTGGGCACTGGTCGATCTGGGTCGCAAGCTCCACGAGGCCGCCCGGCAGATCGAGGCGGGGATCGGCGAGGCCGCGGTCGGAAAGTCGCTGCGACTCTGGGGACCGGACACCGGGCCGGTGCTGCAGACCGCTCGTCGATTGGGGGGCCGCCGGGCCGCGCGGCTCTTCGATCTGGCGCTCGAGACCGACGTCGCCCTCAAGACGGGCCGGGCCGGGGATGCGACCCGGACGCTCGAAGGGCTCGCGGTGATGCTGGCCGAGGCGTGCGGACGACCAGCCCGTCAGGTTTGAAGCCCGACCCCGGGTCCGTGCCGATGACCCCGATGCGAGAGCGCCTCGCGATCCCGCGGCCGTCGGGCCGAAAGATCGCCCCCGGCTCATCGCTTGTCAGAACGCGTCGTCAGGTCTCGGGAACCGGGATCGGCGACCGGCACGCCGCGTCCGCGGGCTCACTGAGGCATGGAGGCCTCTTCCGCCGACGCCGAATCCGTGGCTGGAGGCCCGTCTTGCGTCGCCCGAGCAGGTTCGTGTTCCATCGTTCGTCGGCGTTCGCCGTCCTTGCGACCCTCGTCGTCGGGGGATGCGCTTCGGGACCGAAGACTGATCCGAGTTCGGACGCCGAACTGGCGGTCGCCGATCCGCCGTCGATCGAACCGGCTCCGGCGTCGATCCCGACCGAATCCGACTTCAAGCTCGTGGCGAGCATCTTCGGGCCGGACGGAGTGGCTCAGGCGGATGCCGATTCCGAGGAGCCGTCCGTCGATGAGGGCGACGCACTGCGGACCTGGTGCGACGCGGTCGCGGGGGAGGAGACCGGCGAGCAGGGGGTCGCGGTCGACTTGATGGCCCCGGACGCGCCGCCGCCGTCGCTGGCGGAGCTCGCCGCATTCCTGGAACGTCTCGCCGCGGTCGCCGACGATCCCGTTCCGTACCAGATGGCCGCGGCGATCCTGCCGCTCGTCGCCGCCGACGCGTCGCTCGGCGACGGTCTCACTCCGTACACGCCTTCCGCGGCGGACCTCTCCAGCGAGGAGGTCGCCATGTGCGAAGCGCTGGCGACGTTCGCCGGCGCGGTCCGAGGCCGTCTGGACGCGGGCGAATCGCCGCGCGAGGCGTTGCTGCTCGAACTGTCGGATCTTCTCGGCCGACTGCGGCAGGAGCCCGAGCTTCGGATCGGCCGGGCGGAGATCTGCTCGGCGATCCGTGGATTCGGCGACATCGAGCCTCTGCCGCACCGTCTCAAGGCCCGCGCCGATCAGGACGTGCTCGTCTACGTTCCGTTGGAGGGTCTCGACTGGATCAGGAATGCGGCGACCGCGCGGCACGGCTGGCGGATCCGGCATTGCATCCAACTGCACCAGCTCTCGGATGGCCTCGTCGTCGACCCGGGTGAATGGACCGATCTCGCTCACGACCTGCCCGAACCGACCCGCGATACCTACTTCTGGGTTCGCTACACGATTCCCGGGAGTGACCTGGCTGCGGGGCGATTCGCCCTGAAGGTCCGGGTCGAGGAGCCGGCCACGGGTCGTCAGGTCGAGCGCACGATCGAGCTCGAACTGCTTCCGGAACGGTTGCTCGCTCGCGAGTAGCATTCCGCGTCGGATGACGCACGATTCCTCGCTGCTTGGCCTTCGCGACCTCGATCGGAGCACGATCGAGGCGATTCTCGACCGCGCGGACGACTGGCTTCCCCGGATGGAGCAGGGCGGGGCGATTCCGGCGGGGCGGGCGGTCGTCGGGCTGATGTTCCTCGAGGACTCGACCCGGACGCGGTGCAGTTTCGAGACCGCGGTCCATCGACTGGGGCACGCGCCGGTGGTCCTCAGCGGCAAGGGTTCCAGCACGAGCAAGGGCGAGTCGTTGCGGGACACCGCCGCGAACCTCGCGGCGATGGGGATGCAGGCCCTCGTCGTCCGGTGCAGCCAGTCCGGCGGATCTCGGATCGTTCAGGAGACGACCGGGCTGCCCGTCGTCAACGCGGGCGACGGTCGTCATGAGCACCCGACGCAGGCGTTGCTCGATCTCTCCACCCTTCGGTCCCGGCTGGGATCGCTCGAGGGGCGTCGGATCGTGATCGTCGGCGACGTTCTCAACAGCCGGGTCGCGCGGTCGAATGTCCACGGGCTCACCGCGTTGGGGGCGCAAATCCTGCTCGTCGGACCGGCGTCCCTGGTTCCGTGGCGCCTGGCTGATCTCTCGCCCGCGGTGACGGTGGCGCACGATCTGGACGCCGTACTCGACTCGGCCGACGCCGTGATGATGCTCCGGATCCAGCGAGAACGCGACGCCGGGCGATCGGTTGCCGAGGATTACCGCCACGCCTTCGGCATGACGCGGGACCGAGCGGACCGGATCGCGCCGGAAGTGCCGATCCTGCACCCCGGTCCGGTCAATCGCGGCGTCGAACTCGACGACGCCGTGCTTGATGATCCGACGCGGAGTGTGGTGCTGGAACAGGTGCGACGGGGTGTGGCGATCCGCATCGCCGTACTGGAGCGAGCACTGGCGGTCGCTGGCGGCTGCATCTGACGGCCGAGAATCGCGGCGTATTCCTCAACGAGGCTGCCATCAGGGGCCGATGACATCGACGCTCCGGGACGTCGTCGTTCGGCGTGATCGGGGTCGAGGTGTCGTGTTCACGGCGCTTCGTGGAGGCAGGCGTGTCTCCGTGGGGACACTCCAACAGGCACCGAGAATCGGAGTTCGGGTCCGGCCATGCGAACCATCACCGCGCTGCTGCTCGCCATCATCTCGATCACCTCGATCCTGGTGATCGGCGGATGCGAGGTCGACTCGTTCTTCAACCCGAGTGTCACCGGGTATTACGAGCACACCCCGACCTCGATGCCCATCCTCGACCGCATCGACATCATCGAGCGTGAGGTCGGCTACGACCCGCTCGCGTCGAAGCCGACGCCTGAGGATCTGGTCCCCAACGAACTTCAGTACCGACTCGCCCCCGGCGACGTCGTTCGCGTCGAGATCTACGAGCTCGTCGCGGCGAACCAGACCGACGTGTCGGTCCGCGTCATCGATCAGGCGGGCATGATCCGGTTGCCGACCATCGGCGACGTGCAGGCCGCCGGCCGCACCATCGAGGAGCTTCAGGAGCAGATCATCGAGACGCTCCGCTCGCTCATCTCGGATCCGCTGGTCACCGTGGTGCTCGAGGACGGTCGCAGCTTCCAGTTCACCATCTATGGATCGGTCGCCGGCACCGGCATCTACGCCCTGACCCGGCCCGACTTCCGCGTGATGGACGCGATCGCGCTCGCGGGCGGCACCGCCGTCACGACCCGCCGCATCCTCGTCATTCGCGAGGTCGCGATCGACGAGACCGTCAAGCCCGGATACCAGCGAGGTGGGACCGACGCCGGCTCGGCCGAGACCGGCGACTCGATGGACATCCGCGACATCGACGCGCTGATCGAGGCGCTTGACGGTGCGAGCCCCGCGGCCATGGCCTCGCAGGACACGCCGCCGATCGACATCGACGATCTCTCCGAGACCGAGACCGTGTCGGCCACTGCCGACCCGGCGACTCAGGCCCCCAGTGGCGACACCTTCATCTTCGACGCCGATCGTCAGGAGTGGGTCCGTCTCAGCCCCGAGGACGCCGCGGCCCGCGGACTCCGCCCGGTGACCACGCGCCGATCCGTCGCGCCGGTCGCGGACGACACGCCGAGCCCGTATGCCACCCGCATCATCGAGGTCGACTACCAGGCCCTCGCCAAGGGGGACAGCGATCAGAACATCGTCATCCGACCCGGCGACCGGGTCTATGTCGACACGCCCGAGGTCGGGGTGGTCTACATCGACGGCGAGATCGCTCGACCGGGCGTGTACCAGCTGCCGGTGGCGGGTCGTCTGACCCTGAGCCGCCTCGTGGCGGCGGCAGGCGGTCTGAACGCGATCGCGATTCCGGAGCGGGTCGATTTCACGCGGAAGATCGGCAACGACCGTCAGGCGACGCTTCGCGTCAATCTGGCGGCGATCATGAACCGCGCCGAGCCGGACCTCTTCATCCGTCGCGACGACCACATCCACATCGGCACGAACTTCTGGGCGGCCCCGCTGGCGGTCATCCGCAACGGATTCCGAATGACCTACGGCTTCGGCTTCCTGCTCGACCGGAACTTCGGCAACGACGTCTTCGGACCGCCGCCGTTCGCCGGCTTCAACAACTGATCGAGGGCGGCTCGCCGCCTTCCCCCGTCCGTGGCGGAGCCACGGCCTTCCGAACCGCCTGAGCGATCCGGGGACCGGAGACTCGGCTCTCCGAGAACGCCATGCGGCCCCGGGCGGCACAGGATTCCGACATCTCTGGCACAATGCCGAACCCTCCGGGTGGGCGTTGTCGTACGGCGACGACCGGAGGAGTTCCCGGCGATCACCCAGACGGGCGATCACGGCTGGATCGGCGTCCTCGGACGGCCGATGGAGTTGTTCGTGACCGCGCTTGACTCACAGACCGGGCCGAGAGACGACGTGTCGTCCACGGACGATGCCGTCGAGTTGTCGCCGCGCGGCCTGCTCATCGCGGGTCTGGTCCTGCTGGCGGCCAACATCGCGGTCTTCTTCGTGTTCTTCCGGTCTCAGGTCGAGTTCGCGATCCACTACCCGTCCGACTGGGGTCACACCCTGATCGTGCCGGGTCTGGTCGGATGGCTGATCTGGCGGGAGAGGGAGCGACTGTTCGCACTTCAGCCGCTGCGACCGGCCTGGCTCGGGCTGATCCCCGTGCTCCTCGGGCTGGCGTTCTATCTCATCTCGGTCGTCGGGCCGAGCTGGTTCACGGTCCACCACAACGCCCGACAGCTCGGATTCGCCGTCACCATCTTCGGCGAGGCATTGCTGCTCCTCGGCTGGGCGGCGACGCGGGTCATCTGGTTCCCGCTCGCCTACTGGGTGGTGTTCGGGTTCACCTACACCGACCGCATCATCAGCTACTTCACGTACAAGCTCCAGGACGTCAGCGCCTCCGGCGGCTACCTGCTGCTGCGGGTGCTCAACATCGACGCCGACATCACCGGCAACACGATCACCGTCATCGACGGTCTCGGCAATCCCAACGCCCTGAACATCGCGGAGGCGTGTTCCGGCATGCGCATGCTCGTCGCGTTCATGGCACTCGGCACGCTGATGGCGTACGTCGGACTCAAGGCGTGGTGGCAACGCATCCTGCTCATCGCGCTCGGCGTGCCGGTCGCCGTCTTCGTGAACATGCTGCGGGTCGCCACCCTCGGGGTGCTGAGTCTCTGGGACGTCGGCTTCGCCGGCGGGCAGTTCCACGCATTCGTCGGGTTCGTGTGGCTGGTGCCCGCCTTCCTCGTCTTCCTCGGCATCATGTCCGTCGTGCAGAGACTGGTCGTCGAGGTCGAGATCGGGGAGGAAGCCTGATGCGATTCCAGCGATCCGTCGTCGCCGCCTTCGGGGCGCTGCTCGTCGTCTTCGGCATCGGTTTCGCGACGATCCCGATCGTGATCGCGCAACTCGAGATCTATCTTCGCAAGGAGGCGGTGCCGCTGGCGGCGGACCTCTCCACCGTGCCCGTGCCGCTGGGATCGTGGTCGCGGGCACGTGACTCCGAGGGACAGCCGATCAAGGACGGGATCTTCGGCGCCGAGATGATCGAATCGCTCGGGACCGACAAGTACCTCGATCGCAAGTACGAGTCCGACGGCGAACTGCTGATCGTGCACGTCGCCTACTACACGGGCATGATCGACGACGTCCCGCACGTGCCGGAGCGATGCTGGGATGCGGCGGGTCTCTCGCAGTCGATGGTCGCGACGGTCTTCGATCTCGCGGTGGACTACCCGGCCGCCACGACCGAAGGCTCGCCGATCAACGGTGCGACCGGCAAGCCGTATCCACGGATCGAGTCGATCGACGCCGTGGGCAACGTGGTCCCGATCCATCTTCCGGTCGGGGATGCCGACGGCGTCGTGCAGATGACGGTCACCGAGTTCGAGAACGCGCGCGGCGATCCGTCCTCGCGACAGGTCGGCGGCTACTTCTTCATCGCCAACGGCCGTATCGCTCCCAGTGCTCGCGACGTGCGATTCATGGCCTTCGACCCGGGCGAGAAGTACGCCTACTACTGCAAGGTGCAGCTGTCCTACCTCGGCCGACTGGTCACGGGCGAGCCCGATGACGCGGTCGTCAAGCGGTTCATCGAGGCCGCGGAGGACATCCTCCCCCGTCTCATTCCAGAGGTCATGAAGTGCCTGCCCGACTGGCCCGCGGTCGAGGAACGCACGCGGAGGGAGCGGAGCGCGTGAACGCCGTCGTCTCCCAGACCTTCCTCCGTCGAACCGCCATCCTGGCGGGGGTGCTTGCAGTCGCCGCGATCGTGAGCGTCGTGATCTCCGAGACGATGCCGTCGCCCGCCGCGCCCGCGATCGACGTGCCGCTTCGTTCGTCGCTGGCCTCGTTGCCCGAATCGCTGGGTGACTGGACGCGGGCGACCGGCCCCGACGGCGCGCCTATCGTCGATGCTCGATGGTCCTTCGATGGCTTCGAGACATGCTTCGGTACGGATGTGCATCTGCATCGCAGGATCGCACGCGACGGGCGGTCCGTGACGCTCCAGGTCGGATACCACAGCGGCAAGACGCTCCGGACCGTCCAGTGCACGCCCGAGGGATGCTGGGCCGCCGGCGGGATGCGACTCGTCTCTCCGGCGAGCCTCGTGACACTCTCCTCCGGCCTCGAAGTGATGCTCGTCGAGTTTGCAGGTCCTGAACGCGGCCGGACACTCTCGGCCTACACCTTCATCCTCGATGGCAAGCATCGTGCCGAGCGTGACACTCCCGGCCGTGCCACGAGGTGGTGGACGCAGATCCAGCTCGACGGCGACTTCCCGCCCGAGGATGCGGCAACCGCTCGCGAATCCTTTCTTGCCGACGTCGAGGACCTGATGCCTCTCGTCGTCTCCGAACTGCAGAACACCTGTCTTCCGCTTCCGGTCGAGGCCGTGCCGACCGCTTGATTTCGGATCCCCGATCTCCGAACCCGACTCCACGAGGTCTCCAGTCAGATGGCCACCAAGAAGAAGCTCAACGTCAAGTTCCTTGCGATCGTCCTCGGCGTCCTCGCCGTGGGGCTCGCGGTCGTCGGCGGAATCGTGCTCGTGCAGTACCGCAACGATCCGGTCAAGCACATCACGAGCGGCGATGAACTGCTCGCGGAGGGGCGTCCCGACAAGGCGGTGCAGCAGTATCTCCGCGGCATCGGCAAGGCGCCGTACGAGATGGCGTACTACGACAAGGCCATCGCGGCCGTCGAGTCGATTACGCCGCAGACCAACTTCGACGCCCGGGAGGAGTTCAATCGACTGATGACGATCCTTCTCGCCAAGGCCGAGAAGGCGAGTCCGCAGGACGGGCGATCGGCCGAGGAGGTTCGCAACGAGGTGCTGGCGCGGGTGCTCGACGAGTGCCGAGTCTTCGCCTTGGGCTCCGAGCTGGCGGACCTGGACATCCGCGACCGCGTGTACTCGGATCTCGGTCGTCGCTTCATGATGGTCGACGGTTCGATGCGGCGGGCCACCGGCCAGGTCGACCCGCGCATCATGGCCGCGGTCCGTGGAATCCTCGTCGAGGCCGCGTGGCGGTCGGCGCCCCTGCAGACCGAGACGCAATGGGAGGATTCGGTGGAGCGGCTGCGGGAAGCGATCGCCCTCGATCCGACCTACGTGCCCGGTTGGTACGGCCTGCTTCGTGGACAGCTTTCGCGTTTCGAGCGTCTGCTCATCGAAGCCGGACCGCGTTCGGCGTCGAGACTGCTCAAGGGGGACCAGGGGTTGCTGGCGATGATGCAGGAGGCTCGCGAGGCCGTCGGTGATGCGCCCGCGCCCGAGTTGGACCTGCTGGAGGCCGAGCTCGGGCAGGTCATCCTGTTCGCTGGCGCTGCGGGCGACGATCGGGATTCGCTGATTTCCGTGCCCGATCCCGCGGCCCTCGACGGGGTGATCGCCGGAGTCTCCGCGCTGTCGGAACTTCCCGAATGGGAGTGGCGGCGACGGCTCGAGGATCTGAGGGCCGCGGCCATCGGCGTGTTGCAGCGTTCGCCCTCGGCTCGCACCGATCGTGACCTGCTGTTCGGCTACCGGGATCGTTCGGTGGAGATTCTGAAGGTGGCACGCGACGCCTATGTCGCACGGGATCCCGACGACGCACGGACTCGCATCATCGAACTCGTCATGCTCCGCGATGACCCGGGCGCCGCTGAAGGCAAGGCCGAGATCGTGGCGAAGCTCAAGGACTCCCTGGACCTGCCGCGTGGAAGCGTGGGTCTCGATCAGATCCTGCTGCCGGCGATCCGCCAGAAGGCCGCCCAACGGCTTTTCGATCTGTCGATCGGGATGGCCTTGGTGCAGATCGCCGAGTCGGAGCGGATCGGCGAGGACGCGTCGGCGGAGCTGGATGCGGCCATGGCGTCCGTGGAACGCGAGTTCCCGCCGGACGCCGCCGGGATTGCGCCGTCGGAACTGCTCGCCTGCCGGCTCGTCTACAACACCTGCCGAGGCATCGACGCCGGCCGGCGGGGCGACCGTGCCGCGGCCGACGCGTTCTTCGTCGAAGGCAGCCGCGCCGCGTCGCAGTTGCGGGAATCGACGGATGCGGTGCTCGACGGACGGACGCTCGACGCGGCCATGATCCTCGCGGAGGCGCGAGGCGAGTTCGGAGAGGCGATGGCCCTCTTCTCCCGTGCACTAGAAGGCAATCTCGAGGTCGCCGAGGACCTCGACATGCGACTTCGATTCGTCGAACTGCTGGCGAAGTCGGGTCGGACCGATGACGCGGTCGCCCAGATTCCGGCCATTCGCGAGCGAGCGACGGCCGAGGGTGACGCGGTCGTGCTCGCGAAGCTCACTCAGCTCGAGAGCGGGACCATTCGAGTCGCCGAAGGTGTCCAGCTCACCGACGTCCGCGGCGCGGACCTCCTCGCGGCCGAGACCGAAGCCGCCCTTCGTGGTGATCTCGATGAACGCCGAGCCCTGCTTCAGAAGGTCATCGACGATCCGGAAGTGAGCGATCTCATTCGATCGAAGGCGTTGGGTCGTCGCGCCGGCATCGAGGCGGGCGAGGGTGACTTCGTGCTCGCACGACAGTTCGCCCAGCGGGTTCTGGAGCTCGATCCCGGGAACGGGATGGCGATGCTCATCATGAAGTCCGACGCCGAGACCGGAATCATCGAGCGGTACCGCATCCTCGCGGAGAATGCATCCTCGGACGAGCAGGGACGTGATGTGGCGCTGCTCGAGATGGTCAGAAGCACGCTGCGCTCCGGCTCGGTGATCCCCGACGCGGAGCGAGCCGAGCTGGAGGTCGAGTATGCCCGAATTCTCGCGGCACTCGAGGCGTCTCCGTCGCAGGGACCGGACGTGTTGAGACTGCTCGCGAACGTGGCGGTCTCGGAGAGGCGATTCGATGATGCCGCGGGTCTCGTTGAACGACTGGTGGCGGCCGAGTCGTCGCCGACGAGCCAGACAGTGCTTCTTCAGGCCCGATTGCTGAAGGACACCGGACGGCCGCTCGAGGCGATCGCTCTGGTTCGGGATGCGATCGAGACGAAGGGCCTCGGATCCGACGGCATGTTCCTCGTGCTGGGCGACCTGCTTTCACAGGCCGGCGAACGTCAGGACGCGGGCGAGGCGTACCAGCGGGCCTTCGAGATGGCGCCGACGCGGCCCGTCAACGCGATGTCGCTGGCGTCATCTCTGCTGGCGGAGGGGCGGATGCAGGAGGTTCTTCCCGTGCTTCGCGCTGCGCGGAGTGCGGGTCGCGAGACGACCGCATTCCTCGACCTCTGGCTGCTTCAGGAAATGCGGGCCGGCAACCACTCCACCGCGATCACGGAGCGTCGTCGTCGGTTCGAATTCGCGCCGACGGACTTCCGGAACGCGGTGGCGCTGGTGCAGCTTCTGAGCGAGTCTCCGGTCGGACGTGAGGACGTGGTCTGGACGCCGGAGAACATCGCATCTCGTCCGGGTGCGGTCCTGGGCGAGCCCTGTTTCGACGAGGTCACCTGGGCACGCATTCCGGAACTGGAACGCCGGAAGCTCGCGATGGATGTCCGCGCCGCGCGTCGGACCGAAGCGGGCGGGATCCTCCAGCGGATGCTTGAGCTCGACGGCACCGATCCTCAGGTCGTCGTCGCGGCGGCCGCGTTCGCGAGAAGCGCGAACGAGCCGAGGGAGGAGCGGGACCGGAAGGCCGCAGGGATTCTGGAGGCCGCGGTCGCCTCGCTCCGCGAGGCGCTGGACGGGGACCTCGAGGATCGAATGCGGATGCGGTTCCGTCTGCGTCTCGCGCGACTGCTGGTGACGGTCGGCGAGTTCGAACTCGATGCAGCAGATCGAGGACAGCCCGATGCGGATCAGCTCGCGGCGGCGGCTGCGGCGTTCACCGAGGCGGTCGAGACGGAAGGTGATCTCGCCAGTGACGTGGACGCCCTCGTCGCCTCGACCTACATCCGCCGGAATCTCATCGCCGAGGCCGTTCCCCATCAGGCCCGGCTCCTTCGGGAACGCGAAGCTTCGGGTGCTCCGATCGCGGAGCGCCGGGAGGTCGCGCGTCGGCTCGTCGAGTATCTGGTCGCCGTCAACGACATCGAGACGGCGGGCCCGGTCGTCGACCGCTACTTCCGCGGGGAATCGCCTTCGGCGGCGGACCTGATCTCGCTCGGAGCCTTCACCTTCGGTCGCGCGGACAACATCCGGCGTCAGGCCGGGAGCGGCGATGATCGTTCCTGGGTTCGACTTCTCGATGAGGCGGATGACTTCTACCGACAGGCGGCGGCACTGCAGGCCACCAACGAGAACATCGACTTCGCCCGTGCCACGATCGCGGAGTATCGCTGGCGGTGGGCCGATGAGGCCGAGCGTGCAGCGGCATTCGCGGCGTTCCGTCAGGCCGCCGCGGAGTACGTCGCTCGTCACGCGGACAGCTGGGTCGCCCGTCGCACCCTGGTGCGGGCGATCCTGTTCTCCGACATCGAAGACGAGAAGAAGGAGGACAAGATCGCCCGCAACGGCGCGGGGGCGGTCCTGTCTTCCAACCCTGAAGACGAGCAGAAGGAGCGATTCAACGCGGCTGTGGCGCAGCTCCGAGAGTTCCTGGAGATCGATCCGGGTCACGTCGACGCACGAAGATCCCTGATCGACG
>CAYZSH010000018.1:14536-25822 GCA_964481025.1 uncultured Isosphaeraceae bacterium
GAGTTCCTGGAGATCGATCCGGGTCACGTCGACGCACGAAGATCCCTGATCGACGTGCTGGTGAAGCGGGGTGACCGGCGACTCGCGCTGGATGTCGCGCAGGCGGCGCTGGACCGGGATCCGTCGAATCGGATCTGGTCCACCTACGTTGGCAGGATCCGCACGGAGCTCGGGGAGTTCGACGAGGCGGCGCGTCAGTTCGGTCTCCTGTTCGAGGAGACCGGAAACGCCGACTTCCTGCAGATGCAGACGATGGCGCTCATGAATCGGGAGCCACCGCGCGCGGACGTGGTGATCGGTCTCGCCCGTGCGAACGGCCAGCTCTTCGCGACCCGCCCGCTCCTCGCCGGCCTGTACGCCGCGGCGATGGCCCAGACGGGGCGGAAGGATCTCGCGCTACGGAACTTCGAGTCGCTCTACCGTGCTTCGCGGCAGAAGGCGTCGTCAGGCGCGATCGACCGGGATGCCGAACTCGCGGACATGCGGGCGCTCGCGATGGTGCTGGAGAAACTGTTCCCGAGAACCGAGGAAGGCGCGCAGGACCTTCAGTTCTTCGTGGAGACGATCTCGGACGGCAAGCCGACGGTGTCGGACCTTCTCGCAGCGGCGTCGGTCTGGATGAGGCTCGCCCAGACGTCGGAGGACGGCACCAAGCCGGACGCGGATCTCGTTCAGCGCTGCACCGATGCCGGTGTTTCGCTCTTGAGGCGGGCGTCCACCACGGACCCCGAGCATCCCGAGGCGTTCGTGGCGTACCTGCAGCTCGGTCTTCTCCTCCAGAAGAGTGACTGTCAGGGAGCCGTGGACGCCTTCCGCGAGGCCCTGACGCTTCAGCCGCAATCCGGGCAGGCGATGAACAACCTCGCGTACCTCCTGGTCACGTGCGGCGGCGATCTTGACGAAGCTCGAGAGCTCGCCGAGAACGCCGTCGAGCAGATGCCAGAGGTGGGCGAGAACCGCGACACGCTCGCCGCGATCCTCATCAAGCTCGCGGCCGCGTCTGACGACTCCGACGACCGGGCTCGATTCGTGCAGCAGGCCCGCAGCGAGTTGATGCAGGCCAGCCGGCTCGGGGAGTCCGCCACGCCGCTCATTCGACTTGCGGAGCTCGAACTCGAAGCGGGTGATTCGGATGCGGCAAGAAGTGCGCTTCTGAAGATCGCGTCTCGCAAGCTCGAGCTTGATGCCGGCCAGCAGGCCAGAGTCGATGCCGTGCTCCAGAAACTGCAGTCCCCCGAATGAGGGATCTGTTCCATCCCTCCATCCGGACTGGCTCTCGCGGTCCTGACGACCGATGATTCCTGATCCGACCGTTCGATCCTCGGACCCTTGATGCCATGACCGCCTCACCGACCACGTCACCGTCCCCCAGTCGCACGGCTCGCCCCGGCGGCCCGCCCGCGGGCGGAAGCGCCATCGATCCGATCAGGATTCTGCGACAGCACATGACGCTGTTCATGACCACCGGCATGGTCGGACTGGTCCTCGGCATCGGCGTCTACGTCGTCTGGCTGATCTACGTGCCGAGATACACCGGCGAGGCGACCTTCGAGATGGTGGGTGAACTCGGCAGCGCCGACGATCCGCTTGCCCGGGAGAATCGCAATGAGGACACGATCCAGCGACTGGCAGGCACCGAGGCGGCGAAGGCGATCTCCGAGGACATTCTGAAGACCATCATCGCCGATCCGCAGGTTCAGACCATCCGATGGATGGACCAATACCGGGACGAGAACGGTCAGGTGCTCGAGGATGAGGCGCTGATCGATCTGCAGGACGAGATCTCCTCGAGCTACCGTCGTCGGACGCAGTTCTTCGACATCCGCTGGTCATCGAGCGTCGCCGACGACGTGCCGGTGCTGCTCACCGCGGTCAGTCAGGAGTATCTGCGTCGCCGGGACAAGGAGCGTCGGCAGTTGCGCAACGACGCGAAGGCGCCGTTCCAGCTGAACCTCGACCTCGTCAGCGAAGAGATCCGGAGCCTCGACAACGAGATCCGTGACTACATCCAGCAGAACAACATGCTGTCCCTCGATCAGGGGACGGGGTCGTTGCAGAAGGACCTCGAGGATCGCGAGCTCGAGCTCAACGAGGTGATGTCCGCGATCCAGCAGACCTCGCAGCTCCTCATGCAGATCGATCAGAAGCTTGCCGGTTCGGCCGAGCCGTCCCAGGACGACATCCGCGAGGCTGAGCAGGATCCCGTGGTTCTCCGGGCCCTCGGTGACATCCAGTCTCTGCGGGGTCTCGTGGCCGAGCATCGTCAGAAGTTCGGCGCCGATCACCAGCAGGTTCGCGAGAGCCAGCGGGCGCTCGATGCCCGGATTCGCGAGAAGGATCGCAAGGTCGAGGAGGTCGTGTTCCGCAATCTCCAGGGGCAGCGGAAGAGTGCGGCCGACTCGAAGGAGCGACTGATGGCGGTCCAGGCGGCGCTCGACGAGGAGATCCTCGTCAAGAACGCGAAGCTCACCGACTTCATCGCCGCCCTCGCCGATCTGGAGAAGAAGCGGGCCGACCTCGAACGACTCGAGGAGCGACGCACCCGCATCCAGGAACAGATCGACGGCATCGATGCGATGTTCGCTCGAAAGGACGCGGACCAGGTCCGGCAGTTCAACCAGATCACCACGCCGCTCCAGCCGTCGTCGCCGAAGTGGTTCATCGCCATTCCGGGAACGGCGTTTCTTCTGCTTGCGGCCGTCGGCGGCATCGTGTTCCTTCGGGAAGCGATCGACAAGCGGGTCCGCACCACGAGCGACCTCACCGGTCTGCCCGGAGTTCGGTTGATGGGCGTCATCCCGGACGTCAAGGACGACCCGACCGACGTCGGTCGTCCCGAGGCGGTCATCCGAGACTCGCCGGGATCCGTGGTGGCCGAGAGTCACCGGCAGTTCGCGGCGTCGTTCCGGCGTGCTCGCGAGGATGCGAATGCCCGAAGCATCCTGTTCATGGGTGGCCTGCCTGATGCGGGCACGACCTCGGTGGTCGCGAACCTCGCGGTGATCGCCGCGTCGATCGGACGGAAGGTCGCGCTCGTCGACGGCAACCTCCGTCGTCCAGCCGTCGCGGAGGTCTTCGGGCTCGACCCGCTCGAGCCCGGTCTGGGTGACGTGATCTGTGGTGCGGAGCGACTCGAGAGCGTCGTCCATAAGACGCAGGAGGGCCTGTTCGTCGTGACGGCGGGTCGTCCCGAGAACCGCAGCTTCGAGCGGCTCGACTCCAGCCATCTCAAGCAGGTCGTCGACGAGCTGCTCGAGACGGTGGACGTGGTGCTGGTCGACGGACCGCCCGCGGTGGTCGCGGGCGAGGCGATGGGCATGGCCGATCAGGTGGACGCCACCGTCCTCGTGGTCCGTGCCTACTCGGAGCAGCGGGGTCTGGTCGCGCGTCTCGCGCGCCAGCTGCGTGAGCAGCCGAGCACGTTCCTGGGCGTCGTCCTCAACCGTCCCCGCAACACCGCCGGCGGTTACTTCAAGCGGAACTACGAGGCGATCGCCAGCTACTCGAGCGACAACGACTGATCCCATCCGCCGCCGATCGCGGGCCCGGTGCCCGTTCGGGGAGATCGGCGACCACGAAGGTCCATCGTTCTTCGGTGCTCTCCCCCATCGCATCGTGCACGCCACACGAACCATCCTCGTCACCGGCGGCGCCGGCTTCATCGGCTCGCATCTGGTCGATCATCTGATCGCTCGCGGGGATCGTGTGGTCGTGGTGGATGATCTCTCGACGGGACGGATCTCGAATCTCGACGACGCCCGGACGGTCGGAGGAGATCGGGTCGAGTTCCACCAGGGAACCGTCTCCGAAGTGCTTCCGACCCTCGATCCCACCGCGTTCACCTCGATCCACCATCTGGCGGCGGCGGTTGGCGTGCGGCTGGTGGTCGAGGCGCCGATCCGCACGATCGAGACCAACGTGCATGAGACCTCCGCGGTGCTCGCCTTTGCGAGGGAGGCCCGGATTCCGCTCCTGCTCGCGTCGACCAGCGAGGTCTACGGCAAGGGCATGGACGGACCGTTCTCGGAGGATGACGACGTCGTCTACGGGCCGACCACGGTGCCTCGCTGGTCCTACGCCTGTTCCAAGGCGATCGACGAGTACCTCGCGCTGGCGCATCATCGCGAGGGACTCGCACCCACCGTGATCGTCCGGTTCTTCAACACCGTCGGTCCACGGCAGTCCGGTGACTACGGCATGGTGCTGCCCCGATTCGTCGAGGCGGCGCTGCGCGGAGCGCCGATCGAGGTGCACGGTGACGGTCGGCAGTCCCGCTGCTTCTGCGATGTCCGCGATGCGGTGCCGGTCCTGCCGACGCTCATCGAGCACCCCGATCATCATGGCCGCATCTTCAACGTCGGTCGTGACGAGCTGATCGAGATCGGGCGACTCGCCGAGCAGGTGCGGGAACGAGTCGGTTCCACGAGCCCGATCGTCCACGTGCCGTACGCCGAGGCGTTCGATGCGCACTTCGAGGATCTGCGCGTCCGACAACCTGATCTTCGTCGCATCCGGGAGGCCGTCGGCTTCGAGCCCCGGATCGCGCTGGAGACGACCATCGATGATCTCGCCGCGGCGGTGACCGCGGGAGGTGCGGCATGAACGGCTGGTCAGGCATCTGGCGGGAGTTGTTCGTGCCCGAGACCGGCATGGGTCCCGGGTTCGTGCCGCAGGTCACGGACCTCCTCAACGCGTTCCTGCCGATCCTGCTCGTCGCGTTTCTGGTGACGCTCGGGACGGTTCCGATCTGTCGCTGGTTGGCGATCCGCTACGGCGTCATCGACCGGCCCGACGGGGTTCGCAAGGTCCATCGGATCCCCATCGCCTATCTCGGCGGTGCCGCGGTCTTCGCCGGCGTGCTCGCGGGCATCGTCTCCTCCGAAGTCCTCCGCGGCCTCGAGGAGGCCCGGGTCGCGTCGGGCGACGAGGGGATTCTGGTCCACTACCCGCCGATGACCTACGCGGTCGTCTTCGGCATGCTCGCGATCTTCGCGACGGGTGTGCTCGACGACATCGTCCACTGGGATCCCCGGCTGAAACTCGCCGGTCAGCTGGTGGCTGCCGCGGGCCTGGCGATGACCGACTTCGGCACCAACGCGGTCAGCGGTCTGCTGGCCCCCTTGGTCACGTGGTCGGGGCTCGGCGAGCACCTGCACATCGGGGTGACCGCCGATCAGTCCGTGCAGATCTGGAACTGGTTCACCGACGCGTGCGTGGTCGGGAAGGGTGCGGAGTTCGTGCCCTTCATGACGCTGGAGGGCGTCTACTACTGGGTGGGCCTGCTGTTCATCGCGGCGATGGTGCTGGGGGCATCGAACGCCGCGAACCTGATCGATGGACTCGACGGCCTGCTCTCGGGGACCGTGGGAATCATGGCGGTCGGGTTCATCGCGATCGGCGTCATGCTCGCGGTGGTCGATGCCCGTGACTCGGTTCGCGAGCGGGCGGTCGGCATCGACATCGCCCGGATGTTCGTCGAGCGCGACTGGACCGACGCGGGAACGGTGGCCCTTCTGGACGCCGAACTGATCGGGACCCGGGACGGCAAGCCGGAGATCCTGCTTGCCCGCGACGGGAAGGTCGGCTTCGACGATCTTCAGGCGTTCGTGGGCAGGGAGGATTCCGACGGCCACCTCCGCCACGCACTTCCCTCGCCGGAGCTCCGGGCGGAACTCGAGATGCTTCATCCAGGGAATTCGAGTCTGCTCGACGCGGGATCCGCGGACACGTGGAACCCGTCGTTCCGGGGCAAGGAGAAGCTGCTGGCGGCCTTCGATCCCGCGAAGCCCGAGTTCAATCTCGTGGAGGTCGCGGAAGTGCTCGACGTGATCTTCGGCAACCGGCGGGTCGTCGTGGACCAGGCCGATCTGCGAGCCTGGTACGACCGCACCGGCATCCTCGAGGAGGCGCGGGATCCGCTCGCCGGTGCGAGACTGGTGATCGCCTTCGCCCTGCTCGGTGCCTGTCTCGGGTTCCTGCCGTACAACTTCAATCCCGCGGTGATCTTCCTCGGTGATGCGGGAAGCCTGCTCATGGGCTTCCTCTGCGGTGTGCTCATCATCTCGCTCGGCAGCGAGGGACAGACGCACTACGTCATCGCGGGACTGATCGTCTTCGCCTTGCCGATCATGGACACCGTGCTGGCGATCATTCGCCGGAAGCTCGCGGGTCTGCCGCTGTCGGCGCCGGACAAGAATCACATCCATCACATGGCGATGCGATCGCTCGGCAGCGTGAAGAAGGCCGTGTTCACGCTCTATGCGCTCGACCTCGCGTTCGTGGCGATGGGCGTCGGGCTCGCGGCCACCGTCGCCATCGGCGGCGCCCGGTATCTCCTGGTGTACGGCGTGGCGATCGTGGTCTTCGGCATGGTCGGCACCATGGCCACGAAGTCGGCACTGCGTCAGCGGTGGATGCTCCAGCTGACCGAACGCGAAGGGTTGCAGAACGCGGAATCCGACGGCGACTGAGATCAGTGCGTCGGTTCGGGATCAGGGAGCCGGTCCGCGGGAACCCCGAGATAGGTCAGGATCGCACCCAGCAGGTCGTGGACCGGTCGCCCGGCCGCGTAGGAACCCAGATGGCCGCGCGGGGCGCCGCCGGCACTGCCCGCGTACGCGTTCGCGCCTTCTCCGCGGAGCGGATCCTGAAGCCCGAGGGCGACCACGATCCGCGGATCATCGAACGGCGCTCCACCGACGTACGAGGAGAGGTACCGGTCCTCGTGGTAGCCGACGTTGCGGTCCTCGCCGGTGCGGGGATCGGTCTCGAATCGGGACCACTGCGCGGTCGCCGACTTGCCGAACGCGGTGTAGGGAATCCCGTCGTCGCCGAAGTAGTCCTTCCGCACCTTCTCGAACTGACGCTTCAGGATCTCGCGGGTCTTCAGGATCGTCGCCGGCGAGACGGTGGGGGACGACGGCGTGTCGAACGGCCGCAGGGCCATCGCCGAAAGGGTGAGCACCGGAAGTCGGCCGTCGTTGCGGGCGATCGCGCAATAGGCGCGGGCGAGCTGGAGCGGCGTGATCGAGACCGCCTGCCCGAAACTTGCGGAGAGCTTGGTGTAGTTCGGCACCCATTTCTCGACCGGCGGCTGCGCGAGAGTTCCCTCGTAGCCCATGTTGATGCCGGTGCGGTGCGTGAAGCCGAAGCGATCGAACATCGCCATCATCTCCTCGTCGGTCACGCGACGAGCGACGGTGGCCATGCCGGTGTTGATGCTCTTCTCGAGACAGAGCTCCCAGGTGGACGGTCGGTTGGGGTTGCCGCCGTAGCCGTAGACGTCACGGATCGGGCGCTTCCCGAAGAACTTGACGCCGCCGGCCATGCCTCCGCCGGGCACGTCGATGATCTCCCCGGGTTGCGCGCGTCCGAGATCGGTCGCCCACGCCCAGAAGAACGTCTTGAAGGTCGATCCCGGATCGAAGCAGTCGGTCCAGATCCGGTTGCGTGCGAACTCGGGGCCGAGCTTCACGCGAGCGGGGTCGCGATACCCCCGCGGCCAGCCGCCACGACGTTCGGCTTCCGATTCGTCGAAGATGTCCACGGCGGCGAGGATCTCGCCGGTCTGCGGATCGAGCACCACGGCCCAGCCGCCGACCGCGAGATGCTCGTCGATCGCCTTCTGCAGGCGGTCGCGCACGAGGCGCTGGATCTCGAGATCGATCGTGAGCGAGACGGACGCGCCGTCCTGACCCGCCTCGAACCGTCCCTCCTCGACGAACAGGGTCTGACCGCCCGCGGCGACCACCCGCGTCATCGCACCGTGTCGAGGCCGCAGCGTCTCGTCGCGCATCGCCTCGATGCCGCTCGCGCCTCGCTGTTCGGGATATCGACGCTGAAGGTGTTCCAGACTCTCGGCATCCACCACCTCCACGAGGTGGCGACGCGGTGGCGTGCGGAGCTCGCCGTCGAGGGAGACGGTGATGCTTCGCACCCGCCGGATGCGATCGGGATCGAGATGCTCCGCCGCGGCGAGTCGAACCGGCTCACCCGATGATCGGGCGAGCCGACGCTCGATCTCGACCGCTTCGACGCCCAGCGCCGCCGCGATGCCCGCCGCGAGCTGGCGCCGGAGCGGGACGGGGTCGATGATCGTGCCGTCCCGCTGCGACTCGAGCCACGTCCGAATGCCTTCGACATCCACGACGACGTCACTCGCCAGCAGGTCGAGCTCGTCGTCGGACGGCCCCCACTCGACCGCCCGCACCGCGCCGACGATCGACGCGGCGGGGGAGTCCGTGAGGTGATGACGAACCGGCCGTTCGGTCAGGACGATCGCGCCGACCCGCTGCGACGGATCCTTTCCGGACACCGTGCCGGTGCGGGGAGCGATCCGCCAGTCGTTTCCGATCCGTTCGATCCGGAGACGCCGGATCGCGTCGACGTCCATGAACTCGATGTCCTCCGCCGCCGCCAGTCGCGCGTACCGGGCGTTGCGATCGGCCATCAGGACCTCGAGGATGTCCATCTCGTCGAGACTGGTGAGCGATGCCAGCGCCCCGGCGAGGGCGGGTCGCGGATCCACGTTCGGGTCGTCGGCCATCCGAACGGCCTGATCGCAGAGGACCTTGACGTCGACGGCGAGGTCATGACCGATCACGGACTGGGCGAGCGTGCGGCCGCGTCGATCGACGATCGATCCCCGGAACGCGAGGTCGAGGCTCGTGCGGGTGCGGCGGCCCAGATGCTGCTCGAGATCCGCGGCGGGGGCGATCTCCAACTGGGCGACCCGGCCGAGACCGATGGAGAGCAGGCCCAGCGTGCCCAGAAGGCTGACGGTCATGATGCGATCCCGGCGACGGGGCCCACTCGACATGACTCAGCCTCCCTGTCCGCGACGACCGTGCTCTTCCTGCAACGCGAGCGGCCCGTCACTGCGGATCGCGGGACTCTCGAAACGCGGCTCGAAGTCGAGCGGGCGAAGGTCGAGGCCGGTTCGGGCGACCCAGGCGTGGAGCCGCTCGTCCTTCGACAGTTCGTCGATCTCCCATCGCAGCGACTGGAGCCGCTGCTCCTTCCGGGTGATCTCGCGGCGCAGATCCGTGTTCGCCGCCAGCATGTCGATCTCCTGCTGTCTGAGGACGAGCAGGCCGCAGGCCGTGGCGCCCAGCACGAGGACCAGCACCGCGAGTTTCCACGACATGTGGCGCTCCGAGTCGGGGCCGGATCAGCGGGCCGGAAGGTTGATCGTCTGTCCGGGGACGATCAGGTCGTTCGTCATGCCGTTCAGGTCCTTGATCTCCCGCCATCGGCCTTCGCTCCCCAGTTCGCGGGATGCGATCTTCGCGAGCGAGTCGCCCGACCGGATCGAGTACGGCCGGGTCGAGGCGGGCTGCGGCCGCTGCTCGGGGACCTCGCGACTGGCGGCCCGTCGAGTCGACGTCTGATCGCTGGACGGGATCATCAGGCGGGTGCCGGGTCGAAGGCGTCGAGCATCGACCTTCGGGTTGGCGTTCTGGATCCGCTTCCACAGGCCGGCATCGCCGTAGACCGACTTCGCGATCGAGGAGAGCGTCTCGTTCTTCTGAACGACATGAATCCGATCGGACGGGGGCGGGGGCGTCGCCATGCCCCGTCCGGCAAGGGCACCGTCGGTGACCGTTCGGGCGTCGTCGGCGCCGATCGGCCGCATCGGTCGGGCGAGCGGTCGATCCCCGCTCGAGAGTTCCAGCACGATCTCGGGCTCGCGGATCGGGGCCTCCACCACGCGGGCGGGTTCGGCCTCGGATTCGAGGATGGTCGTTCCGCGGCCGGCGAGGGTGATCGGTCCGGCGTCGGGGATCCTCGCGGTCGGCAGCGTCTCATGACCGCGGGTGTCCGCGGCGAGGTGATCCGTGATCAGGATGCCCACGAAGAGGATGAGGCCGAAGCCCACCACCAGAGCCAGCTTGTTTTCACGCGTCATCGGTCGCGGCATCCTTGCTGCGAGGAGGAGGCGACGCCTCCGGAACGACAGAGGGGAACGACGATCAGGGTCGCTCCGCCGGGTCGCCCACCGTGACGACCCGGAGTTTGGCGGATCGCGACCGGGGATTGGTCGCGATCTCGACCTCGGTCGGAATCTCCGGCGTCCTTGCCGGAAGGGTCCCGAGGCCATCTCGAACCAGCTCGGCGAAGGCCCGCTTGACCCGCCGATCCTCGAGGCTGTGGAAGGTGAGGAAGGCCACCTTCGCACCCGGGGCGAGCCACGTCGAGCGGCGCTCGGCCACCGCCTTCGCCGCCTCGCCGATCTGCCGCAGCAGTCCGTCGAGGGCGCCCAGTTCGTCGTTGACCGCGATCCGGAGCGCCTGGAAGGTTCGAGTGGCCGGGTGATTCCGGCTCGACGCAGCTCGAGATCCGTACGCATCGCGGACGAGTCCGGCAAGCTCCGCCGTCGTGTGGATCGGCGACTCGGCCCGCATGCGCACAATCTTTTGCGCGATGCGTCGGGCGAGCGGTTCCTCGCCGAACTCCGCGATGATTCGTGCGAGTTCCGACTCGGTCGCGGTGGCCACGAGATCCGCCGCGGAGACCGGCCCGCTCGGGTCCATCCGCATGTCGAGCGGCCCGTCCGCAAGGAACGAGAAGCCCCGCTCGGCGGTGTCGATCTGAGTGCTCGCGACCCCGAGGTCCGCGAGCACGGCGTTGGCGGCGAAGCCTTCGCGGACCAGATCGCGAGGGGCTCGGGCGAAGGACCCCTGAAGCGTCACCACCCGACCGACGCCGGCCGATCGAACCCGCTCGGCCGCGAAGGCGAGGTTCCCGGGGTCGAGATCGCAGAGGATCACGGTCCCGGTGGGCCCGGCGGTGGCGCCGAGCAGGCTGGCGTGACCGCCGCGGCCCGCGGTGCAGTCGAGAACGACTCCGCCCGGGCGGACCGCCAGCGCGGCGAGGATCTCCTCGGGCATGACCGGGGCATGGCCGGGCGATGGGGCGTCGGAGGATGGGGATGGCGGCGTGGTCACCCGCGCATGGTCGCGGAAATCGCCGATGGGTGTGGGCGCCTGCGGCACGCCTTTGGCGAGAGCAGGAGAGCAGGAGAGCAGGTGATCAGGAGACAGTGGGCTCGCGAGGTGCCCGAGTCGGCGACGCGGCCCCCTCAGTCGCCTTCGGCACGTCTTTGGCGAGATCAGGAGAGCAGGCGATCAGGAGAGCAGGAGACAGTGGGCTCGCGAGGGCCCGAGTCGGCGACGCGGCCCCCTCAGTCGCCTTCGGCGACAGCTCCCCCGGAAGGGGAGCAGAAACACAAGGCCCGGTCGCCCGCCCCGCAATTCTCCTCCCCCGCGTGCGGGGGAGGTGCCCGCG
>CAYZSH010000019.1:0-25407 GCA_964481025.1 uncultured Isosphaeraceae bacterium
CCGGACTCACGATCGTCACACCTGCACCATCAGTCGACCGCACCTCGATCTCGCGACCACCGAGATTGAGACTCTCGGCATAGGTCCCGGGGCTGACGAGGATGGTGTCGCCGTCGAACGATGAATCGATGGCCTCTTGAATGGTCGGGTAGTCCTTCGGCACCCGGATCGTGAGCAGGCGGTTGGTGGCCTCGGCGGTGTGGCTGATCACGATGGACAGCACGGTCGCGACGAGGGCGAGGACGGGTCGGATCTGGGTGGTGGTCATGGCTGGGCTCGGGATTGGTGGGCGGCCGAGTGTGCGGCGTCGATGCAAGCAGACAGCGGCGATCACGGTGGCTGATCGCCGCTTTCCCCGAAATCTGTCGGACTCATGGACCCGCCGCGGACGGCGCGACCTTCGTCCCTGCAAGGTAATGCAGGGATGGGTGGTTGCCGCGCGTCGATTCGAGAAGACGCTCGTACTTCACCGACGAACCAGATTGGACCGCCAGTTTCCGCCAGAGGATTGGCGGTTCTCGCTCGTACGGCGCCAGGACGAACGATCACGGCATTGGTGACGGCTGCAGGATCGGGGCCCTACGGAGAGATCGAGAGAGCCCCCTCACCGGCTTCGCCGGAGCTCCCCCGCGGGCGGGGGAGCGGAATTCTGGTGCGCTGGGGCGCCATTGATCATTCGTTGATCGACGAGACAAACATCCCCCCAACCGAACTCCGTGGCCCTCCGTGCTCCTCCGTGCCCTCCGTGGTGGACCCGCCGGAGTCAACCGCGCCGAGCCCGGAGCCAGCGGCCGATCGCCATCAGTGGGAACGAGTGCCGGTAGAGGTGGTACCGCAGATAGAAGACCTTCGGGAAGCCGGTGCCGGTGAACTCGGTTTCGCTCCAGCTGCCCGCGGGTTCGGCGTCGGGGTTTCTTTCGGGGTCGTTCGCGGCGGCGTCGTCGAGCTGCGTGCCGCACAGCCAGCGGATCGCCTTGATGACGCTCGGGTGATCCGCGCCGCGGATCTCCTGCAGCGTCATCGCCGCCCAGGCGGTCTGGCTCGCGGTGCTCGGGCCGGTGCCCATGAGGCTGCGGTCCTCGTAGCTCATCGCGGTCTCGCCGAAGCTGCCGTCGGGCTTCTGCACCGACTCGAGCCACTCGGCGGCCTTCTGGATCCACAACTGCCGCGGATCCTCGCCGCAGCGGATCGGGCCGATGACGCTCTGCCAGGTGCCGTAGATGTAGTTGACGCCCCACCGCCCGAACCAGCAGCCTTCGCGTTCCTGCTGCCGGCGGATGTAGTCGATCGCCTTCTTCACGGTCGGGTCGGCGTTGGTGAGGCCCATCCACGAGAGACATTCGAGCACGCGGCCGGTGATGTCGGGGCAGCTCGGATCCTGCATCGCGTTGTGATCGGCGAACGGGACGTACTCGAGGATCGGCCGATCGACGGTCCGGTCGAACGCCGCCCAGCCGCCGTCGTCGTTCTGCATCGCGCGGATCCACGCGAGCCCGCGCTTCGCGGTCTCGATGTTCGCGTCGCCGCCGGTGCGGTGCAGGGCCATCGCGACCATCGCGGTGTCGTCGATGTCGGGATACCACGCGTTGTGATACTCGAAGTACCAGCCGCTGAATTCGACGTCGCGATCCTGAGGCTTGAGACTCCGCACCCAGTCGCCGCGGAACCGGCACTGCTTGTCGCGCAGCCACGCGGCGGCGGCGGCGCAGGTGTCGTCCGCGTCGTCGAGTCCGCAATCATTCAAGGCGTAGAGCGCGATGCCGGTGTCCCAGACCGGGCTGAAGCATGGCTGCAACCGGATCGGCCCGGGCGTGCCGTCGGGTTCGGCGGGTCCTTCGAGCATGAACTCGTCGACCTCGCGTTCGGCGCGACGCACCAGCGGGTGATCGCGGTCGTGACCGGTCGCCATGAGCACGACCTGCCAGTAGACCATCGGCGGGAAGATCGCCCCGACGCCGTCGGTCGCGGCCTCGCCGTCCTGACCAGCGCGGTCCTCGATCCAGTCGAACGCCTGCGCGATCGCGCGGCGCCGCCACGGCGAGCCGCCGACGGTGTGCAGAAGCTTGAGCGTGCGATCGACCGCGGCGAAGAAGCGTCGCCAGCCGGCCGGCACCTCGTCACGCATGAGCAGTCGATGCCGATCGGACTGCGAGATGAAGAGTTCGTCGATCGACTGCTCGGGGGCGAGCGTGCGCACCGGGCGCAACGTGGTGACGAGCGCCAGCGGCAGGATCATCGTCCGCGTCCACGCCGAAACCTTGTCGAGGTGGAAGTAGAACCACCGCGGCAGCATGACGATCTCGGGCGGAATCGCGGGCACCGCGTTCCAGGAGACCTGACCGAGACACGCGAGGAAGAAGTTCGTCCAGGTGTTGACCCGCTCGGCGCCGCCCATCGCGATGATGCGGTCGCGGGCGCGGACCATGTGCGGCGCATCCGGATCATCGCCGTGCAGCTTGAGGACGAAGTAGCCCTTGACCGTCGCGGAGAGATCGATGCCCGAGCCCGGGAACTGCCCCCACCCGCCGTCGAGTCGCTGCTGCCGTCGAAGTTGGGTGACGATGCGCTCGAGCGTCGACGCCGGCCGACCGTCCTCGAGCGGCTGCCGCTCCTGCCCGAGGATCCACTTCATGAGCAGGTATTCGCTCTGAAGGATCGAGTCGCCTTCGAGTTCGGCGCACCAGTGTCCGTCGCGATGCTGCTTGCCCCGCAACGCCTCGATCGCGGCATGCATCGACCGCTCGGCGAGGTCGTCGAGCGATGCAGTGGCGATTGGTGCTGAAGGCGTGACGGTCATCGCTGCTTACCACGGAGAGCACGGAGTGGCACGGAGGGCCACGGAGGTTGTTCAGCAGGGGACGACCGAATCAGGCCATCGATCGGGCACAGGCTTCAGCCACCATTTCGAACCTCAGGTCCGAAACTTCGCCCGCTCAGGACTCCGTGGCCCTCCGTGAACCTCCGTGCTCTCCGTGGTGACAAGTGGATGACGCGAACGGGTCAGAGGTCCACCATCACCATGTCGCTCTCGATCGACGCCTTCGCCTCGGGTCGGGCGACTTCGCTGCGGAAGCCTTCGAGACCGGGCATCGCTGTGATCTCGGCGCGGGCCTGCTCGGCGTCGTACTTCCGGCTCGGGCGACCTTCGTGCTGCGCCGCGAGATCGATGGCGATCTGCGCCTCGCTCTTGCAGTAGTCGAGGGGCTGGATCGCCCGCTCGAACGCCTGCACGCGGTCGGCCGCGTTCTGGAACGAACCGGCCTTCTCGACCCAGGTCGCGCCCGGGAGCAGGACGGTCGCCTTCTCGGCGAGGCGGTTGGCGAGGGTGTCGATGAGGACGAACGGTCGCGAGGCCACCGCGGCCGCGAACGACGGGGTGATCCAGTCGCTCGGGTAGTTGCCGGTCACGACGGTCGCGGCGAACGAGCCGCCCGCGGCCCGCTGTTCGAAGGCGGCGGCGTCGAGGACCGCGGACTCGTCCCCGGCGACGCCCGCGAGCACGCGACGCACGCCTCGGGCGTTCGGGGCCTTCTCGGCGCGGACGACGTAGTCGCCGTACGAACGATCTTCGCCTTCGACCGGCACCGGACCGACTGCAAGCGTCGCCTGCGGATCGATCGTGCGGATCCAGCGGGCGAGGAGATACGCGTCCTCGCAGGAGAGCATCGGGCTCGCGAGGAAGGCGAGACGTCCACCATTCGCGGCCGCGGTCTCGAGCGTCCGGTTCGCGGCCGCGATCGACTCGCGCCACGCGCCCGAGGCGTCGTTGGGGTCGAAGCCGTCGTGATCGGCGATCGCGGGCATCCGCAGACGATCGTCCGAGTGCACGAACTTCCAGCCGTAGCGGACCTCGTCGGTGATCCACCAGTGGTTGACGTCGGGGTTCTCACGCGGCTTCACGCGGCGGACCTCGCCGTCGGAGTGCTCGACCCAGATGTTGTCGCCGCTGGCGGTGATGCCATCGACCGACGGGGTCTTGGTCAGGAACCAGACCCGCTGCTTGAAAAGGAAGTCCTTGTCGAGGAGGGCGCCGACCGGACAGAGGTCGACGACGTTCGAGGCGAGCTCGTTGTCGAGCGCCATGCCGGGGAAGACGTCGATCTGCTCGGTCGAGCCGCGGCCGTCGACCATGAGTTCGCCGGTGCCGGTCACCTCGCGGGTGAAGCGCACGCAGCGGGTGCACATGATGCAGCGGTCGCTGTAGAGCAGGACGTTGGGTCCGACGCTCTTCTTCGGCTGCTTGATCTTGTCCTCACGGAAGCGGCTCTCACCGCGGCCGTACTGGTACGAGTAGTCCTGCAGATGGCACTCGCCCGCCTGATCGCACACCGGACAGTCGACCGGGTGGTTGATGAGCAGGAGTTCCATGACCTGCTTCTGGTTCGCGATCGACTTGGGGCTGTCGGTGTGGACCACCATGCCGTCGGACGCGGGCTGCTGGCAGGTCGGCACGAGCTTGGGGAACGGCTCGAGCTTGTTGTCGTTGCGGGGGTTCGGGGCCGAGACCTCGGCCAGACAGATCCGGCAGCTCGCGACCACCGAGAGGCCCGGGTGATAGCAGTAGTGCGGAACCTCGACCTCATGGCGAAGGGCGACCTGAAGGATCGTCTCACCGGGTTCGAAGTCGAGCGGGCGGCCGTTGATCGTGATCGAGGGCATGGCGGGTCCGGGTCCGGTCCCGGCCCTCCGGGGCCGGTGTTCGGGGCGGTTTCAAGCACGCCCGCGGCGGACCGCGGGCCGGGCGAGCATGCTAGCAGACACCCGCGATCGACCACGCGAGCCGTCCCCCCCGGCCGGCACCGGTTCGGATGCGATCAGAGACGGATCGGAGGCGGGATCGGATGTGGATCGGCACTCGACTGATGGCTCCGGCCCCGGCCCCGGCCGCGGTGCTCAGTCCGCGGGGACCGGCACCACCGCCGCGTCGTCCACCCGGATCAGCGACACCGAGATCCGGGTCGGCTCGAGCCCGTACCGCGCGGCGATGACCGCGCGGTAGTCGTTCATCTGCCCGCGATGCCGATCGAGGAAGGCGGCGAGATCGTCGGCCGCGGCGGGATCGGGACGGTCGGTCTTGAAGTCGACGATCGACGCCCCGACGACGTTCGGCGTCGAACCCGGCCCCGGCTCGGCGTCGAGATGGAGGACCAGCCGATCGATGAACCCGGTCTGGACGCCCTGCCCCGTCCGCCGCAGGAACGGGAACTCGACCCGCACGAGGCTCGGTCCCGAGGTGCCGTCGTAGGCGTCACGCACCGCGGCAACCGCGAGCGCGGCACGAACCGCCGCGAGCCGATCGCGATGCCACGCGTCATCCCGGCCGGGCGCGACCGACCGGGCGACGGCGAGCAGCGTCGCGTCGTCGAGTCGATCGATGTCGGCAGCCCGTTCGACGCGCTCGAACAACGCGTGCACGACCGAACCACGCTCGAGTGCGGCCGGATCGGACCGGCGAAGAAGGTCGGCCCGATGGTGGCTGGAGGACGGCGGCGGCACCGAGACCGCCCGGCGGCGTCCGCGACGCGCCGAGACGCGAAGCGTCGGCGTGGTCGCGGCCACGTCGACGTCGTCGGCGGCGGCGGCCGGTGACGTCGCGGCAGGTGGAGCCGGACTTGGCGACGCGACGTCGGCGCCGCCCGCGAGGGCGTGAACGTCGGCGAAGATGATCTCGGCGCCGTCGAGGCCGCAACCGATCTCGGACTGGAACGTCTCCGCGGATTCGGACTGCTCGTTGGCGTCGATATCGACGTCGTCGGCGCCGGGCTTGTCGCGTTCAGTGTCACGACCGAGCGCCGCCCGGACCACTCCGCCCCAGGTCGGCAGGCTCGCCGCCGCCGGTTCGCCCTTCGATGTGAAGGACGGTCGCGCGACCTGGACCACGAGGTCCCGGGCGGCGCGGGTGAGTGCGACGTACAGGCCACAGAGCGATTCGGTCACGGCGCGGTCGGTGGCCTGCTGGTGGATCGACACCGCCTCGTCGGGGCGTGCTGATTCCTTGTACCAGGTCGATGCTCGATCGATCGGCCCCGCCGGCACCGTCGGCGTCGCCAACGCGATCGCGGGTGCGCGGAAGAGCGACTGGTGCATCTCGGTCACGACCACGCCGTCGAACTCGAGTCCCTTGGATTGGTGGACGGTCATGACGACCACACCCTCGCCGCCCGGGTCGGCCACGCGGCAGGTGCGAAGGTGTCGCTCGATGGCCCGCGGCGACCGCGGCGCGCCGACCTCCACGTCGAAACGCTCGAGCAGCTCGACGATCTGCCGCAGTCTCGCCGCTTCGCGCTGCGTGAGGCGATCGGCGAGACGCCGACGCCATCCGTCAACGACCGCGGCCGCGCCTTCGGTGTCGAAGCGACGCCGCAGCGTGCGCGACACGCGACGGCGATCCCGCCCCGCCACCGGTCGATGCGGATTCCCGGCATCGGGATGAAGGTCGATCAGCGCACCCAGCGGGCTCCGGGCCAGATCTTCGGCCGCCAGACGGTCGGCGGGATCCGCCGCCAGTCGGAACGCCTGGATCACCCCGGTCGCCGCTTCGGCATCGAGCAGCGAACCGCCGCCCTGACCACGGGCGTCGATGTCGCGACGACGCAACGCCTCGACGATCGGACCGATGACCTTGTTCGATCGCACGATGACCGCGACGCGACCGTGCGGGTGCCGCGCCACCAGTGCCGCCGCCGACGCGGCGGCGGCCTCCGCGAGCACGCCATCGCGATCCTCGCCGGCATCAGCGTCGGGCTCGGGAAGGAACTCGATGATCGCCTCGCCGGGCAGGTCATGCTTGGCGGTCTCGTGCGTCTGCCAGAGCCGGGCGAATCCATCGGCCGCCGCCTCGGACCTGTCGCGAACCGCGACGTTGCCGCCGATGTCGCCGAAGATCCGGTTGACCAGCGCGATGACCGCCGGACTCGATCGGTATGACCGCACCAGCGGCTCGGGCGGAATCGCCGCCTCGGTGGTGCCGAGCGCCGCCCCGAATCGCTCGAGAATCGCGGGATCGCCGCCTCGCCAGCCGTAGATCGACTGCTTGACGTCGCCCACCACCAGCAGCGAGCGCGGACGCTCGCCGTCGCCGCCACCGAGAATCTCCTGTGCGAGCGGCCGGATCGCGCGGAGCTGCGACGCCGAGGTGTCCTGAAACTCATCGAGCAGCAGATGTTCGAGCCGGCTGTCGAGTCGGAACCACAACTCGTCGAGCAGTTCCGGCGGGAGGCCGCCCCGCTGCGGATCGAGCGCCCGCGTGTAGTCGTCGAACTCCGCGACCCGATGCTCGAGCTTGGCGGCGCGGTATCGGGGCGCGATCGCATCGACGAGGTGACGCAGACACGCCGTTCGCTGCGCAAGGTTGCGAAGATTGCCGCCGCGGGCGATCTCATGCAGTTCGCCGAGTGCGGGCAGGATGGACGCATCGATCACGCTGGTGCCGTACTTGCCCGACTCGCCGGGACCGGCGTTCTTGAGCAGCGTCATCGAACTGAGGTCGGTCCAGATCGCGCCGTCTCGCTCGATGGCGACGTCGATCGCGGCCTGGAGCTTTCGGACCGCCGACGCGAGCCCTTTCTTGAGCGATGGCACCGCCGCCTCGAGCGTGGCATGGATCGCCCGCAGACGGTCGATCATCACCTGATCCCGAGGCGGATGCGCCCAGCGCCACGCCTCCGGCGACGACTCCTCCGCGTACGCGAGCAGTCCGACCACCGCCGATTCGACGGTCGAGACCACTCCGACCTTCGTGGCACCGCGTCCGAGCGTCTCGAGCGTCTCGAGCACCTCGTCTTCGTCGCTATCGTCGATCGCCCGCGAGATCGCTTCGCGCAGCAGATCCGCCGCCGCCTCGCCGTCGATCAGACGAGCATCGCCCGCGACCCCGGACGCGGAACCCAGTCCGCGGGCGAGACTCGCGAAGACGCTGTCGAGCGTTCGGATCTGCAGATCGGGAAGCCGATGCACGAGACACTCGAGCGCCGCCGTCGCACGAGCGTCGGTCACGGGCCCGCACTTGAAGCGGCCGTTCGGATCGAGCCGGACGTCGGCATCAAGCACGAGCGTCGAGAGGTCGCGGAACACGCGATCGCGGATCTCGGCCGCGGCTGCCCGGGTGAACGTCGTGGCGAGAATCGTCGCTGGGTCGCACCCCGACAACACGAGGTCGAGATACCGACCGGCCAGCGTGTACGTCTTCCCGGTGCCGGCACTGGCCAGAATGCGCCGCGGACGAATGACCTCGTCGGCGATCTGCAGCGGCGTGTCCTCGGATCGGCAGGCGCTCGTCATGCGTCCTCCTCGTCGGCGTCGGCGCCGACCGCGGCGACCCGCATGAGCAGGGCCGCCGGATCCTCGGGGAACATCCGACCGACTCCAAGATCGTCGAAGTAGCCGGCACGCACCGAATGCACGACTTCGGCGGCGGTGTCGATCGCCTCGTCCTGCAGCGGGTCGATCTTCTCCGACAGCTGGATGCCGATTCCGTCGAGGCGACCGCCGACCACGAAGTACCCGGAGCGGATCTCGTCCACCGAGGGCGCGCCGGCGGATTGCGCCGCGGCCCACCGGTACAACGGCAACTGCAGATCGAGCCAGGTGCCGTCACTCCGACGGTGCGCGGGATCGGGTTTCTTCCCCGAGTCCGACGTCTTGAAGTCGAGCAGCAGCCAACCGAATTCGTCGTGTCGATCGATGCGGTCGATGCGCCCCTTCACCCGTTGCGACGACTCGCCGGGGACATCGAGTTCGCAGTCGATCTCCCACTCGACCGCGTGGATCCGCCATCCGGCATTCGCACGCTCGGCCTGAATCTCGGCCACCCGACGCAGACGACGTTCGAGGATGCGGGTCTGAAGCCGGAGCCCGGCGGAGGCCGGGCCTCGCGCCACGCCCGCGAGTGCCGCGTGCATGCCCGCCATCATCTCGTCGTGGATCGCGTCGGCCTCGAAGAGCGGTCCGCGACCGGCCGCGAGTCTGGCGAGTTCGTGGTTCCCGAACGCCTCGACCGCCGCGTGCAGCACGGTTCCGAAGTGGCGTGCGTCCAGTTCCCGACCGGCGGGTGGATCGGCCTTGAGTCCGAGCCCGTAGCGCAACCAGTACCGATACGGCGACTGCAGGAAGAGGCGGAATTCGGTGACGCTCATCGCGGGACGCTGGATCCCGCCGATGCCGTCCGACGGGCGGAATCGTGCGAACGACGTGACCGACGCCGCCACGCCCGATCGGGGCGGGACTTCGCGGAAGAGTCGCGACACGCGGTCGGCGAGCGCGACGCCGCGATCTCCGAACAGCAATCGGGACGGCACCAGCCGTTCGCCCCCACCGTCCTCGCGCGGCAGAAGGATCGGCATCGCGGGGTCACGCCCGAGCATGGTCGCCAGCACCCAGGCATCCCGGGCGGTGCGGCGTGCGGCGTCTTCGAGACCGAGTTCGGCCCGCAGCGACTCGGGAAGCAGCGGATCCTCGGACGAACCCGGGACCGCGGCATCATGCAGTCCGACCACCGCCAGTCGCGGCGCCGGGTCGAACGGTGCCTCGAGCCACCCGATCGTCTCGATCGCATCGGTCGAACCCGGGTCGGGCTGCGGCACGCCTTGAAGCACGTCGAGCAGCAGCCGGATCGCGTGCGCACGACCGACGATCGGCGCGAGCGGCGTCGGCATCGCGGAGAGTCGTTCACCGGCGGTGCGGACTGCTCGCAACGCGGATTCGGACCACGGCGACGCATCGCCGGCCGCGAGATCGATGCGCGCGAGCAGGTCGATCACCGCCCCGATCTGGACGGGCAGCGCAACGGCGACGTCACCCGCCCCGCCGCCACCAAGCATTCCGCCGAGCGACGCATCGATCACCGCCAGCCGCTCGCTTCGCGATCGAACCGATTCCGGCGCGTCCTCGGGCACGGACATCCATTCGGATTCGATCGGACGCGGCATCTGATCCGCCGCCCAGCCGGTCCAGTCGGCGAGCGCGTCGTCGATGTCCGACGACGCTCGCAGCGCCGCCTCGATCGCGGGATCTGCGAGCAACCCGCCGAACGTCAGGCTGTCGGGGTGTTCATGCCAGTCCGCGAGTCGTTCGAGCGTTCGAGCCGGACCGTCGCTGATCGGCGAGCGGCCCTGACCGAGATGGACCGCCGCGCCGCACGCCTGAAGTTCACGTCGAACGACCTCGCCCATCGACTCGTCGGCGAGCACGATCGCGATGTCTTCGGGATCGAGCGCCCCACCGGCCTCGGTCTGTCGATCGGCGAGCCAGTCGGCCAGCGACAGCGCCACATCGGTCGGACGGGCCTCGACCCGGATGCCATCGACGGGCACGATCGGCGGCGCGTCCATCCAGACGTCGGGCCGCACGGCGCCGACCTCGTCGAAGGCCGAGGCTCGATCGTCGGCGGCGATGATGAACGGACGGACGTCGAGCCCACATGCCGCGGCTGCGCGGAGCAGTCGGGCATCGCGCGGTCCGAGGTCCACCACGCCGACCAGCACGATCTCGCGATGTCCGCCGGCCGACGCATGAGACGTCTCCAGCATCCTGATGAACGCTTCGATCGCGTGATCCCGCCGCTGCAGGCCATGCGCCGCCAGAAGTCGGTCGGCCTCGGCCATGACCGCGGCGATCCCGCGGTATCGCTCGCCATCACCGCCCCGCCGCTCGGCGGCGGCCGCGACGTCGGTCCAGGTTCGATCGCCTGCTCGAACCGTTCGGTCGGCGTCGAAGAGCCGACGCGCGAGCGCGTGGACTTCGAGCGGATCGGCGTGACGCGGAAGCCAGCGAAGCGGACCTTCCGGGACGGCATGCTCGGCGGTGGCAGCATCGACGATCGCACGACCGATCGCCGCGAGCACCGTCGCGTCGTCAGCGACCGCGACGGTCGCGGACGCGGACGCGGTGGCCAGGGCGGATGGGGCCGCCGCCGGAATCGCAAGCGACTCATCGAGCGCGGCCAGCGTGGTGAAGGTCGGGGCCACGAAGCGTCGGCCCATTTCGGCGGCGGCATCGTCAAGGGCGACGAGCAACTGCCGACCGGCGCGACGGCCGGGCGTGACGACCACGACCGTCGAGAGATCGATCTCACCGAGCGGATCGGGCTCGCGATCGAGCAACCTCGCCGCCGCCTCCGCGAGCGGATCGATCACCCCGAGCATGACCGGACTCGCAGGCGAAGCGTCGGATGTCTGCCTGTGTTCCTCGCGACTCATCGGGCTCCTTCGGCCGGTCCGGGGTCTCGACGCTCGATCGCCCCGACGAGCGTCATCATGTCACCTCCGGCGACCGTTCACGCGGTCAACCGCACCCGCTGACCGGGAATCCACCGTTTTTTCGTCACCGCCGTCACCGACCCACGGTGCGGAATCGCACCGCGAACTCGCCCGCCACGATCTCGAGGTCGTCCACCTCGACCCGCCGGCCGTCGGAGAGCGGAATCGCCGCCTTCATCCGGATCCGGCCGTCGGGATCGAGTCGCAGATCACCGACGCCGACGCCGTCCGATCCGCCCAGCAGTTCCGCGATCGTCGAGGCGGTCGACCGCGCCGTCCCCTCGCCGAGCGAGATCCATCCGAGGCCGCCGCCGGTCGGGGTGACGACGAGGTCATCGCCATCGAGCGTGATCGCGAACCGGGCGGTCGCCACGCCGCCGAGCGGCCCGCTCACGCCGACCTCGATCCCCCCGTCGATGAATCGCATCCGCGGATCGTCGATGCCGGGTGGAAGGTCGACGTCGCCACGGCTCTCGACCCACGGAACGAGTCGATTCGCCAGCCACGCGTTGACGTCCGCGTCGGTCACGACGAAGCCCCAGGGGGCCGGGTCGTCGCGGACCTCGGTCATCCGGCTGACCATCGCGTTCTCGAACGACACGCCTCTGGCTTCCGCGGCCGCCGAGCGGTCACCGCCCACGATCCACCACGACGGCCGATGACTCACGGTCAGCCATGCAGCGACCACACCGACCAGCAGCACAAGAAGAAGTCGTCGGCCCCACCGTCCACGACGAGCCGGCGTCACCTTCTCGTCGTCCGCCGCCATCCGCGGTCAGTCCTCGAACCGGCTGATCACGAGCGTGTCGTTCTGACCGCCGAACCCGAAGTTGTTCGAGAGCGCGACGTCGACCTGTGCGTCCCGCGCGGTGTTCGGGACGTAGTCGAGATCGAGATCGGGATCGGGATGGTGCAGGTTGCGGGTCGGCGGAATACGACCGTGCCGGATCGCGAGGGCGCTCGTGATGAGTTCGACCGCGCCGGCGGCGGCGATCAGGTGACCCATCATGCTCTTGATCGAACTCATCGGGATCTTCGGGGCGAGGTCGCCGAAGACGGCCTTGATCGCCCGGGTCTCGATCGAGTCGTTCTCCTTGGTGCCGGTGCCGTGTGCTGAGACGTAGTGGATCGCGGGGCGGCCGTCGTCACCGACCGCATGCGGATCGATGCCTGCCTCGGCGAGCGCCTGGTTCATCGCCGCCGCAGCACCACGGCCGTCAGGCTGGATGTCGGTGATCCGGTACGCATCGCAGCTCGAGCCGTATCCGAGCACCTCGACGAGCGGCGTCGCCCCGCGTCGCTTCGCGTGCGCGAGCGTCTCGAGCACGACCATGCCCGAGCCCTCGCCCATCACGAAGCCGCCGCGGGTGCGGTCGAACGGGCGCGACGCCTCGGTCGGATCGCCATCGTGCTGCGACAGCGCGGTGAGCCGGTTGAAGCCGGTCACGCCGAGCGGGTGGATCATCGTGTGCGTGCCGCCCGAGAGCATGACGTCGGCGTCGCCGCGGCGGAGGATGTCCGTCGCCTCGCCGATCGCCTGCGTGCTTGCGGCGCACGCGGTCAGGCAGTTGTACGCGGGGCCGCGCAGCCCGAACTCGCGACCGAGATGCGCGAGCGGCATGTTCGGTTCCTGCTCGATCTCGCACCACGCGTCCATCCGCTTCAGCGCCTCGGCGACCCAGCGATCGCCGTCGATGCGACGAGTCTCCGGGTTCCACGCGAGGATGTTGCTCGCCGCGTAGTTGTCGAAGTCGAGCACGCCCTCGCCAGCGCCGAGATACAGACCCGCCCGCAGCGGATCGAACGATCCCGCGGCGAGTCCAGCCTGCGTCCATGCCTGTCGGGCGGCGCCGAGGGCGTACTGGACGTTCAATCCGGCATGCTCATGAACGGACGGTTCATCGACGAACTTCGTCACGTCGAAGTCGCGAACCTCGGCGGCGAAGGTGGTCGGGAAGGTCGCGGCGTCGAACCGGGTGATCGGCGCCATGCCGCTGTCGGCGGCCATGAGTCGCGCCCACACCGAATCGAGATCGTGCCCGAGCGGCGTGACCCAGCCCATGCCGGTGATGACCACCCGCTCGGCGTCGGATCGTTGGACGTCGGATCGACCGCTCATGACGCGTCCTCCAGCCGGGTGAGCACCACCGCGGCGGTCTGACCACCGAGGCTCGTGGTGAAGACGAGCACCGCCGCAAGATCGGCCGCACGGGACGGTGCCGCCGCGGCGTCGAGACCGTCGATCGCGTCGGCGTTGAGCCGGGCGGGAAGCGTCTGCTCGGCGACCGCCTTGGCGGCGAGCGCCATCGACACCGCCCCGACGCCCGCACCGCAGACGCCGAACTGCGGCACCGGAAGGATCAACGGGATCGTCGGAAGTCGATCACCGAAGACCGCGTGCATCGCCCGACGATCCGCCGCATCGAGCGAGGGAATGCCGCTTCCCGACGGGACGATCGCACTGATGTCCGCGGGTTCGAGCCCGGCGCTTCGGATCGCCTGACGGATCGCGCTCTCGATGCCTGGGTCGTCGTCGTCGAACTGCATGCCGACGGTGTCGGGACACGCGGACTGCGCGGCCCCGAAGCCCGCGACCTCGGCGTACGCCTTGCCGCCGCGGGCCTTCATCGAATCGATCGCTTCCAGGACGAGGATGCCGCCGCCTTCGCCGACCAGCGTGCCCGCCGCGTCCGCCGCGTACGGTCGCACCGCCGACTGCGCGGCGACGTCGTCATCGCCGGTCTCGGCGAGTCGCTCGGCGAACTGCTGACGAAGGAGCGCCATCGGGTTGAGCTTCGAGTCGCATCCGCCGGTGAGGCACGCATCCGCGGCGCCGCGCTGGATGACCCGCATCGACTCGCCGATCGAGAGCGTCGCGCTCGACTCGGCGCAGGTGATCGTGTTCGACGGCCCCTGACAGTCGTGGATGATCGTGACGTGGCACGCCAGCATGTTGGGCAGGTACTTCAGCAGCCAGAGCGGCGTGAGGTTGCCCATGCCCTGCCGGCCCCACTCGCCGTAGTCGAAGCCGCCTTCGGCATCGACGGATCGGGAGAGGGCCGCGGTCAGTTCATCGACATCGGCCGCGATGAGACCCGCCCCGATGTGGCAGCCCATCCGTTCGGGTGCGATGGTCGGCGGCTCGTCGCCCTCGGCGGCCCGGGTGACGAGGCCGGCGTCGGCGACCGCGGCGGCGGCGGCGCCGACCGCGAGTTCGATGTCGCGGGCCATGACCTTGGTCGCCTTGCGATACGACTTCGGCACCGCGTCGCGGACATTGAAGAGCTCGGGCGCGATCCGACCCGCGTGACGGCTGATGAAGCCGCTGGCGTCGAACTCGGCGATCCGGGAGATGCCGGAGGTGCCGTCGCAGGCAGCCTGCCAGAGGGCGTCGATCCCGAGCCCCGCGGGGGTGATCGGTCCGAGACCGGAGATGACGACGCGTCGTGCGGGTCTGGCCATGAGGGCGGAGAGTGTATCCGATGCGTTTCGAGGGGACGGGATGTCCGGCTCAGCCGGAGGGCGATTCACCCCGCATCCGACGAGCGATCCGCATCGCCAGTTCGAGCGCCTGTTCGTAGTTGAGGCGGGGATCCACGTGCGAGCGATACGCATGGCCGAGATCGGCGTCGGAGAGCCCTCGGGCCCCGCCGGTGCACTCGGTGACGTCCTCGCCGGTCAGTTCGAAGTGGACACCGCCGAGGTGCGTGCCCGCCGCGGCGTGGATCTCGAACGATCGCTCGAGCTCGAAGAGGATGTCGTCGAAGGAGCGGGTCTTCACCGGCGTGCCCGCGAAGGCGCCCGCATCGGGGACGACGGTCTTCGTGTTGCCGTGCATCGGGTCGCAGACCCAGAGCGGGCGTCGTCCGGTGGCGGCGACCGCCTGGAGCAGCCCGGGCAGCCCCGCCTCGACCTTGTCGCGGCCGAAGCGATGAATGAAGGTGAGCCGACCGGGCTCGCGGTGAGGGTCGAGCACCTCGGCGAGTTCGATGACCGTGGCGGGATCCATCCCCGCCCCGACCTTCACCGCGACCGGGTTGCGGATGCCACGCATGTACTCGACGTGCCCGCCGCCCGGATCCGCGGTGCGGAGCCCGATCCACGGCAGATGCGTGCCGAGGTTCCACCAGCCGGAGCGTCGCGGAACCGTCCGGGTCAACGCCTGCTCGGACTCGAGCAGCAGCGCTTCATGGCTGGTGAAGAAGTCCACCCGCGTGAGATCGCCGACCTGCGTGCCCGCGAGCGACTCCATGAACCGCAGCGATTCACCGATCGACTCGACCATCCGCTGATACTCGACGGCGTGCGGCGAGTGATCGACGAAGCCGAGGTTCCAGTACTCGGGATGATGCAGGTCGGCGAAGCCGCCGTCGATGAGCGATCGGATGAAGTTCAGCGTGAGCGCCGAGCGGGCGTGGCCGGTCAGCAGACGCTCGGGATCGGGCGTGCGGGCAGCGGCCTCGAACTCGGGAGCGTTGACGTTGTCACCCCGATAGACCGGGAGCGTGACGCCGTCACGGGTCTCGAGGTCGTTGGAGCGGGGCTTCGCGTACTGCCCCGCGAAGCGACCGACGCGGATCACGCGACGCCGACCGCCGTGGGCGAGCACGAGACTCATCTGAAGCAGGATCTTCAGGCGATTCGCGATCGACTCGCTGGAGCACTCGTCGAACCGCTCGGCGCAGTCACCACCCTGAAGAAGGAAACGACGCCCCTCCGCGGCCTCGGCGATCTGCTCCTTGAGCTTCTCGATCTCCCAGCTGGTGACCAGCGGCGGAAGCGAACGCATGTCCGCGACGACCGCGGCGAGGCGGTCCTGATCCGGATAGGTCGGCTGCTGGAGCGTGGGACGGGACCGCCAGGAATCGGGGGACCAGTCCGCGGGGATCGGGGAGTCGGGTTGGGAGGCCACGGGAATTCAGGCTCGAACGACGGTGGGTGATGGAGAGGAGCAACGATGACGAACGAGGATGCGGGCGACAGGAATCGAACCTGCACGGGGTCACCCCCACGGGAACCTAAATCCCGCGCGTCTGCCAGTTCCGCCACGCCCGCGGCGGGTCCGTATCCTACGTTCGACCTCGGACACGGCCCGGGCGACTCGTCGCCGCCCCCCGTGATCCATCCGCGACGGAGTCGAACCCATGGGATGTCGCCGAGTCGCCGCCCTCCATCTCGTGCCCCTCATCGCCCGCCTCGTGCTGGCGGCGGCGTTCATCCCGGCCGGCTGGGGCAAGGTGATGGTCACGAGCACCGTCGACGGGCCGGAGGCCGCCGAGATCCGGACCCTGCTCGCGTCCCCGTGGTCGGACGCGGAGGCCACCGAAGATGCAGACGCGGCCGACGGCGAGGGGGCGGCGTCCGCATCGGACTCGACCGAGGATCCCGCCACCGAGTCGATGGAGGCGCCGCTCGAGATCCGCAACGTCCTTCGACTCGCCCTGACGCTCGATGCCGCCGGGGCACCCCGACCGGTCGTCATGGCGTGGATCGCCGCGCTGGTCGAACTCGTGGGCGGCGGTCTGCTCGTCATCGGCCTGCTCTCGCGAGTGTGGGCGCTCGGACTGCTGATCGTGATGGGCGTGGCGTTCGCGTTGACGAGTCTCGAGCCGATCACGACCCTCGGACCGTTCGGCCTCGGCCGTCCCGAGTATCTCAAGGCGGTCGCGCAGATCTCGCTGGGCGCGCTCGCACTCGGAGTCGTTCTCACCGGGCCGGGTGCGGTGGCGATCGACCATGCGATCTT
Organism: uncultured Isosphaeraceae bacterium; assembly: GCA_964481025.1. Lineage (GTDB taxonomy): Bacteria > Planctomycetota > Phycisphaerae > Phycisphaerales > SM1A02. The sequence goes on from CAYZSH010000019.1 coordinate 17,002, forward strand.
CGGCTCGGGCGGGCGACGCCACGATCCGTTGGATGACGACGACTGACCCCGGGCCAGAGCGCAGTTCTCGGTCGCTCGGGAACTTTTTCTTGTCTTTGAGGACGGGATGCGATCCGCCTGTATGCTCCGGGCGTGCGACGCAAACCGCCAGAGAACGATCCAGAGACCATCGACGAGGCCGAGTCCACTCGCTCCGGAGGCGATGTGTCCACCCCGCTGGCCTGGTCCGGGTCGATCGTCCTGCATCTGGTGATTCTCGTGATCGCGTCGCTGATCACCTGGAGCATCGTGCAGACGCCCGACGATCGGCCGATCGTCGTGGTGTCGAGCCCGGACGCGGTCCCGACCTTCGAGTCGGTCACCAGCGTCACCACCCTGCCGTCGGAGTCGAGCTCGATGGGCAACGCCCCGACGGTCTCCGCGAGCCAGCCCGTGGAAGCCGCCGACCTCTCCGACCTGCTGGTCGCGGCCGACGACCTCATGAGGCAGTCGACGGTGCTCGCCGCCACGCCGGATGCGGTTGAGACTCCGGACGTCTCCTTCGGCGGCGTCGCGGCCCCCGCGGCGACCCGGATCGTCTTCGTGGTGGACGCCAGCGGCTCGATGATCGGAGCCTTCCGCGCCGTCATCCGCGAGGTCGAACGAACCCTCCGCCAGCTCGACAGCCGGCAGTCCTTCACGGTCCTCCTCTTCCAGGGGGACCGGGTGCTCTCGCCCAAGACCCTCCGGGGCGGGCTGCGACCCGCCACCCCCGCCGCGGTCGATGCGGTGGTCGAGTGGATGCGGGACGCCAACCCCAAGGATCAGAGCGACCCGTCGAAGGCGCTCAAGGAGGCCTTCTCGCTCGACCCGCAGGTCGTCTACCTCGTGAGCACCGACATCACGGGCACCGGCAACTACGAGTTCGATCGGGAGCAGTTGTTCACGTTGCTCGAGAAGCTCAACCCCCGTCGCGGCGATGGTCGCCGCGACACGCTCGTCCGCTGCATCCAGCTGCTCGACGAGGACCGCCTCGGAACGCTCCAAGAGATCGCCCGCCGCCACGGCGTCGATCCCGAGGGGAAGGACGAGAGCGGCTTCGCGTTCATCGGCCGGTCCGCACTCGGCCTCGAATGATCACCGCCGACCCTCGGCACCCGACTCACCGGGAGACTCCACTCGTGCCTTCGTCCCGTCGAAAGACCAACCGTCACATCCCGATGACGCTCCTCCTCGCCGGCCTCGTGCTGGCGGTGCCGACCTCGACCGCCTTCGCGCAGGACGCGGCGGAATCGACGAGCTTCGCCGAGGCCTTCTTCATCTCGTATTCGACCGACGCGTCTGGCGAACAGGGCGTGGAATGGCTCGGAAGCCTCGTGATCTGGACGCTCATGGCCACCAGCATCGCCAGCCTCGGTCTCATCGGGCAGCTTGCGTTCGCCTTCAAGCGCGAGAAGCTCGTCCCCGAGCCAGTGGTGTCGCGAGCGACCGACTACCTCCAGACCGGCCGCTTCCGCGAGGCGTTGACGATGCTCTCCGAGCCGGGCTCCGAAAGCGACTTCGCCACCGTGCTCAAGGCGTCGCTCGAACGCGCCTCCGGCGGACACGAGGCGATGCAGGCGGGCCTCGAGCAGGCCGCGACCGAGGTGATGGCGTCCCGCGTTCGACGAGTGGAGATCCTGAACGTCATCGGTCAGGTCAGCCCGATGCTCGGCCTCTTCGGAACCGTCTACGGCATGATCCTCGCGTTCCAGTCGATCGTCACCAGCGGAGGCAACGCCGACCCTGTGCTCCTCGCCGGTGGCATCGGCACCGCGCTGGTGACGACGTTCTGGGGCCTCGTGGTCGCGATCCCCGCCCTGGCCGGTTACGCGGTGCTCCGCGGTCGCCTCGATGCCACGCTCGCCGAGGCGTTCGGCGAGGCCGAGACGCTGGTCGAGCGGTTCCGTCCCCGCGCCTCGCGTGACAAGGACCGCGAGCGTTCCTCGTCGTCGTCATCGTCGTCACGTGACAAGGACAAGGAGCGTTCGTCGTCCTCGTCGTCGCGTGACAAGGACAAGGAGAAGGACAAGGAGCGTTCCTCGTCGTCCTCGTCTCGGAGCAGCCGGGACAAGGAACGCTCATCCCGGTCGCGTCAGGATGAGGAGTCGTCCTCCCGCCGGAAGTCCGCCCCGGAGCCGGGTGCGAGCGAGGTCGATGACGACGGGGAGGATGACGACTCGTGAGCGTCGCCGAACGGCTCGGCGTCGGACGACCTGTCAAGACCGGCGCCAATCTCACCCCGATGATCGACATGACCTTCCTTCTGGTCGTGTTCTTCATCCTGGTGTCGCGCATCACCAGCGTGGAGCAGATCCCGCTGGAACTGCCGAGTCCGTTCGACCCGGCGGCGAATCCGGCGCCGGAAGCGCCGCGACTGGTCGTCAACATTCCGGGCGACGACTACGGCACCGCCACCGGCGTCATCTACGACCAGCAGGAATACTCCTTCGATGAGGGCGACCTCGATCTGCTGACCGGCGCGATCGCCGCACGGCTCGAGGTCATGCCCGAACTCCAGGTGAACCTGCGGGCCGATCGTCGGGTGCCCTACGAGAGCGTCGCCCCGGTGATGAACGCCCTGGCGATGGCCGGCGCCCGCGCCGGACGGACCGAGGGCGTGCGGGTCAATCTCGTCATCCAGGTGGATCAGGACGCGGGAGGTCGCGACTGATGGCCCGACGCCGACGACATCCCGAGCCCGCTTCGACCGAGTTGAACCTGACGTCGATGATCGACGTGGTCTTCCAGCTGCTCATCTACTTCATCGTGGGCACGAGCTTCGCGATGGGCGAACAGTCCTACCGCATGGACCTTCCCGAGCGGAAGGGTGCGTCCACCATCGATCCCCTCGAGCTCGACGACGAGCCTGTCACCGTCGAGGTCCTCGGCGGTGGTCGCATCACGGTTCCCGGGCCCTGGAGTTCCCCGGTCTCGGTCGAGAGTCTGACCCAGTTCCTCGAGGCACGGCTGGCCGAGAGCCTCATCACGACCGAGACGCCGATCCGCATCCGACCCCGGGCCGCCGTTCCGTGGGGAGACGCGGTTCAGGCCTTCAATGCCGCACTCGCCGGCGGGTTCGAGACCGTCGGCTTCGAGGAGCCCGCCCCGTGACCGCTTCGCCCGCGCCCCGACGTGTCGTGCACACCCTGATGCTGGCGACCCTGCTTCCAGCGACCGCACTTCCGGTTCCCGCCGCAGCCACGGCAGCGATGCCCGGCCGGCCCGTCGTCTCGCAGGCCGCCGAGGACGGCCCCGACCTGACGCGTCGAGCCGAGGAGGACGCCCGCATCGCCGCCGCCGAGGACGTGATCGCCCGCTGCGAGGCGAGACTCGACGCCGCGGCGACCGCCATCCGACTCGATCTTCCGCCCCGAATCCGAACGCGGATCTGGTGGACGCCGGTGAGCCCGGATCTCGCCGCCCAAGCGACCGAGGCCGCGGATCGTGCCCGCACTCTCGCCGACGCGAGTTTCACCGAGCTTCTCACCACCAGCCATCCCGCGGTCGAACGTCTCCAGGCGCAGGCGGCGGTGACCCGGGCGATCGCGAACGCGCTGGCCAATCGAGTCGACACCGACTCCGCGAAGCCCTGGCGTGAGACCCTCGCCACCTTCCGGACCGAAGCATCCGACGGCCCCGATCGAACCAGTGCGCTCGACGGCCCGACCCTGCTGCTGCTCGCCGCCGGTGCGCTCGCATCGGACGGCGGCGGCGTGGACGACGCCCGCGCGTTCCTCGAACGCGCCGGTACCGTGCCGGACGGCATCGACGCGACGGAATACAAACTGGTGGAAGCGTTGATCGAGGCGGGAGGTCTCGATGCCGCCCGTCGCCGCACCGCGACTGCCAACCTTCTCAAGACCCCGCAGCCCGCCCCCGATCGACTGCTGCTCGGTGCCATCCATCTCGACGCCGTCGTCGAGTCCGGGCGGTCTCCGAGCGATGCGATCGACGAGACCCTGCGGGCAATGCTCCCCATCCGCGGCGTCGATGCCGCGGACCGGGTCCGCGTGGTCCGGGCCTTCGCCCAGCTCGCCGACGCCACGGTGCCGGCGAATGCTGCGGCCGGGGACCTGCCGGCGATCGTCGCCCTCGCGCGGCTCGCTCCGATCATCGAGAAGGCCGATCCCAAGGCGCTCACCGCAGGCCCGGCTCGGTCACTCATCGAACGAGCCGCCACCTCGACCTCGCCCGACGTGCGTGCCGAGGCCTGGCTCGACGCCGCGACGATCCGCATGCGAGGCGGCGATGCCAACGGCGCACTTGACGCGATCCTGAACGCCCTCGAGGCGGCCCCGCGACACCCGAAGGGCGAGATGGCCGCCGGCCTCGCCATGCGACTTGCAGAACGGATCGAGGACGAGCTCGTCTTCGACGCCTCGGTCGGACGGCTCCTCGCCGCCCAGCCGGATCACCCGCAGCGTCATCGCTGGAGCCTGCTTCGCGGCGATCGCGCCCTCGCGTCCGGCGACGCGGCATCCGCCCGCGCGGCCTGGAGCGGCATTCCCGCGACCGCCGATGTCGGCATCGAGGCCGGACTCCGGCTGCTCTCACTCGACGCCGAACGCCTCGACAGGACGTCGGCGACCGGGATGCTCGAGACGCTCGATGCGCTCGAACCGAGGATTCCCGAAGACCGCCGCGACCGACGACGAGTCGATGCCGACCTGCTTCGGATTCAGGCGCTCCTCGTGCTGGAGCGAACCACGACCGCCGCGGACATCGCCGCGCGATTCATCGATGTCGCACAGGTCCCCGCCGATGCGCGGCTCGCGGTCGCTCAGACCGCCCTGCCGGCCCTCGAAGCCGCCGACCGGACGGCGGATGCCGACCGGATGCGGGCGGCGCTGGCGAAACTCGATCCGACGCTGGCGACTCGTGCGGTCGGCGACCAGCTTCATCGGGACTTCGAGTCGGTGATGGACGCCATCGATCGCGACGACCGCGCCGCCGCCCGCAAGACGGCGGCCGGTGCCCTCGACCGCGTGCAGGTCGATGTCGCCGCGATGATCCGGGACGCCCGGACCCGCCCCGAGGCCGCCATCGAACTGGGTTGGATGCTCGGCGCCGCGGGCCGTACCGCCGATGCGCGGCAGGTGGCAGATGCCGTGGTCGCCGCCCATCCCGGTGGACTGGAAGGTCTCTACCTTCAGGCGACGCTCCAGGGGGCTCGTCTGGAGTCGGTCGATCGCAATCGCGTGACGCCGTCGGACACGGAGGCCGCGGCCGCGGTGCGGACGCTTTCCCGCATCAACGCCGGCAGTGGCCGCGGTTCACGATGGTGGTGGCGGAGCGAGATCGAGAAGCTCGAGATCCTCGCCGCGCTCGGTCGCGATCTCGCGAAGATCAATGCCCGCCTGGAGCGTCTGGAGACCGAGTTCCGCGATCTGGGTGGTTCGGCGTTCGAGCGACGGGCGCGAGCCCTTCGCGCCACGATCCAGAACCGTCGCATCCGCGACTGACGCGTTCGCGTCAACCCCGCAGCTGACGCAGTTCGTCGCGGAGAATCGCGGCGAGTTCGTAGTTCTCCGCCGAGATCGCGGACTGGATGCGGCGTTCGAGTTCGTGTCGCTGGCTCACCGGAAGCTTCGGCTGCAGCACGTCACGCATGCCTTCGAGCATGGCGCACTCCGGTGGATCCGCAGCCCCTTCCGGCAGCCCGCCGCGAATCTCCGCGACCGCCTCCTCCAGGAGCCGCCTCGCCTCGGCGATCCGCTCGCTCCGCAATGCCAGCAGCGCCGCGGCTCGGGCCCGAGTGGCCACGACCTGAGGCCGGAACTGCTCGAGGACCGTTCGATCATCCGGATCGCTCGCACGGTCGCGGCAGAGATCGAACATCCGGAGATTCCGCATGGTGTCGCGCACGACGTCGTCGTATCGCTCGAGCGAGAGCAACGCGACGTACCGCTGATGCACCTGCACCGCCTCGTGACGAAGGGTGGCCGCGAGCGCACCATCGATCTTGAAACCGGGATCGTCCGCGATCATCGATTCGGTGCGGGCGAGCACGTCCTCCCCACCATCGGGTCGTCCATCGAGCTCCATCTGGAGCATGCCGAGCTCGATGCGCACCTGCAGCACGATCCGGCCCTCCTCGATCTCCAGAATCCGGGCGTTCAGCCTCTCCGGGTCGAAGGGCCAGTCCTGCAGGAGCCTTCGGAGATCACGTTCCATGAATGGATCCAAGGGTGCGATCGTGGTTCGCGGACCCGACGATCGTAGCGGTCAGGCCCCCGATTCCGGCTCTGATATCTGGGGCATCCTCCTGAGCGGCTCCCATTCACGAATTCTTCTTGACGCGGTGCAGACACGTGCAGGTCCGACCCGAAGTGCCTGTCAGGGAGTGAGAAACGGCGTTTTCGGCCCCCGGCCGGAGCCGCCATGAGGAGGTGACCACGCCATTCCGGATTGTCTTCTACGAATTTTGATCTTGCAGTGGTCGCGGCGGCTCTCTACAGTCGCGGAGTCCTGGGAGGGACAACGACCACGGTCGGGTCTGGGAGGGCCCGTCCAACAAGGTCGATGAGTTCCCGAGGGTGCTCCCCCTCGGGTTCGTCAAGGAGGCAACCGGACATGGAGTGTGTCCGGTGAAGAGGTTAAAGGGACCATGGCTAGAACCGCCGTACAGACCGAGCTGCAGTTGTATCTGCGCGAAATCAACCAGATCCCACTCCTCACCCCGGAGGAGGAACGGATCTCGGGTTGGCGCATCGTCAATGACAATTGCCCGGAGTCGAAGGATCTGATGATCCGATCGAACCTCCGCCTCGTCATCGCGATCGCCAAGAACTACGCCAACCGCGGGCTTCCGCTGCTCGACCTCATCGAGGAAGGCAACATCGGGCTCATCCGCGCCGTCGAGGGCTTCGACCCCGCGCAAGGTGCTCGCTTCAGCACCTACGCGTCGTGGTGGATCAAGCAGTCGATCAAGCGGATGCTCGTCAACGCCGCGCAGCCGATCCACATTCCGGCCTACATGGTCGACCTCATCGGCAAGTGGCGGCAGTCCGCCGCCCGGCTCGAGGAGGAACTCGGCCGAATGCCCACCAACGCCGAGATCGCCGAATCGATCGGAGTGCCCGAGCGGAAGATTCACGCGATCCGTCGCGCGATGAAGGCCGTCTCGTCCAGCAATCAGGCCCCCACCGGCGCCGACGGCGAGGCTGCGGACTTCGCGGAACTCTGCACCGACTCCCGCCACGGCCTCCCCGAGGTCTCGGTCGAGCGTCGCGAGGAGTTCCAGATGATCCTGCAACTTCTCGACTCGATCGACGAGCGGGACGCCCGGGTCATCCGGCTCCGCTTCGGCCTGGAAGGTCAGCCACCGCTCACGCTCAAGGAGATCGGCCGCGAGGTCGGCCTCACCCGCGAGCGGGTGCGTCAGATCGAGATGGAGGCGCTCCGACGACTCCAGTCGCAGATGCTCGACGATCGTCCGGGACGCTTCGTGCGTCCGACCTCGGAGGGACCGTCCTCCTCGCCGGTCCGCATGCGTCGCGGCCGCGGATCGAGCAGCATGGCCGGCTGATCGGGGCAGTCCGACCTCCACTCACGCCCGACATGACACGAGCCCGGCTTCCTGCGAAGCCGGGCTCGTTCCTTGTACATGGATGCAGGATCGCGGCGACGCCGGGGTCGCTCACTTCTTCAGGAACGGCAGCGTCACCACCGTCGCGGGCGTGCCGCCACCGAGATCGATGTCGAGCGTGGTGCCGGGCTCGGCGAGCGCGGTGGGCACGTATGCCATCGCGATCGGATGCCCCAGGCTCGGGCTCGGGCATCCGCTGGTCACGACGCCGACGTCCTCGCCACCATGTCGCACCGCCATGCCCTGGCGTGGACTGCGCCGGCCTTCCAGCGTCAGCCCGACCAGTCGTCGTGCCGGCCCGTCCGCCGCGATCCGCTGGAGCGCGTCCTGTCCGATGAATCGTCCTTCCTGCGGATCCGACTCGCCCTTGTCCACCTTCACCGCGAAGCCGAGCCCCGCGGAGATGGGATCGGTCACCTCGTCGAGTTCATGCCCGTAGAGCGGCATGCCCGCCTCCATTCGGAGACTGTCGCGGGCACCGAGTCCGGCGGGCCGGACGATCGCGTTCTCGCCACCGACGTCCTTGAGCAGCATGCCGAGCGCCTGCCGGGCGAAGTTCGCCCCCAGAATCACCTCGACACCGTCCTCGCCGGTGTAGCCGGTCCGGCTCACGATGATCTTCATCACGAGCACGTTCTTCACGGTGAAGCGGTACCGCTTGAGCGTCGGGACCTCGCGGGAGACTCCGCCGATCAGATCCATGACCTTCGGCCCCTGGATCGCCACCATGCAGGTGGAGAGGGTCTGGTCGTCGAGCTTGAAGCTCAGGTCCTCGGCCGCCTTGACCTGCTGGAAGT
>CAYZSH010000020.1:0-25119 GCA_964481025.1 uncultured Isosphaeraceae bacterium
ATCAACGAGGCGTTCTTCGCCTGGATGGAGGGCGTCGCGAAGCCGGAGGACATCGACGAGATCATGAAGCTCGGGTGCAACTTCCCGATGGGGCCGCTGCGGCTCGCCGACTTCATCGGCCTCGATGTCTGTCACGACATCATGATGGTGCTCTACCGCGAACTCGGCGACCAGAAGTTCTTCCCCTGCCCGCTCCTCCGTCAGCTCGTCACCGCCGGCCGCCTCGGCGACAAGACGGGGCGGGGGGTCTACGGGGGGTAGAGGAGGAGGACGTTCGAGTCTCGGCCCTCACCACCCGGCCAGGATCAGCGCGAGGTCCGCGCCGTTCACGATGCCGTCGCCGTTGACGTCGCCGCCCTGACTGCCGTCGGTGCCCCAGACGGTCGAGAAGAGGCCGAGGTCGGCACCGTCGACCACTCCGTCGCCGTTGAGGTCGGCAAGCAACGACTGGCACTCGTCGGGGACGCCGTCGGTGTTCGCATCGGCGACCACGCCGACGGCGATCTCCCAGGCGTCGAGATCGCCCGAGCCGTCGCAGTCCTGCAGCCGGAATCCGATCACGCCACCGGCGTTGGCGAGATCACCGTCCCGTCGTGGCGCGCCGACGAGGACGAGATCACCGTCGAACGCCGCGGAGAGTCCGAAGAAGTCGCCCGGTCCTGACGACTGCGGCAGCAGTCGGGCGCCCGCGGTCCATTCGCCGTCGATCCGCTCGCGGATCCAGGCGGCGCCGGTCTCCTGCAGGCCGTCCGAGTCCGTGGCATACGCACCGATCACGAGTCGATCGCCGTCCGGGTCGAAGCGACAGGGGAATCCGAAGCCGCTGACGCCGGTGGGATCGTCGGGACCGAACGACTCCTCGAGCCATGGCAGGCCGTCGATCATTCGGTAGACGTGCACGGCGCCGACCGCGGCGCCGAAGGTGTCCTCGAACGGACTGCCCACGACGAGCCGATCGGCTTCGAGGTCGAGGCACTCGCCGAAGACCTGATACGGATCGGGTGTCGCAGGAACGAGGACGCCGTCCATCACCCAGAGGCCGTTCTCGCGATGATGGATCGCCACGCCGCCGTGGCGTGATCCGATTTCGGTGAAGACGCCGGGGGCGCCGACGGCGAGGATGCCGTTCTCGACGTCGATCGCGCGGCCGAAGTAGCAGGCGGGTTGGCCGATCGAAAGTCGCTGCACGAGCGAGTAGCCCGACCCGGAGTCGCGGTACACCCACACGCCGCCCGCGGTGTCCGCGTCGATCGACTCGAGGAAGGCGCCGACGAGGATCTCGTCCACCGTGTCGCCGAACGACACCGTGGAGCCGAACAGCGCGCCGGTGTCGTCATGCGTGGCCGGCAGAAGCTTCTGCATCCACGTCCAGACGCCGTCGAGGAGTCGATAGACGTGCACCGCACCCGCGCGGTTGCCGCGATCGTCGTCCCAGGGCATGCCGACGAGCAGACGGTCGTTCCGGAGCTCGACCGGCATGCCGAAGTGGTCGCCCGCGTACCCGTCGGGTGCCATCAGTTCCTGTTGGTGGATCCACTGGCCCGAGACGCGGTGGTACAGGTGCACCCGACCGACCTCGAGTGGTCCGGCGTCGTGGTCCGCCGCGACCGCCATCCAGTCGCCCTCGACGGACACACGATTGCCGAAGGTGGCATCCTCGCGTTCGGTCGGGGGAAGGATGAGATCGGTGGCCGCGATCGACTGGGCTCGGGCGGGGCCGTGGAGGACCAGGAAGGTCGCCAAGAGCAGCAGGGCATGAAGGTGACGGCGATGACGGAGGATCGGAGGAGTCATGGCGGGGTGCGTCCTTGCACGGGTGGCGAAGTCCGGTCCGATGACCGGGCATCCCGTCGCTCCGCCTTGGTGACCCGTCCGAAATGCACCGGCGTGTCCGGGGCGAAAGATCCCTCGGGCCCGCCGACCGCTCGCCTCTCGGTGCATTCGTCGAGATTTCCCAGTGGTCTGGTGCATCTGGCGCGGATGTTCCGGCGACATCTGCGCGGTGGGGCGTGTCCGCAGCCTCCGCGGCGATGTCGAGCCCTCGCCGTCGGCGGGTACCATGCGGAGCCTTCTGTGACACCGAGGAATCCTTCGATGACCAGCCTGAACCCCGGCTCGGCCTCCGAGGCCGCCCAGCGACCCGATCCCGAGACCGTCACCCTCTCCGGCTACGAAGTCTCCGAGGTCTACGGCCCTGAGCGGATCGAGACCACGGACCCTGCGGATGCGACCCGCGCCCACGATCGCATCGGCGAGCCCGGCGCGTACCCGTTCACCCGCGGCGTGCATCCCACGATGTATCGCAGCCGCCTCTGGACCATGCGGCAGTTCGCGGGCTTCGGCAGCGCCGACGACACGAACCGACGCTTCAAGTACCTGCTCGAGAACGCGAAGGGCACCAAGGCGAACACCGGGCTCTCGACCGCGTTCGACCTGCCGACGCTCATGGGTCGCGACTCCGACGATCCGCTGTCCGCGGGCGAGGTCGGCCGCTGCGGTGTCGCGATCGACACCATCGACGACATGCACCGGCTCTACGCCGACATTCCGGTCGGCGAGGTCACCGTCAGTCAGACCATCAACGGTCCGGCGTGCGTGATCTGGGCGATGTACCTCGGCATGGCGAAGGAGCGCGGCATCGACTGGTCGAGTCTCGGCGGCACGCTGCAGAACGACATCCTGAAGGAGTTCCACAGCCAGAACGAGTTCATCTATCCGCCGGAAGCGAGCGTGAAGCTCGTCGTCGACACGATCGAGTACGCCGGGCTGCATCTGCCGAAGTGGAACTCGGTGTCGATCTCCGGCTACCACATCCGCGAGTCCGGATCGACCGCGACGCAGGAACTCGCGTTCACGCTGCGGGACGGGATGGAGTACGTCGAGGCCGCGATGTCGCGCGGGCTTGATGTCGACGGCTTCGCGCCGCGGCTCTCGTTCTTCTTCAACGCTCACAACGAGTTCTTCGAGGAGATCTGCAAGCTTCGCGCGGCTCGTCGCATCTGGGCGACCGCGATGAAGGAGCGGTTCGGCGCGAAGAACGAGCGATCGTGGTGGATGCGCACGCACGTCCAGACCGCGGGGTGCTCGCTCACGGAGCAGCAGCCGCTCAACAACATCGTCCGCGTCGCGTACCAGGCGATGGCGGGCGTGCTTGGCGGCTGTCAGAGCCTCCACACCGACTCGATGGACGAGACGCTCGGTCTCCCGACCGAGACCGCGGTCCGCGTCGCGCTGCGGACCCAGCAGATCCTCGCCCACGAGACCGGCGTCCACCGAACCGTCGATCCGCTCGGTGGGTCGTGGTTCGTCGAGGGGCTGACCGACCAGATGGAGAATGACGCCAACGACATCATCTCGACCATCGACGAGATGGGCGGGGTGGTCTCGGGCATCCACAAGGGCTACTTCCGCCGGGCGATCGCCGAGGCGAGCTACCGCACCGGTCAGGAGATGGAGGCCGGCGATCGGATCGTGGTGGGGGTCAACGCCTATCGCGACGGCAACGAGGATCGTCAGGTCGAGATCCTGCAGATCCCGCACACGGTCGAGACCGATCAGTGCGACCGGCTGGCGGGGTACCGGCGGTCCCGGGACGCCGACGGGGCTGCGCGGGCCCTGGATGCGATCCGGGCGGCCGCCCGGGCGGGCGAGAACGTCATGGACGCCCTCGTGGCCGGGTCGATCGCCCGATGCACCCTCGGCGAGATGGTGCAGGCGATGGCCGATGTCTACGGCCGGTACTCGGGCGGCCCGGAGTGGTGATCGGGGTGGGGGGGCGAGGGCCCGGGGACCTGATCTTCGGATTCCTTGTTCCTCATCCGACGTCCGCCTCAGATTTGGCGTAGACTTCCGCCCTTGATCGGCGGAGGGTCCGGATGGCCGGCCCCGTCGTGAGCTCCGAGTGCTGATCCGCCCTGATGGTCACCTTCGGATTCGAACCACAGGGCAGGACCATTCGACCATGAAGCTTTTCGTGGGCAACCTTCCGTTCAACGCCACCGAGGAAGACATCCGCAGCGCCTTTGAAGCGCACGGTGAAGTTTCCGATGTGGCCGTCATCATGGACCGCGAGACCGGCCGTCCCCGCGGTTTCGCGTTCGTCGAGATGCCCGACTCGGCCCAGGGCAACGCCGCGATCGAGGCGCTCAACAACAGCGACTTCGGCGGTCGTTCCATGAACGTCAACGAAGCCCGTCCCCGTGAGGATCGTCCCCGTGGCGGCGGCGGTGGCGGCGGCTTCCGTGGCGGCGGTGGCGGTGGCTACCGTGGCGGCGGTGGTGGCGGCAACCGCGGCGGCTGGTGAGCACCTTCGCATGACGACGCTTGACACTCCTTCGGTCGCGGGCGGCACCACGCCGCCCGCGGCCGATTCTGTTCTCGATCCGAAGCTCGATCACGAGATCAACGGCTACGCGGGCCTCCCGCTCCGGAGCCGGATCGCCAATCTGATCGCGATCCTGCTTCCGGTCGTGGGTCTCATCGTCGGCATCGTCTACATGTGGGGCAATGGCGTCGACTGGCCACAGTTGGTGCTGATGACCCTCATGTACATCCTGACCGGGATGGGCATCACTGTCGGATATCACCGGTACTTCACGCACAAGTCGTTCAGCGCCGGGCCCGTGGTGGTCGCGATGCTCGGCATCCTTGGCTCGATGGCGGTCGAGGGCTCGATCCTTCGCTGGTGCGCGACTCATCGCAAGCACCATCAGCACAGCGACTCCGAGGACGATCCGCATTCCCCGCATGGCCATGGCGACGGCATTCGCGCCATGCTCAAGGGGTTCTGGACCGCCCACATGGGTTGGATCTTCCATCCGCCGGGAGATCCGCTCGATCGGTACGTCCCGGATCTCATCCGCGACAACCTCATCCGACGCATCAGCGGACTGTTCCCGCTCTGGGTCGCCTTGAGTCTGGTCATTCCGACGCTCCTCGGAGGCCTGCTGGAGATCGCTCTCGGAGGCAGTTTCCTCCGCGGCGCCTTCCTGGGCTTCATCTGGGGTGGACTGGTCCGCGTTCTGGTGGTCCATCACATCACCTGGAGCGTGAACTCGATCTGCCACCTCTGGGGCAGCCGTCCCTTCCGTTCCGGTGATCACAGTCGCAACAACGTGATCGTCGGCGTTCTGGCCCTGGGTGAAGGTTGGCACAACAACCATCACGCGTTCCCGACCTCGGCTCGTCACGGGCTGGAGTGGTGGCAGTTCGATTCGAGCTGGATCGCGATCCGGACCATGGAACGGCTCGGGCTCGTCCGAGACGTCCGGGTGCCCGCCGCGGAGCGGATCGAGGCGAAGCGACGCGATCGCGAATCGCGTCCGGTCGGCGAATCATCGGGCGACTGATCCCGCCTGCGGGTGACGCCGCATCCTGTGGGACTCCGGCGCGGTAGGTTGCGGACATCGCCCTCCGCGGAGCCCAGAGATGACCCAGCCCGACGAGTCGTCGGACGCCACCGGCAACGGCCTCGCGCCCATCATCGACCTTCGCGGTCGGGTTGCACTGGTGACCGGTTCGACGGCCGGACTCGGGTTCGCGATGGCCTGCGGTCTCGCTCGGGCCGGCGCCGCGGTCGCGATGAACTACGCCAACAATCGGGAGCGGGCGGAAGGCGCGTTCGCATCGTTCCGATCGCAGGGGCACCAAGGATGCCTCGTTCGCGGTTCGGTCATCGACGAACAGGATGTCGCCGGGATCGTCGCCGAGGTGTCGGAGTCGCTCGGGCCGATCGACATCCTGGTCCTCAACGCGACGCCCGATCAGCCGCACATGCCCATCGAGGAGTACGACTGGACCTTCCACCAGTCGATGCTCGACTTCTTCGTCCGCAGTCCGTTCCTGCTGGCCCGCGCCGTGCTTCCGCACATGAAGGGGCAGCGATGGGGGCGGATCATCAACATCGGCAGTGAGGTCGTCGCCCGGGGGGTCGGGAACTTCAGCCCGTACGTCGCGGCGAAGGGGGCCCAGAACGGCTGGAACCGGTCGATGGCGACCGAACTGGCGCCGTGGAACATCACCGTCAACATGGTGTCGCCCGGGTGGATCCCCGTCGAGCGGCACGAGAACGATCCGCAGGAGGAGAAGGACGGCTATCGCGCCCTGATCCCGATGGATCGGTGGGGCGTGCCCGAGGATGTCGCGGGTTGCGTGGCGTTCCTCGCCAGCGACGCCGCGTCGTTCATCACAGCGCAGAACATCCACGTGAACGGCGGGATGACGGTGCACTGAGGGGAAGAGGCGCGAGGAAGGTGGGGATCCGGTGGCGTGAAGGTCGGACTCGTTCAATGACACATTCGAAGGGTCGAAGCATGATTCGTGAGCGTCTGGTCGCATCTCTGGCAGGTTCCCTGGTCGGCGTGACGTTGCTGGTCGGATGCGGGGACGGGTCGTCGTCATCCCCGACCGCGGGCGGCGCCGATGCGTCCGCCGACGCGACGCCGCGCATCGCGTACGTCACCAACGGCGTCGCCGACTTCTGGAAGATCGCGGAAGCCGGGGCGAACGCCGCGGGCGACGAGTTCGACGTCGAGGTCGAGGTGCTCATGCCGACCGGTGGCGTCACCGACCAGAAGCGGATGCTCGAGGATCTCGTGACCCGTGGCGTGAACGGCATCGCGGTGAGTCCGATCGATGCTGGAAACCAGATCGACGTCATCGATGCCGCAGCGGAACGCACGAACGTCATCACGCACGACTCCGATGCCCCCGGTTCGCAGCGGCTCGCGTACGTCGGCATGGACAACTACGACGCCGGTCGCATGGCCGGGCGGTTGCTTCGGGACGCGCTTCCCGACGGCGGCGAGGTCTTCGTCTTCGTCGGTCGGCTCGAGCAGGACAACGCACGCCTCCGCCGCCAGGGGCTCATCGACGAGGTCCTCGGCCGCGACCCGGATTCCAGCCGGTACGACGAGCCGGGCTCGCCGGTCGAGGGCAACGGCTACACGATCCTCGGCACCCTGACCGACCAGTTCGACCGGGCCAAGGCGAAGGCCAACGTCGAGGACGTGCTGAGCCGTCACCCCGAGGTGGACTGCATGGTCGGACTCTTCGCGTACAACCCGCCGCTCATCCTTGAGGCGCTGGAGGGGGCGGGACGGCTCGGCGAGGTCGTGGTGGTCGGATTCGACGAGGACGACGAGACCCTGCAGGGCATCAAGGACGGCAGCGTGGTCGGCACCATCGTGCAGAACCCGTACGAGTACGGCCGCATGAGCGTCGAGATCCTCGCGAAGCTGGCTCGCGGCGGAGACGCGGGCGTGCCGGAAGGCGGCATGGTCGCGATTCCGGCCCGGACCATCCGCGCCGACGACGTCGACGCGTTCTGGGCCGACCTGCGGGTGAAGACCGGCAAGGCGCCGGCGTCCGCCGAGTGATCGACGACGATCCGCATCGATGACCATGCTGCTCCAGGCCACCGGCATCGTGAAGCGCTACCCGGGCGTCACCGCGCTCGCGGGCGTGTCGGTGTCGATCGCCGCGGGCGAGGTCGTGTCGGTGGTCGGCGAGAACGGGGCGGGCAAGAGCACGCTGATGAAGGTGCTGGCGGGTGACGTGCGACCCGACGACGGCGAGCTTCGGCTCGACGGAGAACCGGTGCGCTTCCGCGAACCGCGGGACGCGATCCGCGCGGGCGTCGTGCTCATCCACCAGGAACTCAGCCTCGCCGACAACCTCGACGTCGGGGCGAACATCCTGCTCGGGCGCGAGCCGCGGCGCGGGCCGTTTCTCGATCGGGCCGAGGCGCGGCGTCAGGCCTCGGCGGCCCTCGCCCGCGTCGGGCTGGCCGATCTGGATCCCGGTCGCGCCGTCTCGGGGCTCGGCATGGGGACGAGGCAGCTTGTCGAGATCGCCAAGGCGCTCGCGACCGACGCACGGGTCATCATCATGGATGAACCGACGTCGAGCCTGACCGACCGTGAGACGGGAGTGCTGCTCGACACGATCGATCGCCTTCGGAAGTCGGGGACCGCGATCGTCTACATCTCGCATCGACTCGAGGAGGTGCGGCGCATCTCCGATCGGGTCGAGGTGCTGCGCGACGGTCGACACGTCGGCACGCTGACCGGTGACTCGATCGATCGTGGGTCGATGGTCCGGTTGATGGTCGGCCGCGAACTCGTGGGAAGCGATCTTCGGGCGGACGCCGAGCCGGTCGCGGATGGCCCGCCGCGACTTCGGGTCTTCGGACTGCGCACCCGACGATTCCCGAACCGGACGATCGACCTGGAGGTTCGTCCTGGGGAGATCGTGGCGCTCGCCGGACTCGTCGGCGCCGGACGCACCGAACTGCTGCGGGCGATCGTCGGCGTGGACCCGATGCTCGGCGGTGTGGTCGAGGTCGATGGACGACCGGTGCATGTCCGGCACCCCGCGGACGCCGCGGCGGCGGGACTCGTGCTCGTCCCCGAGGATCGCAAGGCTGACGGCGTGTTCCTCGAAGAGTCGGTGCGCGACAACCTCGTCATGCCCGGACTTCGCCGGTTCGCCCGCGGGCCGTTCCGGTCACGGGCCCGGGAGTCGCAGTCCGCCGCGGAACTCGTCCGGCGGCTCGGCGTCCGTCCACCTCGGACGTCGCATCCGGCGGGCGGACTGAGCGGCGGCAATCAGCAGAAGGTCGCGGTCGGTCGTTGGGTGGCGTGCGAGCCGCGCGTGCTTCTGCTCGACGAGCCGACCCGGGGCGTCGACGTCGGTGCGAAGGCCGAGGTGCACGCGCTTCTCGATCGGCTCGCCCGCAGCGGCACTGCGATCGTCGCGGCGAGCAGCGAGATGGAGGAACTGCTGGCGGTCGCCGATCGCGTGGTGGTGCTTCACGATGGTGGCATCGCCGGCGAACTGAGCCGCGCCGAGGCGACGGAGTCCGCGATCATGGCGCTCGCGACCGGCGGCGACCGAACGGAGGGCGAGGCGGCATGAGCGGGACCCCGACGAACACCAGTTTGCCGGATGCCGGCACCACGTCGACCACTCGACGCTTCGAACTTCCCGCCGGAATCGGCAAGATCCTCGGCGTCTTCGGCCTCCTCGTCGTGACGTGCTTCCTCACGTCGCGATTCACCCCGTACTTCCTGACCGCGTACAACATCGAGAACCTGCTCCGACGGACCTCGCTCTTCGGCGTGATCTCGATCGGCGCTGCGTTCGTCATCATGGTCGGCGGCATCGATCTCTCGATCGGCTCGGTGATCGCGCTGGTCGGGTGCCTGCTTCCGTGGCTGCTCGTCGAACAGGGCGTCGATCCGTGGCTCGCGGTGCCCACGGTGCTCGGGCTCGGGGTGCTCATCGGACTCGCGCACGGCACGCTCGTGCAGAAGGTCCGGCTGCAGCCATTCATCGTGACGCTCTGCGGGCTGCTGCTCTACCGCGGCATCGCGCGAGGCATCACCACCGATCGAACGGTCGGATTCCAGAACGAGTTCAAGGGCCTGCGGTCGTTCGTGAAGCACCGGTTCGAGATCCCCGGGGTCGAGGACTTCGCGATTCCCGCGACGTTCGTGATCCTGGTCGTGGTGGCGGTGCTCGCGATCGTGTTCCTGCGGACGACGGTCTGGGGACGGCATCTGCTCGCGACCGGGCGCAACGAGTCGGCGGCCCGACACGGCGGCATCCGGACCGGGCGGCTGGTCATTCTCGCGTACGTGCTCTGCGCCGGGCTCGCGGGCTTCGGCGGCCTGCTCTTCATCCTCGACGTCGGCAGCGCCCAGCCTGCGGACTTCGGCAACTTCTACGAGCTGTATGCGATCGCGGCCGCGGTCCTCGGCGGGTGCAGTCTGCGGGGCGGCGAGGGATCCATTCTCGGCGTCATCATCGGTGCCGCGCTCATGCAGGTGCTGCAGAACGCGATCACGCTCATCGACTGGATTCCGGACACCATCCAGTACGCCGTGATCGGCGGTGTCATCCTCGCCGGCGCCATCGCCGACGAATCGCTGCGGCGCACGGTCGCCCGGCGACGTTCCCTGATCTGATTCGACCGGCGCCGATCCGACCGGAGGCGCCGCCATCTGGAGCAAGCATCATGAGAAGGCAGCCAGTCGTCGTCGCCACCCTCGCCCTCGCCGCGTCGCTCGGCGGATGTCGCACGACCGACGTCGTCACGGAGACCCCGATGGAGACCACGCACGAGATGCGGTCCGGAGGCACGATCGACGGCCAGCCGGTCCAGTTCTTCACCCTGCGGAACGCCAACGGCATGGCGGTCGAGGTCATGGATCACGGTGCGACGGTCACGCGGGTGGTGGTGCCGGATCGAGACGGCCGTGGGGTGGACGTCGTGCTCGGCTTCGACACCGCCGAGGAGTATCCGGAGAAGAGTCAGTACTTCGGCTGCACGGTCGGACGGGTCGGCAACCGCATCGCCGAGGGCGTCTTCTCGCTCGACGGCGAGACGTACACGCTCGCGACCAACAACGGCCCGAATCATCTGCACGGCGGCGCGGTCGGCTTCGACAAGCGTCGCTGGAACGCGGATCCGATCGTCACGTCGAAGGGACCGGGCGTGCGGTTCACGCTCGTCAGTCCCGATGGCGAGGAGGGCTACCCGGGTCGCGTCGAGGCGGAGGCGATCTACATCCTGACCGATCGGAACGAACTCGAGGTCGAGATGTCGGCGACCACCGATGCCCCGACGCCGATCAACATCGTCCACCACACCTACTGGAACCTCGGCGGTCACGACTCCGGTCCGATTCTCGACGAGATCCTCGCCATCCGCGCCGATCGCTACACGCCCGTCGATGGGACCTTCATCCCGACCGGCGACCTCGCACCGGTCGCCGGCACCGCGGTGGACTTCCGCACGCCGAAGCGCATCGGTCGCGACATCGGTGCGTATCCCGAGGAGGGTGAAAATCCCGGGGGATACGACCACAACTTCTGCCTGAACGGCGACGCGGGCACGATGCGGGAGGTCGTCCGGTTGGAGGATGCCCGCACCGGCATCGTCATGACGATCGCGACCGATCAGCCCGGCATCCAGTTCTACACCGGCAACTTCCTCAACGGCATGATCGGCAAGGGTGGGGCGATCTACGAGAAGTTCGGTGGTCTCTGCCTCGAGACCCAGGCCTTTCCCGATTCGATCAACCATCAGGGGGATGCCGGCTGGCCCGACGTGGTGCTGAGGCCCGGGCAGACGTACCGGCACCGCATGGTCCATCGCTTCACGACCGACTGACGCCCCCTCGCGAGGGCCTTGGCGGCGGCGCGGTAGCCTGCGGCGCCGCGGCGTTGCCGCATGGACCGACGTTTCCGATTCTCCCGGGAGCCGCCTGATGCGTCTGATCATCGCCGCGATCGTTGGAACGGTCGTCGTCTTCGTCTGGGGAGGCCTGGCGTGGATGGCTCTCGGGATCTGGGACGACAGCGTCGAGAACCTGCGTCCCGCGGACGCGGTGATGGCGGCCATCAGCGAGAACGTGACCGAACCGGGCGTCTACGTCTTCCCGCCCGAGCCGGTGGTGGACGATCCCGACGATGACGCGGCCATGACCGCCGCCACCGAAGCGTGGATGACCCGCATGAGCGAAGGCCCGACCGGCGTGCTGCTCGTGCACCCGAAGGGCATCAAGGGATCGATGGAGGGGATGTTCGCGACCGGGATCGCACTGGAGTTCGCGGGCTCCCTTCTCCTCGCCATCCTGCTCTCGACCGCCGCGCGTGCGGGCTGTGGCTTCGGAGGTCGCCTCGCGATCGGCATCGCGATCATCGGTTTCGCCGCGATCTCGGGCGTGATCGTTCCCGCGAACTTCATGCATCATCCCGCAGGCTGGACGCGGGCGATGGCGGGCGATCTCGCAATCGGCTGGGGCCTCGCGGTCGTCGTGATGTCGATGATCATCAAGAAGCCCCGGACGTCCCGCCACGCCTGACGCTCCGTTCTCCACCCTCCAGTCTCCACTCTCCACTCTCCTCTCTCCTCTCTCCCATCCACTCCCCCCGTGACCACTCCCCGACGATTCCAGGCCCCCAAGGGCACCCGCGACTTCTTCCCCGAGGACATGGCCGTCCGCCGTCACATCGAGTCGGCGTGGCGCGACGCTTCGGTGCGTCACGGCTTCGACGAGATCGAGGGACCGACCTTCGAGCATCTCGAGCTCTACACGGTGAAGAGCGGCGAAGGCATCGTCAGCGAGCTGTTCTCGTTCCGACGTGCCGGTGGTGACGACGACTATGCGCTCCGTCCGGAGTTCACGCCGACGCTCGCCCGCATGGTCGCGGCGAAGGGCCCGAGCCTGCCGCGGCCGGTGAAGTGGTTCGCGGTTCCGTCGCACTTCCGGGCCGAGCGTCCGCAACGCGGCCGTCTGCGGGAGTTCGTGCAGTGGAACGTGGACATGCTCGGACTCGACGATCCGATCGCGGACGCCGAAGTCGTCGCGACCGCGGTCTCCGCGCTCGATCGTCTCGGTCTCGGCCCCGATGCGGTGACCGTCCGCCTCAGCCATCGGGACGCGGTCGCGCTCGGGCTTCAGTCGCTCGGCGTGCGTTCCGACGCGATGACGACCGCGTTCACCCTGCTCGATCGGCGCGACAAGATGCCGCCCGAGGTCTTCGCGGAGAAGGCGGGGGAGCTCGGTCTCGACGCCGACGGACTCGCCGCGTTCGATCGACTGGCGCGGACGCGTCGCTCGATCGGCACCGATCTCGCCGAACTCGCGGCGGAGTCGTCGGTCCCCGTCGAGGCGTTCGGGCCGATGGAGGGACTGCGGGACGCGCTGGTGGACGCCGGGCTCGCCGACTGGTGCGAGTGGGATCTCGGCATCGTGCGAGGACTCGCGTACTACACCGGCAGCGTCTTCGAGATCCACGAGACCGGCGGTCGCGAGCGGGCGATCGCGGGCGGCGGACGCTACGACGGACTGGTCGAACTCATGGGCGGCCCGCCGACCTCCGCGGTCGGCTTCGGCATGGGCGACGTCGTCCTTGGTCTCGTGCTGCGCGACCGGGGACTGCTCGACGGCATCGCGCCGCCGGCGCCCGTGGTCTTCGTGCTCTCTGCGACCGACGAGGCGGATCGGCCTGCGGTCCGGCTGCTCGCCGCACTTCGGCAGGCGGGGGTGCACGCGAGGCGCAGCTACCGCAGCACCCGCAACGTCGGCAAGCTGCTCGGCGAGGCGTCGAAGTCCGGCGCGACGACCGCGATCATTCTCGGTGCGGAACTCGCGGATGGACTCGTGCAGGTCAAGGATCTGGTCGGCGGTGAACAACGCACCGAGCCGCTCGAAGGTCTCGTCGATCGACTCGCGGGCGGCGGCTCGTGACCGGGACGAACCACGACCTGCTCGTGGTCGCCTCGACCGAACGCGAGGCATCATGTTTTCGCGACGTCGGGATCCCGGTGGTCGTCTCGGGGGTGGGGCGGGTGAACGCGGCGATCGCGACCACGCTCGCCCTCGCAGCGCGAACGGGCGAGACGCCGTCGCCGCTGGTCGTCTCCGCAGGCATCGCGGGCTCGCTCCCGAGCGAGCACGGTGAGCCCGCGGTTCCGATCGGCGCGGTGGTGCTGGGTTCCGCAGCGCACGCCGCCGAGGAGGGCATCCAGACGCCCGAGGGATTTCGCACGATCGGTGAACTCGGCTTCCCGATCGCGAGTTTCGCACCGGACAATCGCATTCCGGCGGACACCGAAGGGCTTGCGAGGTTGCAGAGGGTGCTGCCCGACGCGCACCTCGGCGACATCGCCACCGTCGCGACCTGTTCCGGCACCGATGCGCTCGCGGTCGAGATGGCCCGCCGAACGAGTGCGATCGCCGAGGCGATGGAAGGGGCGGGTGTGCTTCACGCCGCCCGACTTCTCGGAGCCCGCGCGGTCGAGATCCGGGTCATCTCGAACACGACCGGCGATCGAGAGCGGCAGGTCTGGCGACTCGACGAAGCCTTCGCCCGGCTCGCCGAGGTCGCGGCCAGTCTCGTCGGTCGTTGACCACCACCATCGCCGCGGTGGGTCCGAGAACACCCGGGCGTCGACCTGAACGGGGTCGATACCCCGCCGGATGTCGCTGAATCCGCGCTCCTCGCCATCTCCATCTCAACCGGCGACCTCCGACGGTCGATCCGATCCTGCGGGGAAGAACCCCGTCTTCAGGTCCGGAGATCGTCATGCGCTTCCGATCGATGTTCACCAAGACCGCCTCGCCCGTCGTGGCCGACTTCGGTGCGTCTTCGGTCAAGCTGCTCCAGATCACCGGTGGCGAGACGCCCGCGATCGTGGCCGCACAGTCGCTCGAGATTCCCGACGAGGCTCGTGGGAACACTGATCGCCGATTCGCGTTCCTCGCCCAGGAACTGCCCGGCGTGCTCCGTCAGGGTGGATTCCAGGGCCGACGGATCATCTGTTCGCCCGCGAGTTCGCACTTCATCGTGCAGCAGACCCGCATCGATCCGACGAGCACGCTCTCGGCCGACGATCAGGTGCGCGCCGAGGTCGCGGGCCGGATGAACTGCCTTCCCGCGGCGGTCGTCGCGAGGTCGTTCCCGATTCCCGGGAGCGAACGCGATCGGGTCACGCTCGCGATCGCTCGCGAGGACGTGATGCGGCACGTCGACCTCCTGAAGCGATGCCGGTTCGATCTCGTCGGCGTCCAGCCCGACCAGTTTCCCATGCTGCGTGCGTTCGATCACCTGCACCGTCGTGCCGAGGATCGAACCGTGGTGACGATGTACGTCGACGCGGGATGGGGCGCGATCAAGGTCGCGGTCGCTCGCGGAACCGATCTCGTCTTCGCCCGGATCATCCCGATCGGTGGCCGTCAGTTCGACGAGATCGCCGCCGCCACCTGGGGATGCACCGCTTCCGCCGCCCGCATCCGGCGGGTGACCGAAGAACGCGAGGCGCTCTCTGCGCCCGCCCCGGCCGTCCGCGAGGAGCCGGCACCCGAACAGATGTCCGCGATCCTCCGTGCGGGGCTGGCCAAGGCCGCCCGCGACGAGTCGCAGGCGAGGGAGCGTGCCGCGAGCGGCACCGCCGTCGCGACCGATCGCCGTCAGGGGGCCCCGGCGCCGTCCCTGAGCAGCGTCGGATCGTCCGCGACCGTCGCCGCGGAACTGGCCGACGTGCACGAGTCGATCGCCGAGGAACTGCTGATGTGCGCCCGATACTCGCAGGCCGCGATCGGAAGTCCGATCGACCGGCTCGTGATGGTCGGCGGCGAATCGCACAGCCGTCGATTCGCTGGACATCTCGCCCGACGCATGGGCGTGAAGTCGAGCGTGGGTGATCCGATTCGTCGACTGCTGGCCGCCACCCCCGAGGGTGCCGGCGTGCTTGTCCCCGCCGATGAGCATCCCGAGTGGACCGTCGCGTGCGGTCTGTGCGCGATCGAGGTGGAGGCCTGACGCCTCCCGGAGCCGAACCGTGTTGAACAAGACCTCCGAACAGACGGGCTTCCTGCCCGACGACTACGTCAAGGGTCGCGCCGAGCGGCGCACCAACATCATGGCGATCGCCCTGTTCGTCGTGGTGATGGGCGGGGTCGCGCTCGCGTACCTCGCCACCGACCGGACGTGGAACGACGTCCGTGCGGCACGGGCGGCGGTCAATCAGCGGTATCAGGACGCGGGCGCTCGGATCGAGGAGATGAAGGCCTACGAAGAGCGGGTCGCCCGCATCGTCGACAAGGCGCACATCGCCGTCGGTCTGCTCGACGCCGTGCCGCGATCGAATCTGCTCGCCGAGATCGTCGGACGCATGCCCGACACGCTCAGCCTCACCCGGTTCAACCTCGAGACCACCGAAATCAAGGCTCCGAAGGAGAAGCCGGCCGCGGTGGCGTCGATCTCGACCCGCGGGGCGGCGAAGAAGGCGACCGAACCGGAGACGAAGCCGCGGCCCGAGCCGCGTCGCTGGGCGACCACCGTCGAGCTGGAGGGGCTCGCCCCGACGCTCGAGGAGGTCTCGCTCTTCATCGACGCGCTGGTGTCGGTGGACGTGTTCCGACGTGTGCGTCTCGATCACACGCGGCAGGTGGAGATCGACGATCGCGGGATGCGTGAGTTCCGCGTGCTCTTCGAGCTCGATCCCGATGCCGACATCCGTCGCGTCGATGCGGCTTCGGTCGCGTCGGTTGACGTGGAGGAGGACCGATGAAGCTGGGTGCCCGTGAAATCGCGTTCCTCGTCGTGCTGGCCGCGGTGCCGGTCGCGGCGTGGTTCTTCGTGTTCCAGCCTCGGAACCACGACATCGAGGAGTCCCGTCGCGAGATCGCCGCGATGGAGACCACGCTGAGCCGTCTTGATCGACTGGCCGGTGCCGTGGGTGATGTCCGGGATGCGATCGGCCAGGCCGAGCTCCGGCTGGCGGACTTCCGCCGGAACATCCCCGATGCGGAGGAGGTCGACGACCTGCTTGCGGAGATGCATCGCATCGGCGATCGCAACTCGCTGCGATTCGCGTCGATTCGTGCCGCCAATCAGGCCGAGGTGCAGGGGCATCTCGAGATCCCGCTGAACATGGAGGTGCGGGGCGACTTCCCCGGCATCTATCGATTCCTCGTCGATCTCGAACGACTTCCGCGCATCGTGCGGGTGCAGTCGCTCGAACTCGAGCGTCACATGACCAAGGGTCGCCACGATGACGAGGACCGTCCGCAGGGTGATCTCGATGTCGCGGTGACGGTCGTCGTCTACTGCGAGGGTGAGGGAGGTGACGCGTGAGCGCAACTGATTCCAACGATCTGATCGGTGACAGCGTGGACTCGTCGATCGACGATCCCGTGATCCGCGGAGGAACCATCGACTTCTCGGTGGATGATGGATTCACTGCGGCGGCCCAGGCGGGGGGCGGTCGTCGCATCGACGGCGGCACCATGATCCTCGGCGGTGTCGTGCTCGCCTCGGTCGCCGGACTCTGGTCGATGCGGTTCCTCGGAACGATCTCCGGTCAGGACACTCTGATTCCCGCCGCCGAGCAGGCGCAGGTCGGAAGCTGGGTGCTCGAGGCGGAGAAGCAGGGCGCGGTCGTCGGGCTCGACGACCTCCGCATCCTCGACGAACTCGACAAGGACCGGCTCAACGACCTGCAGGTCGGGATCACCGATCTTCGATCGCTCTCGCCGTTCACCTACTACGGTGAATTCGCGAGCAAGGAGGTCGTCAAGGCCGCCGTGACGCCGGTCAACACGATCGACCAGATGAAGGACGAGTTCGATGCGACGATCGACGAGATCGGGCATCGCATGAAGGTGACGGCGATCCTCGCGCCGGACACGCCGCGGGCGCAGACCGTGCTCAACGGCTACCGGCTGATGGTCGGCGACATCTTCGACGTGCCGCACGAGGGGCGCGAGTACACCTTCGAGGTGGTGCGGATCGGTCGTGACGGCGTGGTGTTCGTCTCGCGTCTGCTCGAGCCCCGGCATGAGCGGCAGATCGAGGTGCCGGTCCACCGCGACTACTGATCGATCGGAACAGCGGGGCATCACCGAGGCGGTTGGCGACGACTGGAGGGCGAGCGTGGGACGATTCGACATCGAGCGGCTGCTCAAGGATCTCGGTGATCCTGATCCGTCCGCGCCCAGGGAGCCGGCGGGTCCGGATCTCGGTGGCGACGACGGGCTGGCCGACATCCCGCCTTCCGCGGCACCGGATCCGGGACCTTCCCTCGGCGCCTCGCCGGCGACGCGTCCGGTCTCGACGGTGAAGCGGCCTGATGTCGCCCGACCGCCCGACTTCCGAACCGGCGACGGACTCGGCCGAGAGGTCGATCCCACCCAGGCGATCGCCGAGGACCACGTCCGACCCACGCGGCCTGACGATGCGCTTCGCGATCTCTTCGTGCCCGGTCAGGGCGAGTCCGCGACGTCGCTTCCCGAACTGCCGACCGACCTCGGCGATCTTCTTCACGCCCGCGGCGACATCGACGCGACGCAGCGTGAGACGCTCCGGCGACTCGTCTCGCAATCTCCCGATCGAACCGCTTCGGCACTGCTGCTGGACCTCGGCGTCCCGGAGCACGTCGTGCAGTCCGGCGTCGCGGAGATCGCCCGCATTCCGTTCACCCGGGTGTCCGCCGCGACCATCGACGCCGCGGCGCTGAAGCGCCTCGGAGCCGACTTCTGCCGCGAGCGACTGGTCGTCCCGCTGGCGGGCGAGGGGTCGCGCACCATCGTCGGAACCACCAATCCCGACGACGTGTTCCTGCTCGACGACGTCAAGCGTCGCCTCGGCGTCTCCGTGGTGCGGCACGTCCTGACCTGCGCGGGTGAGATCGAGGATGCGATCCGCGAACTCACCGGCGAGGCCGAGCCGTCGTCGGTGGACGTCGAGTCGATCCTCGCCGACGTCGATGAGGATGACGTCGAGGTCGAGAAGCGCGATGAGGAGGAGACCGATCTCGAGGCCGAGGCCGAGAGTTCGCCGGTCGTCCGCTACGTCAATCACATCATCGCGACCGCCCTGCAGGAAGGCGCTTCGGACATCCACATCGAGCCCGGCGAACGGCAGCTCAAGGTGCGCATGCGCATCGACGGCATCCTCTTCGAGATGCTGACGCCCCCCCGGAAGATGCACTCCGCGCTGACCAGTCGCATCAAGATCATGGCGAACCTCGACATCGCCGAGCGTCGACTCCCGCAGGACGGTCGCATCCGGGCCACCGTGCTCGGTCGCAAGCTCGACCTCCGCGTCTCGACCGTGCCGACCTCGCACGGCGAGAAGACGGTCATGCGTATTCTCGATGACCGCGCGATCCAGGTCTCGCTCGACGATCTCGGCTTCTCCGAGGACACCCTGCTGATCTGGAAGAAGCAGATCGAGCAGCCGCACGGGATCATCCTCGTCACCGGACCGACGGGTTCGGGAAAGACGACCACGCTCTACTCGTCGCTGCGGCAGATGGATCTCAAGCGGCTGAACATCTCGACGGTCGAGGACCCGGTCGAATACGCCCTCGAAGGCGTCACGCAGATCCAGACCCACAACGCGATCGACATGACGTTCTCGCGGGCGCTCAAGGCGCTCCTGCGTCAGGACCCCGACGTGGTGATGGTCGGCGAGATCCGCGATCACGAGACCGCGTCGATCGCGGTGCAGGCGGCGCTCACCGGCCACCTCGTGCTCTCGACGCTGCACACCAACGACGCTCCGAGTTCGATCACCCGACTCATCAACATCGGCGTCGAGCCGTTCCTCGTCGGCGCCGCCCTCAACGGCGTGCTGGCCCAGCGTCTCGTGCGACGAATCTGTCCGCACTGTGCCGGCGAGGTCGAGGTGGCGGAGGACATGCGGGAGTTCCTCGCGGTCCACGGCCTGCATACCGAGACGCTTCCGCAAGGTCAGGGGTGCGAATCATGCCGGCAGACCGGGTACACCGGACGAGTCGGTCTCTACGAACTGCTCGTCCTCGACGACCATCTCCGCGATCTCATCGCGTCGAATCCGAACGTCACGGAGTTCCGTCGCCTCTGCTGCGAACGCGGCATGGTGACGCTCCGAGAGGATGGATTCGCGAAGGTCTCGCAGGGACGGACGACGGTCGAGGAGGTTCTCCGCGTGACCGAAGCGACGATCTGACGGACACGCGAGAGACGCCACCCCGAAGTCTCCTGCTCTCCTGATCTCCTGTTTTCCTGGTCTCGCCGCCGCAGGCGGCGCTACAGGAACGCGGCGATCGAGAGCTGCAGCCAGATCGCCGCGGCGAAACCGACCTTGAGGATCGTGCCCGCGATCCGGCCCGCCGCGGCGCCGGTGGCGGGTCGAAGCGTCTCGCGGACCGTGACGCCCTCGCGGGTCAGTTCGCCGATCAACGCGCCGCCGCCCGCACCGAGCGCCGCCCCGGCCAGCGTGCCCACGAGCGGAATCGGAATCAGGAACGTGCCGAGGATGCCGCCGAGCAGTCCTCCGACGACGGCGCCGACCGTGCCGCGTCGCGTCGCCCCGCCTGCCTTCGCCCCGGCCGCACCCGCGACGAACTCGACGATCTCCGCGATCACCGCGATCACGATCGCGCCGGCGATCGCCCACACGCCGAAGGTCGCGTCGCCGTCGCCGCGCCAGAGGAGCTCCATCAGATCGACCCCCGCCGCGAGGGCGATCACCAGCCAGGTTCCCGGCAGGCCGAGCAGCGAGGTGGCCGCCAGCACCGCCGCCAGCAGCACGAACAGCACGCCGATCACGATGGTCAACAGCACGAGCCGTCTCCGGGGGAGCACCTGCAGGTCGCCCCGAGCGATGGTGCGAGACACCGGAGGCGGGACCCTGCGATTCGGAATTCGACGATCCGAGTGTCATCGGACCAGCGGACCAGGACTCGCGATCCGTCGGCAGGCTCACCGGTCGCCGGGCCTTGGATCTCGCCTCGGGCGATGACCCGGGCGATGCCGAGCGGTGGTCTCAGGGTGACCTCCTCGCCCAGGGGACGAGCCAGCCACCAGCGGCGATGCGGGGCGATCGGGGTCACGGCGATCTCCGAGCCGGCCTCCAGTCGGTCGGGACGGAGGTCGCATCGCCAGGTCGGGACGTCCCGGACGTCGTCGGTGGCGGAGGTCATGGGCTCGAGCATCAGATCGTGATGGGGCGGCATCTTCGGGTCCTCGGGCTCGTGCCGGAGCACCACGATGCGGCGGGCGGTGGGCTGGAGGGTGGGGAGCGAGGAATCCATGGCCGTCGATCCGGGGCATGATTGGCGAGGACGGACCGTTTCCGCCGAATTCATATGATGCCCGCTTCGGCCGGGATCGGGGCGGTCGCTCCGCGCCCGTCTTCCGGCTCGAATCCGCATCCGCAGGAGTCCGCATGGCCATCGCCTTCCGTCAGATCCGTCCGGTGCTCGCGCTCACCGTCGCTCTCGGCACCGGGGCTTCCCTTCCCGGCTGCATGCCTGAAGAGGCCCCCACGACCGTGCTGCTTCGGGACGGCAACCACGAGTTCGAGTGGGGCCGGTACGACACCGCCGCCGACTACTACGCGCAGATCATCGATCGCGAGCCCGGCAACCCCGACGCGCTGGAGATGTACGGCCGCTGCATGCTGGAGCTCGGACAGCCCGAGAAGGCGGCCGAGGCGTTCACCGTGGCGGTCGCCCGTCGTCCCGGCGATCGGGATCTGCTGATCCTGCTGGCGCGGGCCTCCTACGACATCGGTCAGGTCGACGAGGCCTTCGAACTCGTTCGAACCTGGGCCCTCGACAACAACGACGCGCAGGCGTGGCTCGTCCTCGGCGAGTTCGCCCGGCGATCGAACGATCCCGACACGGCGCGGGATGCGATCCTTCGGGCGATCGAGATCGATCCGGCCGGCGGTCCCGAGGCGTACCTCGCGTCCGCCGAACTCGAGCGAAGCCTCGGGGAGAACGCCGCCGCGCTGCGAAGGCTCCGTCAGGCGTACGGCCTCGCGCCCGAGGATCCGTCGATCGCGGATCGCCTCCGTGCCTACGGCGAGGTCCCCGGCCCGACCCTCGTCCTTCCCCCCGGCCCCTGATCCGCTCCCATGAGCGAACGACGACGGGACGCCAGGCCGGACAGCTGGCTGCAGGCCCTCGCGCAACTCGGCGACCTCGCCCGGGTCCGGCTGCTTCGTCTCGTCGAGCAGGCCGAGCTCGGGGTCGGCGTGGGTGAACTGGCGACCGCGGCCCAGCTTCCGCAGTCGACGGTGAGCCGTCACCTCAAGGCGCTGCAGGAGCACGGTTGGATCGTCAAGCGGCACGAGGGAACCGCGAGCTACTACCGGCTCCGACTCGAACTCGATGCCGATCTGCTCCGGTTGTGGGAGACGACCCGCGACCGGGTCGCGGACGGCGCCGTCTTCGTCGATGACGCCGCTCGCCTCGCGGAGGTGCTTGCGAGTCGGCGCACCGATTCGCAGGCGTTCTTCGGTCGGATCGGTGGCGAGTGGCACGAACTCCGTCGCGATCTCTTCGGCACCGGCTTCGGTGACGAGGCGCTGCTCGGACTGCTCGATCCGGACTGGGTCGTCGCCGACCTCGGCTGCGGCACGGGCGACGTCGCCGAGCGACTGGCGCCGCTGGTTCGCGAGGTCGTCGCGGTCGATCGAGAGCCGGCGATGCTCGACGCGTTGCGCCGCCGACTCGCCGACGCGGAGAACATCCGCGTCGTCGAGGGTGATCTGCTGAACCTGCCGCTCGAGACGGGCTCGATCGATGCCGCGGTCGTGATGCTCGTCCTGCATCACCTCGCCGACCCGGTCGCGGTGCTTCGGGAGACGGCCCGAATCCTGCGGCCCGGTGGCCGGGCGCTCGTCATCGACATGGTCGATCACGACCGCGATGCGTATCGCCACGACATGGGGCACGTGCATCTCGGCTTCGACGAGGCGACGGTGCGCGGATGGTGCGAACTCGCAGGATTCGCACGATGCACGTGGAGACGACTCAGGCCCGATCCCCAGGGAAAGGGACCGGGCCTGTTCGCCGCAGGATTCAGCACGAAGCGATCCTGACGTCGCATTCGCGACCTAGTTCTTCAGGACGTACTTCCGCGGGTCCTTCTCGACCTTGCTCTTGCATCCGCCGCAGCACACGCCGACGGCGCGGTCGCCGAGCACGAACCACGTCGACTTCTCGCCGAGTTCCTTCTCGCTGATCGGGCAGGTCTTCTGCGTGCCGCCCGCCTTCGCCTCGGCGATCACGATCTCGTCGAGGGCGGGAAGGAACTTGTCGGGATCCCGCTCGAATGCGCGGACGCACTTGCCGCAGCAGAGTCGGACGAGTCGGTTGCGGACGACGACCAGCTTGCAGTCCTTGGCGTCCTTGCCGGTCGGGTCCGGGAGGACTTCCTCGGTCATGACGAGGCAGTGGGCCGACTTCGGATAGCGGGGGAGCTGGTCGGCGATGATCCGCTCGTCGACGCCCTTGATGAACTTCTTCGGGTCGTTCTTGAACGCCGCCAGGCACTTCTCGCAGCAGAATCGGAACTCGCGACCGGCCTGCAGGGCGTTGCCGCCGCCGTCGAAGACCAGGACCACGCCGCCGTCTGCGGGCAGCGGCTCGCCGCTCACGGCGCAGACGTCGAGGAGATATGGCGCACCGACCCGCTTGGCGGGCGCGGCGGTCGCGTCCTGCGGTTCGGGCGAGGCGGCGCCCAGGGCGACCGCGACGAGGGTGGCGAGGGCGAGGACGGCACGGGCGGCTGGCATGAGAGCGACTCCGAGAGTAGGGGTCCGAGAATGGACGGGATGGCCCGCAGGATAGTCATGGCGGGCATGCGGGCGGGGCCGCGAGGTGCCAGGTCTGAGGACGCCGCGTTGCCCGAGGGATGAACTTGGGGTACTCTTCATCCATTCATCGGATGAATGGATGAATATTCTCGTGGGTCTCGAAACCGAGGCTCGCGACCGCCGAATCTCGCGATCTCCGTTGGGCCCCCCTGGCCCCTCGATCACCTCGTTCGCTCCGTCTCGGACCCCTCTGGAGTCACCTGTGACCGCCACCGCTTCCGACGCCCCGACCTTCCTCTCGACCGGTCTCCCGCTCTTCACCGACATGCCGTACAAGGTCCGCGACCTCTCGCCCGAGACCGTCGCGTTCGGCCGCAAGGAGATCGAGCTCGCGCAGCACGAGATGCCCGGCCTCATGGCGCTCCGCGAGGAGTACGCCGGTCAGTCGCCGCTCAAGGGCGCCCGCATCACCGGCTCGCTTCACATGACGATCCAGACCGCGGTCCTCATCGAGACGCTCGTCGATCTCGGTGCCGAGGTCCGCTGGGCGAGCTGCAACATCTTCTCGACGCAGGATCACGCCGCCGCCGCGGTGGCGGTCGGCCCCGAGGGCACCCCCGATGCGCCCGCCGGCGTCCCGGTGTTCGCCTGGAAGGGCGAGACGCTCGAGGAGTACTGGTGGTGCACCTTCCAGGCCCTCAACTGGCCGGACGGTGAAGGCCCGAACCTCATCCTCGACGACGGTGGCGACGCGACCCTGCTCGTCCACAAGGGCCTCGAGTTCGAGAAGGCGGGCGCCATCCCCGGTCCCGAGACGACCAACAGCGGCGAGTTCAAGATCGTCCTGAAGCTTCTCGCCGCGATCGCGGACGGCGACGGCAAGTACTGGCACAAGACCGCCCCGAACGTCCGCGGCGTCTCCGAGGAGACGACCACCGGCGTGCATCGCCTCTACCAGATGCAGGAGCTCCATCAGCTTCTCTTCCCGGCGATCAACGTCAACGACGCGGTCACCAAGAGCAAGTTCGACAACCTCTACGGCTGCCGCCACTCGCTCGTCGACGGCATCATGCGGGCGACCGACGTGATGCTCTCCGGCAAGACCGCGGTCATCTGCGGCTACGGCGACGTCGGCAAGGGCTGCGCCCAGAGCCTTCGGGGCCAGGGCTGCAAGGTGAAGATCACCGAGATCGATCCGATCTGCGCCCTGCAGGCGTGCATGGAGGGCTACGACGTCGTGCGACTCGAGGACGTCATCGAGACCGCCGACATCTTCATCACCGCGACCGGCAACTTCAGCATCATCACCGCCGAGCACATGGCGAAGATGAAGCACAACGCGATCGTCGGGAACATCGGCCACTTCGACAACGAGATCGACATGGCCGGCATCGAAGGCCGCTCCGATCTCAAGCAGATCAACATCAAGCCGCAGGTCGACGAGTGGGTCTTCCCCGACGGTCACTCGATCATCATGCTCGCCGAAGGACGACTCATGAACCTCGGCTGCGCCACCGGCCACCCGAGCTTCGTGATGTCCGCGAGCTTCACCAACCAGGTGATGGCCCAGATCGAGCTGCACCAGAACGCCGCGACCTACGAGAACAAGGTCTACACGCTGCCCAAGCACCTCGACGAGAAGGTCGCCCGGCTCCACCTCGACAAGCTCGGGGCGAAGCTCACCGAGCTCTCGAAGGATCAGGCCGAGTACATCGGCGTCCCGGTCGACGGGCCCTACAAGCCCGACCACTACCGGTACTGAATCCCGGACCAGAGGGTCATCTGATCATCTGGGCATCGGATCAACTGATCATCTGATCATCGAGCGAGGCGCGGACCGCACGGTCCGCGCCTCGTTTCGTCTTGGATCCGTGATGGTCGCCCGGTAGATTGGTCGGACCATGCTCGCCGAAAGACTCGCTGCCTCGGTCCTGCTCGCCGCCGCCGTCGCGACCCCCGCGGTTGCGCAGCAGAAGCTCCACTTCTCGTACCTCTGGCATCTCGAGCAGCCGG
>CAYZSH010000021.1:0-24803 GCA_964481025.1 uncultured Isosphaeraceae bacterium
TCGAGCACCCGCATGCGGTAGACCTCGAAGTGCAGGAACTCGCAGTGCTGCTGCGACTCGCGGATCGCGGCGTGGACCTTGGCCTGGAAGACGAGTCGCTCGTACTCCTCGTCGGGTTGTGGTCCGTTCGAACTCCCCATGAACGACTCGTCGAGGCTCGCCGCCCGCTTGCCGCCGCCCCGCTTCTGGGCGTGACGACGATCCATCTCGTCACAGAGGACGTGCTTGGCGATCGAGAGGAGCCAGGTGCTGAAGCGGGCACCGCGATCCGGATCGAACCGATCGATCGAGCTGGAGAGCGCCGTCAGGGTGTCCTGCGTGAGGTCCTCGACGGTCGCGGCCCCGACGGCCCCACGCCCCCAGCGATGAAGCTGGGACCGGATGACCGGGCCGAAGACCGTCCAGAGCTCGAACCAGGCCGCATCGTCACGGTCCCGGAGTCGGGCGACGAAGGAGGTCGTCATGGGATTCACGAGGGTCATGCTCCCTTCTTGGGAGGCTCGGGCGTCACCTTTCGCGACCAGAGAAGGAAGTCGGACGATCCGATTCCGTTCACGCCCCGGAGCCTCCGTGATGTCCGCTCAAGGGTACCAGCCGAATTTCGTCGAGCCTGAAATCGCGGGAAGCGGGATCCCATGAACGATGCGATCCCGGCCACGACGTCGGACCCGCACGGTGCGGGCGGTCGAGACCCGGTCGGGACCCCGCGAAGGAAGGCTGCCATGTTCAGCATGAGTCGTTGTGTTCTCCGTTGGGGGCTGATCGGGGCGGCCGGCCTCGGTGCCCTCGCATTCGTCGTCGGCCCCGAGCGTGTGGCGGCCGGCTTCGCCCAGGTCCGCTCGAAGGCCGTCGAGGCCTGCGAGGACTTCGTCGAAGACCCCGTCGCCCTCCGCCGACAATTGGCCTCTCTGGCCGAGAAGTACCCGTCGCGGATCGCGGAGGTCCGCGCCGAGATCGGTGAGGTCGAGCGTCAGCTCTCCCGCCTCCAGCAGGATGCCGAAGTCGCTCGCCGGGTCGTCGCCCTCACCACGGACGACCTCTCCGAGATCCGCGTCGCCCTCCAGGAAGTCGCCGGCCCCGGTGCGACCCGACTGACCTCGATGCGGATCGGCGGCCGCTCCATGAACCCCGATCAGGCCAGAACCGAAGCCCGTCGCATCGCCGACGTCCGGACCACCTACAAGGACCGTCTCGCGACGGACGAGACGCAGGTCGCGTTCCTTGAGACCCAGAAGTCGCGGCTCTCCGAGATTCTGGACACCCTCGAAGCGGAACAGGCCCGGTACGAAGCCAAGCTCTGGCAGCTCGACCGCCAGATCGACGCGATCGCCCGCAACGAGCGACTCATCGAGATGACCCAGGAGCAGCAGTCGATCCTCGCGGAGTACGACAAGTTCTCGGACGTCGGAAGCCTCGATCAACTGGAGTCGAAGCTCGCAGAGCTCCGGACGGTTCAGGAGGCACAACTCCAGACCCTGTCACGACGCTCCGAGACCACGGACTACGAGCGGCAAGCCCGTGACGCCATGGTGGACGACGATCTGGATCTCGAGGACTTCTGGAGCGAGTTCGAGGAGCCCGACTCCGCCGCCGACAGCCCGCTGGCCCTCCGCTGAGAGCCTCCCCGAGCCCCACGCACCGCCCCGCGACCCCGGTCGCGGGGCGGTCTCGTTGACAATCCCAAACCCGCCCTCGACTCCAAGCTCATATTTTCGAGCAATTTAGCGGCTCGGCGACCGGATTCACGCGGCACATTTGTGTGGGCAGGACCGAAAAAACCACGAAAAATGTGGGTTGTGTTGGCAGTGCCCCGATTCGATGACATGTTGAACTCGCTCGGAGGGTTTCTCCTTCCCCCCGAGCGGGAGCAGGAAGGCTCCGCCTCCCGTACGGATGCCTTCCAACTCGTCTTGACGGTGCGGGAACGCTGTCAAGACACCGATGTTGACGGTGCGGGAACGCCGTCCTCATCAACCTGTTTCAACGGTGCGGGAACGCCGTTGAGACGACATCAGCCTTGGTTGGTGCGGGAACACCGACCGGGCCTCGATCGAGGACTCAGAGGAGTCGACGCTTAGGGAAAAGGGCACACCGGCGTCGACGATTGCCAGAGGGACTGGGAACACCCCACTGGCTGACCCACTGAGGGGCAGAGGAGCGCAATGCGACTCACCTCCTCGATCGGACCTCGAGGCTGAGGGAAAAGGAGGTCGACCACGGCTTGAAAAGGGCGTGGTCGGCCTATTTTTTGAGCGTTGCGATTTGAGCGTTCGGCATGGCCCTTTGGGCCACGCCTCACTTTCCTGATCTCGGTCGGCGGCGCCTTCGGCGAGAGCAGGAGAGCAGGAGAGCAGGAGTGAGGCGAGCAGGAGATGGTGGTTGTCGCGCCGCCGTGACCCGAAAGAAGCCCCCTCAGTCGCCTTCGACGACAGCTCCCGGTCGCCTTCGGCGAGAGCAGGAGATCAGGAGTGAGGCGAGCAGGAGATTGGTGGGTTCCCGCGGTCATCAAGCCAGCCACCGACCCCTCAGTCGTCTTCGGCGACAGCTCCCCGCAAGGCGTGGAGCGGCTGAGATTGAGCCGCACGCCGTCTCGCAAACCTTCGCCGTCCCCCGCCTTGCGGGGGACAGATCCGCGAAGCGGATCAGGGGGTCGGTCTCGGACTCGGTGACGCTCGAGAGCACGGACATCCACGCTCGACTCTCGGCTATCGAATCCCGGCCCCCTCCCCTCCCGCTACGACCAAGCCCCCTGGATCGTCGCCGACGGGTAGTACCGCGTGAGGATCGTGGCTCGATTCGCGCCCGCCCGGGCCATCGATTCGGCGCCGTATTGGCAGAGCCCCACCCCGTGTCCGAAGCCGGCACCCGTCACACGCAATTCCGTCGAGGTCACCTCGAACGCCACGTCCGCACTTCGGAGTGGTCTGCCGCGGCCGGTCAGATTCAGAATCCGCTGAACTTCGATGGCGGAGAGTTCGACCGATGCCTGCGTCGATGGCGAGGTCAGTCGGATCCGCTCAGGACGTCCGGAGGCCTGCACCGAAACCAGATCGAATCGCAGTGGCCATGTTGCGGTCGACATCGACCGGTCACCACCGCGGCTCGCCCATTGCCGAACGGCTTCCACAACGTCCTTCGACGCGATCGACAATCGCCACGATCCATGTGATCCGAGCGTCCTGCATCCGCACACGGGCCGTCGATCCGGCGACGGAATCGCCAACGGCGGGATGGCGTTCACCGGATTCGGCGAGATGGCGAGCGTGGCCTCCGCCGGTCGTCCCCCGCAGGCGGCGCTGTAGTACGCCGGAACCACGAGTCCGTCCCAGAGGAGAAGTTCACCGCGGGTCGCCGCCACGGCGCGACGCGAACGGGCGGGCGCCGAGGCGCCGATCCAGACCTGGCTTCGTTCGTCCGCGACCACGTCGTAACCGCGTCGCCCGAGCCAGTGGAACCGCTCGCACAACGCGAACGATCGCGCCGCCACGGCAAGCGACTCGTGCGTCGCGTCCTGCCAGCTCTCGAACAACTCGCCGCCGAGGACCCCGGGGAGATACTGCTCCATGGGCAGATGGCAGACGACGTCGATCTCGGAATCACCCGACGGCAGCAGGTGCACGGTGCCGGCGAGCCGACGCCCCTTGAACGACAATCCCTGCTCACGCGCATCGAACGCCGAGAGCGTGAGGACACCGGAATCGCGGATCGACCGCGAGACGGTCCGCCCGCGACTGGTCGATCGCACCGACCACCCGTCCTTCTCGCGACGACACCGCACCGGCCCCGTCACCATGGCGGTGAATCCGGTCCCGGGCGCGGTCATCCAGACCCGTCTTCCCGCATCGCCGAGTTCCACCGTCCCGTCACCGACACGATCGGTCCGCACGCGAACCAGAGGCTCGCTCGCCGGCGGTCTCGGTCTCGCCTGTGATCCCGGAGGGGCGACGACATCGACGACCGCCGCAGCGGGGTCGGCCCCGGCCGTTCGCCACGGGCGGGCCGGAGCGCGGGAAGCCCCGTCGCCGCCGGAGCATCCGCCGATCAGCCATCCTCCGCCGACCGCCGCACCGCCGACCAGACGAGCGACCTGCCGGCGGGAGACCGGCTTCGGCCCCGAAGACTCGGATGACGACGAACTTGGCACGGAGCCGGCTCCTCGGAAGTCCGTGAATCGAACGCGGCGGACCCGACCAGTCTACGTCCCCGAGCCCGGACTTCCGAACGACGGATGGCGTCGACCGGTTCGGACATCCGCGTGAACGAACGCACCGCCGATCATGCCGATCGGCGGTGCGAGGAAGGTCGATGCGTCGTCGATCGTGCGATCGGCCCCGGACTACTCCAGGGTGCGAAGACCCATGCCGTGCTCCGCGAGCTTCGCGCGGATCTCGTCGAGGCTGGTCTGACCGAAGTTCTTGACCCCGAGCAGCTCGGCCTCGGTGCGGGCGGCAAGTTCGCCGAGCGAGTGGATGCCGAGCATCTGCAGCGCCTTGCGGGATCGCACGGAGAGGTTGAGGACCGCGATCGGCATGCCGAGGGTCTGTTCCGAGATGCCGCTGTCCACGAACTGCTGGATGTCCTCGGGACGGAGTCGCGGACCGCCGCTGAGGTCCTGACCGAGACGCAGGCCCTTGCTGGCGAGCATCTGCTTGATCTCGGTGACGGTGGTGTCGCCGACGTTCTTGTAGCTGTTGAGCTCCGCCTCGGTCACCCGCACGAGGTCGCGAAGCGTGCGGATCTGCATCTTCTTGAGACAGTTGCGGGCCCGCACCGACAACTCGAAGTCGGTGACCGGGATGTCGAGGACCGCGTCGTGCCGCGTGCCGAAGACCATCGGATCGTCGTCGATGAACATGCCGCGCGAAGCCTGCACGTCCTTCAGGAAGAGCAGCGCCCGTTCGTGGTTCGGTTCGCTGTCCATGACCTGCTTGAGCAGGTACTCGGCCTTGGTGTAGTCACCGCGATCCTCGTAGAGGACACCGAGGTTGATGAGCGTCTGCAGACGCGAGGCGCCGTTCTGACGAGCCTGCTCGTAGAACTCGATCGCCTCGTCCTCCTCGCCGACGAGGTCGAGCAGATAGGCGAGCCGGTGGAGATGCTCGGGCTTGTTGCCGTGCATGACCGCCTCGCGATACGACTGGATCGCGCCGAAGCGGTTGCCGGCGGCCTCCTGATCGCGGCCCTGCTTGAAGCAGGCGTTGGCGCGACCTTCGTCGATGGCGCTGCCTCCGATGACGGTGTCGAGACCCTCGGACATGCGTCGTGACCTCCTGAGCGGTTCCGAGCAAGCGGAAACCGGGCTGCTCTGCGACCCCGAATCCGGGGACGACACTGCTGAAGCGTCCGGTCGCACGGAACCGGACCTGCGGGACCATCGGCCGGTTTGAAACCGGGCCGAATCTCCGCGCGAATCGTGCACTCTATCGCCCCCGCCAGAGGGCCTCAAGCACCCCGCTCGTCGCCCCCGTCCCCGGTGGGCTCGACGAGATCCTCCACCAGGTCCCGGCTCGCGGCGGCGGGGTCGGAGGCCGGAGCCGCGGGGCCGATCGGGGCGTGACGCGCAGCCTCCGAGGCCGGGTCGTGGAGCAGCCGGATCGACCTCCAGCCGCCGCGCTCGAACCGGATCGCCATGACGATGCCGTAGACGACGATGTAGGTCGTGGCCGCGATCCATGGCCCGCGGGACTCGAGTCCGGGGGCGAGCCGGATCAGGACCACCCCCCCTCCGACGAGCAGGCTCCAGGAGAGCACCGCGGTCGCGACCCCGGGCCAGACGGTGTCGCCGGCCCCCCGCAGGGCTCCGGTGTAGACGATCCCGACCGCATCCATGGTCTGGAAGATCGCGGCGAAGACGAGCATGCCGCCCGCGATCGAGACGATGCGGGCGGCCTGCTCCGCGTCGATGTCCCCCCCCACGAACACCGACGCCAGTCCGTCGCGAAAGACGAGGAAGCCGATGGCGCAGGTCGACATGTAGCCCACGGCGAGCATCAGTGCCACGCGGGCCCGAGCCACCGCGACCTCGGGACGTCCGGCGCCGATCCACCGCCCGACGAGCGAGGTCGTCGCCACCGAGAACCCGACCGCCGGCATGAAACTGAGATGCAGGTATCGCATCACCGACCATCCCGCGGTCATGTGGTCGGTGCCGAAGCGCCCGATGAGCACCGTGGTGAAGATGGTCCAGCACGCCATCTCGTTTCCGAACTGGACCGCGGCGGGCCAGCCGAGCCCGAGGATCTCGCGCATCGCGCGTCGATCCGGCCGCCAGGTCGCACGACTTCCGATCCGCGCGGAGAGATCGCGGCCGAGGAACAGCACCAGTGGAATCGCCGCCTCGACGACGGTTCCGAGCACGGTGCCGATCGCCGCGCCCCGCAACCCGAGCGCGGGAACGCCGGGCACGCCAGGCACGCCCCACGCGGGGATGCCGTTCTCACCGAAGATCAGGATCGCGTTGATCGCCACGTTGACGAGATTGCCCGCGATCGCGGAGACGGTGATCACCTGCGGGCGCTGGAATCCGAAGAACCAGTGGCTCATCGCCTTCGCGACGAGCAGCGGAAGTCCACCCACGAGGAGGATCCGCGCGTATTCGGTCTCGAGCAGGACCAACTCCGACTCGTGTCCGGCGAACCGGAAGAGGATCGGAACCAGCAGCGCCCACGGCAGCAGCAGCACCATCCATGCCGAAGCCGCCACCCAGATGCCCGCCCACCCGTAGATCGCGGTCTCGCGCCCCCGCCCCGCGCCCACGTTCTGGGCGACATACGTGTTGACCACCGTGAGCACGCCGAAGACGAGCGAGATCGGAAGGAACGACCAGATGCCGCCGTTCCCCTGCGCCGCGACCTCGAGCGGGCCGACCTGCGCGACCATCACCGCATCGACGAAGCCCATCACCGTGTAACTCGTCATCGTGAGCACGGTCGGCCACGCCTGCGACCACACCTCCCTCACGGCGTGAGGCGGGCGCTCGAAGTCGGGATCCACCGATCCGGGGTCGCGTGACATGGCGAGGACGATAGGTGGGTGGCCGTGTTCAGGTGCGATCGAGCAGGCGATACGACACCGCCTCGTCGAGATGCGTGGACTCCACACCGGCCGAGCCTTCGAGATCCGCGATCGTGCGGGCGACGCGCCGAACCCGATCGAACGCCCGCGCACTCAACCCGAGCGCCTCGACCGAGACGATCAGATGTTCCAGTCCCGCTCGATCGAGGGCGACCGCATCGGTCAACGCCCGCCCGCGCAACCCCGCGTTCACCACGCCCTGCCGCGCGATCGCCGCGTCCCGAGCCCGTCCGACGCGTTGCTCCGCTTGACGATCCGACTCGTCGTCGCCTCCACTCGTCACCCCGAGGAAAGAGCGAAGCGCCGGCGGACGCATCAGGTGATGCAGGTCGAAGCGATCGAGCATCGGCGCCCCGATCCGATCGACCATCGCGCGACATCCGGCGGCGGGCGTCCAGTCCTCGCGGCCGCGGGTCGGGTTGAAGGTGGCGATCGCGAGCACCTCGGCGGGAAAGCGGAC
The DNA here is from genome assembly GCA_964481025.1 of uncultured Isosphaeraceae bacterium. Taxonomy (GTDB): domain Bacteria; phylum Planctomycetota; class Phycisphaerae; order Phycisphaerales; family SM1A02. Next base: position 7,535 of record CAYZSH010000021.1, read on the forward strand.
GGAGCCCGAGGCACGGGACACCGTGACGACGCCGTCCTCGAGCGGTTCACGCAGCGCGTCGATGGACGGACGCGCGAACTCCGCGAACTCGTCGAGAAGCAGCACGCCGCGATGCGCGAGACTCACCTCGCCGGGACGCGGCACCGATCCTCCGCCGACCAGCGCCGCGGCACTGCTGGTGTGGTGCGGCGAACGGAACGGCGCCTGCCGGATCGTGGCCGGGTCGATCGGGAGTCCCGCGGCCGAACGAACCGCGGCGACCTCGAGCGCCGCACGCCCGTCGAGCGGCGGAAGCAGCGCGGCGATCGTCCGGGCGAGCATCGTCTTTCCGCAGCCAGGCGGCCCGACCAACGCAAGATTGTGCCCCCCCGCCGCCGCGATCTCGGCGAGCCGTCGCGCCGCGGGCTGACCTCGGATCGCCGAGAGCGTCGGTCCCTCCCGTCGCCCCGACGTCACCCGATCGCTGCACGGCGGACGCGCCGGCGTCGAACCACCGGAGAGGAACGCCACGACCTCGACCAGATGCGACACGGCGACGACCGGCAGCCCCTCGACCAGGGATGCCTCGACCGCATTGGCCGCGGGAACGATGACACCCGCCGCCCCCGCCCGCCCGGCGAGCGCCGCGAGCGCGACCACACCTCGCACGGGACGGACCGATCCGTCGAGGGCCAGTTCGCCGGCCATGAACCACTGGTCGGGAGACCGCCCGCCCTCATGCACCGGCGTGATCGCCTCCGTGCATGCGAGCGTCGCGATCGCGATAGGCAGGTCGTAGACCGGGCCTTCCTTCCTTCGATCCGCGGGGGCGAGATTCACCGTGATCCGACTCGCCGGCCAGTGGAGACCGGCATTGCGGACCGCGGTCCGCACGCGATCCGCGGACTCACGCACCGCGGCATCGGGGAGCCCGACGATGCCCATGGAACCGAGGCCGTGCGGCGAGAGATCCACCTCGATGCGACACGGCTCCGCGTCCGCGCCGACGAGCACGAAACTGGTCGTCCGTCTGATCACGCGACGCACCGTACGCGTCGAATCGGGCCACTTCGGAACCGTGGAGAAAATTCAGCGGCGACGGATTTCGTCGTCCGGACTCACCGGCCGCGCGGCCGCTTGAAGCCGATGGGTTCGCCGTCGGCGTACTCCCAGACCATCACGTCGACGTGCTGCACGCCCCACTGCCGCGCGATCTCATGGGTGGGATAGAGCACGTCCAGACGCGAACCCTTGATCGCCCCACCTCGATCGAGCACCGGAACGACCTGACCGCTCGCATAGCCCGGAACACTGACCAGCGCGCCGAACGGGAAGAGCCGACGATCCGCGGCGACGAGTCGCCCGCCGTTGACATCGACGGAGTATCCGCTGGCGGTGATCCCGTCGGCATGGATGCCGCAGGAACGATGGTCGGGGCTGTACGCGGTCACCTTCATGCGCATCGAACGCACGGCGCGGATCGGCCGACCGTTGAAGTACCGGATCTCTCCGACCTCGGGCGCGTGATCTTCACCCACGATCAGACCGCCTTCGGTCGCGACGGGGGCGTTGACGACGCGACGTCGTCCCGGCGCCTCCTGCATCGCGGGCGTGGTCGATGATCGACGCACCACCGGGTTCGATGCGGGGGTCGGCAACTCGGACTCGAAGACGATCTCGGGGAGAGCCGACTCGGGAGTGACCTCCGGTCGGACCACGGCCGGCGTCGAGACCTGCGAGACGGCTCGGATCGCGTCGACGAGCGAGTTCGTCATGGTCGCTGCGACCGGCGCGGCGTCCCCGATCACCGACTGCGGCGCCGGCGCGGGGGCCGGGGCCGGCTCGGCGGTGATCCGCGCGGCGCCGGTGGTCACGGCGATGCCCACCACGGCGGTGGCGAAGGAGGACAACGTCACAATGGACCCCGGTCTTCTCATGGCGGGCTGGCTCCGAGGTCGATCGAGCGTCGATCGATCCGGACTTCGCGACCCGACGTCCACACGCCGGCGTTCGCGTGGCCACCATGCCAGATCCTTCGGCATCGACCACCCGGAGAAGACATCAGCCGCGGGTTCGCCTCGTTTCCGGACGACGTTTGCCGGTGGGATGCGGTCATCTTGCCCCGCTTTCCACCCCGTACACTGCCGCCCATGACGCCGACCGAGCTTCTCTCCTTCGCGGCGATCGGCTTTCTGGCGGGCGGTGTCGGCGGCCTTCTCGGCATCGGCGGCTCGACCGTGTTCATCCCGGTCGCGACGCTGCTCCTGGGACCGGACCAGCAGGTGTATCAGGCGGCCGCGATGATTCTCAATGCCGCCGTGGCCGCCAGCGCCACCGTCCGACATTGGCGTGCGGGAGTGCTGTCCCGGCAACGCGTCGTGCCGACCGCGCTCATGGCGGTGGTCACGGTGCTCATCGGAGTGGCGGCGGGAAACGCCCTCGGCGGTGCCATGCTCGCCCGTCTCTTCGGCATCCTGCTGCTGATCCTGGCGGCATCGGAGATCCGAAATCTCGCCCGACGGCCATCCACGGCCGCTGGATCCGCGGATGAGGCCGAACCTGCCGGGAATGCCGGCCCCCTCCTGCTCGGGTCGGTCGGCGGTGCCATGGGGCTGCTTGGAGGACTGCTGGGCGTCGGCGGCGGCACGATCGGCGTACCGCTCCTCCGATACACCGCGCGACTTCCCCTTCGCGTCTGCATCGCGACCGCTGCGTCGGTCACCCTGCCGCTCGCGATCGTGGGCGCCATCTACAAGAACCTCTCGCTCTCGCAGTTGCCCGGTGAGTCGGCCGAGGCGGAACGCCTTGCCCTGCTCATCGCGGCGGCGGTCGTCCCCACGGCCATCGCGGGCGCCTTCATCGGCGCGACCCTCGTGCACCGGCTTCCGCTTCGCGCGATCCGGGTCAGCTTCGTCGTGCTGCTCCTGACCGCGGGCGCACGGATGACCATGACTCCGAGCGGATCGGAATCGAATCTTTCGCCCGAAGGCTCGGCGATCGATGCTCACGAGGAATCGTCAGTCGGGAGGCATCAGCCTCCGGCTGGAGCCTCCACGGGATCGGCCGTCGGTCCGGCGCTCTCCGCCAAGGTCGGGCCGGCACAATCGGCACCCTCGGGGATCACCACGCCGAACACGTCGAACGCGGCGGTCTGACCGGCGTCGGTCATGGCCTCGAGCGGCAGATACAGCACGCCGCGATGCGTCGCGGTCGGGGTGATCTCGACGAGCGCGTAGGTCAGGATGCCGTCCTCGGACTCTTCCGTGCGGGTCGACAGCATCCGAGCCTGCGCCTGGGGCGACGTCGAGATGATCGCGGCCAGCGGTCGGGCGAGGGAGTCGAACGGAATCTCGATCGTGGCCGAACCACCCTGCGGGATTCGGCCGAGCGGGAATCGGTAGCCGCCCTTCATCTTGAGGTTCTGGTTGATCTTGGGGAGGGTGGACTCGTGTCGCAGATACACGTCCACGACGGGCACATCCTCCTGATCGGTCTCGATGACGAGGTATCGCGGGAACGGTTCGGCGATCCGATCGAGGTCGTAGAGGAGCACGTACTGAGCAGTGGGCGCATCGGTGTCGGGGTTGAATCCGAGGAATCGGGGCTCCTGCCCATGGAGGGAGCAGATCGAGAACGGCCGGCCGTCATTCGACTGGATGACGAGGCGTCCCTGTCGGTTCTGACCTCGGACCGCGTTGATGAGCGACGGGACGGCACGGATCGGCAGCGCGATCTCCGCCTTGAGGTCGATGGTCTTCACCACGGCGTAGCCGTCGACGAGCACCTTGATCGATGCGGTCTTCGGGCCCGTGTTGGGGGCGCCCTCCAGCATGGCCTCCATCTCGACCATGCCACCGGGCTCGATGATCGTGCCGCCCAGATCGCTGAGCGTGGTGCACTTGCAGGACGGCTCGGCCGCGAGGATCAGCATCGGCTCGGTGCCACGATTGTGGAGTTGCACGGATCCCTTCGCGTCCTCGTTGGGAGCGATGAACCCGAAGTCGAGCACCGGAGGAACCACCTCGAGTGGCGGGGCCTCCATGTTCGCGGCCGCCACGGTCGGCATGTCGTCCGCGGTCTGAATCGGCCGGATGTTGGCCTGCGTGCCACCCTTCTTCGAGGGCGCGTCGCCGCTGTCGGGAGATTGCTCGCCTCCTCCCCCACCACAACCGGCGATCAGGGACAGGCACATCGCCGCAGCGAAGGCGACATGGGCAGGAACACGGAGCGGAGTGGTCATGGGGAGAGTCTCCTGAGGCCGACATCAAAGGCGTCTGCTTGATGCGGCACATCGGCTCGAATTCCGAAGTCTATCAGCACCCTCGCAGAGATCCGGCGTTTCGGCCTCGTCCGGTTCGAACCGGCTGGATGGATGTTCCCCTCTGTTCCGGCAGGCCCGAAAAAGTCGAAGTTTCGGGTCGAGTTCGCTTGCCTGCCCGGATATCGGGGGCATGATGAAGTGTCGGAACGAGCTCAAGCGGCTCGCACCGAAGCGGACCGGGTCACCCAGACCCTGCCGCCGACCCAACTCGAGTTGACTCGGACCGGGTCGTCCATTCCGCCCTTTTCCCTCCCTCCGCCCCCGGCTCCGGCCGGGGGTCTTTTTTTCGTGCGACGCCGCCGGTCGATCGGGGATGTGCTGGATCAGAACGTCGGATGAATTGCAGAAAACCTTCGCGTTCCGCGGTCCACATGTGTCACAATCGGCCGCAAGACGCTTTCTGGCAAGGATGAGAGATTCACGCCGTGCAGTGCCGATTCGGACCTGCCATCGGAGATCGGAGCCATGATGACGTTCCCCACCCGCATTCTCCTTCTCGGCGGCCTGGCGATGTCGGCCGCGGCGCACGCACAGTCCGGGAACGGTTTCATCGACTGGATCTCGCCGGGAGGCGGCCGCTTCGATGACCCCGGCAACTGGAGCACCCAGTCCGTTCCAAGCGGGAAGGACGTCGCTCGATTCGACCTCGATGCGAGCTTCGACGTCATGGGGCCGGGCAGCATCTTCGTCGGCGAACTCTTGATCGGTGATTCGGACGTGCGCTGGAGTCAGGACGATCCCGGCAAGGGATGGGCCTATCTCTCCATCAATGCACTCCTGGTCGGAGACGGCCAGTTCGACGATCCCCGTCGACTCGCGGCGCCTGGCCGTCTGTCCTTCGACGGGCGACTCGAGGTGCAGGCCGGTGATGTCTTCCTCGGCTCGGGGAATCTGGCGTCGCAACTCGTGATCGGGCCGGATGCCCGGGTCCAGACCTACGGGCTCTTCTCGACCCAGACGGCCTCCGTCGCATTGGTGCTGGGTGGCGACACCTATGACAGCTGGTGGCCCCGGCTGAACGTGAACAACGGCAAGGGCGGGCTCTCCGGTTTCGCGGGAGGCCTCGTGGTGGGAGCAGAACCGCTCGGCTCGGGCAGCAACGCTCTCGCGACCCGTCACTCGCTGATCGCCTCGTACGGCGGCGTCTCGCTCGACCAGTTCCCGTACATCGTGAGCCGCCCCCGACCGGGCTACTCGTTCTCCTACTTCGTGGACGAGGGCGAGTTCGGACCGGAACTCGCGACGCAGATCGTGATCGCGGAGTCGATCGTCAGCGTCGTCCCCAACGAGACCTCGGATCTCGGGACGCCGCCGCGGCGGATCGTCGCCGCCGATCTCGACGGCGATGGACTCGATGAACTCGTGGTCTGCCTCGGCGATCGCCTGGCGAACGTGTATCCGAACCTCGGTGGCGGTCAGTTCGGCGATCCGGTGGCCTACGAGCTGCCTGGAAGTCCCGTCGACGCGTCGGCGGACGACTTCGACGGCGACGGCACCATCGATCTCGCGTTCGGCTGCAACGCGCCCGGCACGCTCGCGTTCCTGCTGAATCCGAACAACGATCCCGAGAACCTGCAGATCGGACCCGCCACCGCCATCGAGACCGAGGTCCGCTCGATCTCGACCTCGACGTTCGTCACGGACGAGTCGCTGGTCTCCAACCGCGGCGTCGCGGTGACGTCATCGACCACCGTGAACGCCGGACGTCTCACCGGCTACGTCCTGGACGGCGCCAGCGTCGTCAAGATCGCCGAGGTCGAGGTCGGTGACGATCCGGGTCCGTCGGATCCGATCGACGACGAGAACAAGAAGGACCCCGATCCACCGATCGGCGTCGGCATGAATGCCGCGGCCATGGGCAACCAAGGCTCGGAACCGACCCCGATCTTCCAGGTCTTCACCTCGACGCCGAACGGTTTCAGCCCCGTGAATTCCGTCCCGTTGACCGGCCGGGCGATCGACTTCGTGTCCGGCTACTTCGACTGGGACACCAGCATCGACTGCTTCGTCATCACCGAGACCGGCAATCTCGATCTGATCCGCCCGCTCGGGGCCGACGGGGCGTGGTCCGTGCCGCTCCGCGGCCAACCCACGTCCATCGCCGCGGCAAATCTCGCGGGCGACCTCTTCCCCGAGATCGTCATCGGACTCGCCGACCCTCCGCGGATCGAGGTCTACGCGATCCGTCCGCAGAACGATCCGCCCCAGTTCGACACCGGCTTCGCGCAGATCGTGCTCGAGCTGGTCTCGACCACGCCGATCTCCTCCGCCCCGCTGGCGCTTGCCGCGACCGACGCCCCCCCGGGCGGTGGTTCGAGCGGATCGGTCGCGATCGGCATCGACAATGGTGGCCCCTCCATCAACATCGGGGATGTGGACGTCGTTCCGCCCCCGGACTGCGTGCTGGCCGACTTCAATCTCGACGGTGTCGTCGGTGGTGCGGACCTCGCGCAGATCGTCTCGAGCTGGGGACCGTGCGCAGGATGTGCGGCCGACATCAATGGCGATGGCGAGGTGGACGGATTCGACCTCTCGTACGTCCTCGGCTACTGGGGCGCTTGCACCACGCCGTGAGCCTCGTGGAGAGATATCCAAGGGCGGGGTGTCACATCCTCCGACCGGACTGCTAGTCTCCACGGGCGCCGGGTGCCGGCACCCGTGGAGCCGCCACGATGGACCAGAACGTCGCCGACATGCTCGCCCGCCTCGAACGCGAACGGCCTGCCGATCCGGAGGCGGCGGTTCGGTCGTGGTCCGCGGGCGACGAGCGACTCGCTGAACGCGTTCTCCAACTCCTGAGCGAGGACGGAACCCGTGAGGTCTCGTCGCCGGAGGCCGAGGATCTGCCCGTCGCTCCGGCCGGCTCGCCCCCCGAAGATCGCACCCTCGATGCCATGGCCCCCACGACCAACGCCCCGCTGCCGTCGGGTGCTGGATCGAGCCATGGATCCCACGGTTCTCGATCCGGCACCGGTTCCGGCTCGACGACCTCGCGCTTCCGGCGCCCCGATCGCATCGGCCCGTTCCGCATCGAAGGTCAGGTGCCGCTCGGACGCGGCGGCTTCGGCGAGGTCTGGGAGGCGGTTCGCGTCGACGGCGGGTTCAAGCAGCGGGTGGCGATCAAGGTCATCAGCCGCGCGACGCCCGATGAACGAATGGTGCGACGTTTCGAGCTGGAACGCCAGGTGCTCGCGTCACTCGATCATCCGGACATCGCACGACTCATCGACGGCGGCGAACTCGACGACGGTCGCCCCTGGCTCGCGATGGAGTTCATCGAAGGCTCGTCGATCACCCGCTACTGCGATCGCGAGCGTCTGACCGTCGACGAGCGGATCCGACTCTTCATGCGGGTCGCGCTCGCCGTCCAGCACGCGCACGAGAACCTGATCGTCCACCGTGACATCAAGCCCGACAACGTGATGGTGACGTCGAAGGGCGATCCCAAGCTCCTCGACTTCGGCATCGCGAAACTCGTCAACCCCGAACTCGGCGGCGACAGCGGTCGCGTCACGCAGGTCGGCGAGGGCGTCCTCACCCCCGACTATGCCGCGCCCGAGCAGTTCAGCGGCGAGGCGATCGGCACCCGGGCCGACGTCTATTCGCTCGGCGTGCTGCTCTACGAGCTCCTGACCGGCCGGCTTCCGCATCACGAGAAGGAACGCGGATTCGCGAGCATCCGCAGCGCGAAGCTCGAGACCGAACCACCACGTCCGAGCGACGCGGTCTCGACCGCCACCGTCGATCCCGAGACCGCGGCCCGCATCACCGCCGAACGCGACACCGGACTCGATCGTCTCCGTCGACGACTCGACGGCGATCTCGACGTCATCATCCTGAAGGCACTGCGACGCGAGGCTTCGCGTCGCTACTCCTCGCCCCGCGAACTCGTCAACGACCTCCAGCGGCATCTCGAAGGGCTTCCGGTCGAGGCTCGTCCCGACTCGATCGCGTATCGCACCACGCGTTTCGTCGCTCGACACCGAGCCGGCGTCGCCGTCTCCGCCGCGATGCTCCTGGCCGCGACCTTCGCCGCGGTCTCGATCGCCGCGGTCGCGAACGCGAAGGCGACGAAGTCCGAACTCGACGTCGCGGCCGCCCGCGCCGATGCCGAGGCGGCCCGCGCTGAAACGGTCGAGACGGTTCGGGCGGCGCTCGCCGACCTCGAACTCGACGCCGCGGAGGGCGGTCGCGAGAGCATCATGGAGGCGCTTCAGACCTCCGGCCAGCTCGATGCCGCGGATCGCATCTCGGCGTCGATGCTCGCCAGACTCGAAGCCGCCGCGACCGCAGCACCCGACGACGCGGACCTCGCCGCCCGGCTGCTGAGCCTTCGGCTCCAACGGGCGCGGATCCAGTGGCAGCGACGCAATCCATCGCTGGGTGATCGCTCGCTCGCCGCCGACCTCCGCGCGGCGGTCGCCGACGATCTCGCGACGGCGCTGGAGAAGCATCCCGAGCACGCAGACCTCCTGCTCATCGCCGCGATGCTCGAGATCGAGGAAGCCGACGCCCTGCCGACCGCGGAGCGCGAACCCCGGCTCGACACGGCCCTCTCCATGCTCGATCGCGCCGAGTCCGCATCGGGACGGCGATTCGATCGGCAGCGGGCGATGCTGAACACCGACCGGGGTGATGCGCTTGCCGCCCGGGGCGAGACCGAGGCGGCGCTGGCCGCGTACCAGGCGTCGCATGAGGCGCACCGCGAACGTGGCGAGAACGCGACCCGCGACCTCGCGATCCTCGAGACCCGCATGGCGAGTCTGCAGGCGAAGCTGGGCCATGACTCGGAGGCTCGCGACCTGCATGAATCTTCGCTCGAGCGGCGACGCCAGCTCGCCGAACGCGCGACGCGGATCGAGTCCGCCCGCGCCCGGCGGGATCTCGCCCTCGGACACTGGTATCTCGCCGAGTCGCTCTCCGCGAGTTCGCCGACCCGCGCCCGTCGTCATCTCGAGCAGTATCTCGAGCTGGCATTCGAGGTCGCGTGGCTCGACCCGCTCGACCAACGCGGTGCCGTCGATGATCTGATGTCCGCGATGTCGCGGGCCTCCCGACTCGTCGCGCTCGACGGCGGCGATCCGACGGCCTTCGCGGAGACGATCGACCGCTTCCGCCGTTCGATCGTCGCGCCGCGGCTCGACGCCCTTCCGGATGCGGCGTCCCGACGACTCGCGATCCGCGCCGACCGGTATCTCGCCGAGGTGGCACTCGCGCAGGCCGCCGGGGCGGAAGCCGACGGCGCCGACGAAGATGCGTCACGACACCGCCACGATGCGGCCGCCCGGCTTGATGGCACCCTGGAGATCGCCCGGACGCTGCTCGATCTCGAGCGGGACGACGCCGAACTCACCGCCGAGGTCGGCCTGTGCCTCGCGTACCGCGCCTCGGCGATGCCCGACGATCCGACGATCGATCGTCTTCGCCGCGAGGCCACTGAAATGCTCGAACTCTCGCGGGAACAGGCGGACGGCGGATCGTTGCAGCGGAAGCTCGCGCGTCAGCTCGATGCGGACGCCGCGTCGGGCACCACCCGCTGAAGGGCCATCCGCCCGACCCGGGCGATGATGACGAACGCGACGATCAGCACGACGATGCCGACGATCGTCACCACCGGCCCACGCTCGCGGACCACGTCGCCGAGTCCTCGGGTGCCCTCGGTGTTCGCCGCCGCTGCAAGAGCCGCGGCCAGCGCGGTCCGAGGAAGCATGCCGATCAGGGTGCCGAGAAACATCGCCACAAACCCGGCCCGACTGCCGCCGAGAACGAGGTTCGACAAGGCGAACGGACTGTTCGGACTGAGACGAAGCAACGCGACGATGCCGGCGCTGCGGGCGACGCCCGAGTCCACCAGTGCGTCGCGCACCGCGGAGACCGCCGGCCGACGTTCGATGATCGACTCGACCCGCTTTCCGGAGACGAGCCGCGAGACGACGTAGCCGAGTGTGGCTCCCAGCAGAATGCCTGCCATCGCCCCTGCAGTTCCGGCGACGGTGCCGAAGATCCAGCCCCCCAGAAACGCTTGCGCGTAGGTCGGCAGCAGGCCGAGGCCGGCCGTCACACCGAAGATCACGGCGTAGACCGCGATCGCGGCCGCGAGGCCATGCAGTTCCTGAATCGACTCGTATCGCTCCGAGACCCAGCCGATCTCCGCGAGCAGCCAGAACCCGAAGAGTGCCGGCAGCAGAGCCCAGCATCCCGCCAGCACGCCGAGTCCGACGAGGTCCCGTCGCTCGGTCGCCGAGAGCGGCGCGAGGGAGTCCGAGTTCAGGGCGCGCTCGGTCTCGACGCGTTCCGCGTCAGGCTGGTCGGACATCTCGGGCTCCGGCGTTCGAGTCGCGATCGGCGGCTCAGGGCCGGTTGGCGTCCATCAGATCCTCGAAGGTCGCATTGACGTCCGCGTTGGGCTCGATCGTCTCGACCGCCGCGGCCGACGGATCGCCGCCCTTGAGGAGCGTCCGCATGTCGTAGAAGTACCGCTCGGCCTCGCGCCAGACGTGCGCCGGCACCGCGGCCTGGCGAGCGGTGAACTCCACGGTCGGCGGATCGGACTGCGTGGCGTGGACCACGAACCGCCAGTCCTCCTCCTGTCGCTGCGGCGGGCTGCCCGGCCGGACGAGATCGCGGCGGAGGATGCGGTAGATCTCGATGCGGGCGTTGTCCCGATCGACCATGACCTGATTGTCGAAGACGAACCAGTCGTTGTAGACCGGCTCCTCGGCGGCGGTGACCATCGCCTGCCAGACCTCCGGGTCCGAGTGTCCGGGGAAGGTCGCGGTCCGGCTGGAGCAGCCGCCGAGGGCGACCAGAACGACGACGAGGGGCAGCATCAGGCGGGAAGCGGACATGACGAGTGGATCCTCTTGGTCAGCGGCGGAGTTCAGCGGCCGGATCGGACGCTTCAACGACCGACCTCGCACCGCAGGCGCGACGTCCGAGGATCATCGGCCCGCGTTCGACCAGAACTTGACGGGATGCCCGGATCCCCCGTCAGCTGGCGGAATCCGTCGCGGTCATCACCCCTGCTCGTACGCCTCTTCGGGGATTTCGGCGTTGTGATAGACCTTCTGGACGTCGTCCTGGTCCTCGAGTGCGTCGATGAGGCGGAGGATCTTCCTTGCGGCGTCGGCCTCGAGCGCCACGGTCGTGGCGGGCGTGAAGGTCACCTCGGCGGACTCGGCGGTGAAGCCCGCGGCCTCGAGCGCATCCTTCACATCAAGGAAGTCGGCCGGTTCGGTCGTGACCTGCACGAACTCCTCGTCGCCGGCGACGTCCTTCGCGCCCGCCTCCAGCGCGACCTCCAGCACCGCGTCCTCGCCGGCCGACGCCGCGTCGAGCAGGATCACGCCTTCATGCGTGAAGCCGAACGCCACCGAGTTCGGCGTGCCGAGGTTGCCCCCGCCCTTGTCGAAGATCGAGCGGATCTCGGGCGCGGTCTTGTTCGCATTGCACTGCAGACAGTCGACGATGATCGCCACGCCGCCGGGACCGTAGCCCTCGTAGCGGGCGTGTTCGTACTGCTCGCCTTCGAGATCGCCCGAGCCCTTCTTGATCGCCTTCTCGATCGTGTCCTTGGGCATGTTCGCGGCCTTCGCATCGTCGATCGCGTAGCGAAGGGTGGTGTTGAACTTCGGGTCGCCACCACCGTTGCGGGCCGCCACGATGATCGCCCGGCTGCAGTTGCTCCAGAGCTTGCTGCGCTTGGCGTCCTGGCGTCCCTTGCGATGCCTGATGTTCGCCCACTTGCTGTGACCGGCCATCTCGATGATTCCTCGGCTGGGTGTCGGTGTGGTGCTCGGAACGACCGCACGACCGGTCGTTCGGGAAGCCACCATTCTCGGCGATCCGGGCCGCGATTGCACGTCCCGTCGTCCAAGGTCAGGCGTCGGGCGGAGGAATCACGCCGGGAACCTCGATCGGCGACAGCCCTCGGCGGATCGCCTGAAGTCGAGCCCTCGCCCGGTCGCCCCAGCGGCCCTCGAGGAGGTCGTCGATGGACTCCGAGGGGACGAGCTCACCCCCCCAGACCTCGAACTGGTAGCTCCGAATGCCGGCGAGCCGCCGCTGCCGGTCCGCGGGCGCGATCGGTGCCGCGAGCCGCTGCCAGATGTCCTCCGCGGTCGCCCGATCGCCCGCCGCCCAGCTCGCGTCGGCCAGATGCAGCAGGACCTCGGCGCTCGGACCTCGTCCTTCGGCGATGCGGACCGCGACCGACCGGCGGATCAGCGAGATCGCGGACTCCGGATCGTCCGGATCGTGTCGTCCCAGATGGAAGTGAAGCCACCCGATCGAGTCGAGGGTGCTGGCACTCTCGGGATCGAGTTCGCGCGATCGCTCGAGCAGCGGCGTCGCCTCCTCGAGTCGTCCCGCTTCGAGCAGGGCGTAGCCGAGGTTGTTGAGCAACACGGGGTCATCTGGCCGAGCGTCGAGGGCGAGTTCCATCAGCTCGATCGACAGGTCCTCCCGACCGAGCATCGTGGCGTCGGAGGCGAGCGCCGCGAGCCGTCGGAGGTCGGCGGCGTCACCATCCGGCCAGGCCGCGACCGGATCCCAGCCGATCGCGGCGGCGCGATCGAGCCGTTCGAGCAGTGATGCCGCGTCACGCCCCGCGAGCACCGAGACCGCGATCGCGGTGCGAAGCAGCGAACCCGTGTCCCCGGTCACGGGCGGGTCTGCGATCGACAGCGCCGCCACGATGTCCGCGGCCCTCGGATCCCGCGCCGCCAGCGCCGCCACTCGCGGCTGCCAGTCCGGGTCGAGCCGCGTCCACGGCGGAGCCGGGCGGCACGCGGAGAGACGAGCCGTCGCCGTCTCAGGATCAAGGGCCGTCGCCATCGCCACGGCGGTGTCCACATCGATCTCGAACCCGGTCGCGAGATCGCGGGTGAGCCGATCGACCAGATCGGTGCCGCGACGATCTCGAACCGCCGCCGCCACCGAGGCGAGTCGACGACGAAGCCGCGGCGTCAGGTCGTTCGGGTCGAGCGCTTCGACGGTCGCGAGCGCTGCCTCGAGACCGGCCTCATCCTCGGCATCGAGCAGAATCGCCAGCCGCTGGATGTCTCGCGCCGGCCCTTCCGGTTGACATTCGAGTCGTTCAAGCGAGACTCGACGCGCCTCGGCCGCGGACTCGGGAATCTCCGAGAGCGCGAGATCGAGTCGGCGCCGCGGATGGCCGCTGATCGCCCGCGACGCCGTCGGACGCAGTTCGATCGCGATCGCCCGTGGTCCCTCGGTGGCACGATCGATGGCGAACAGCGCATCCGCGAGCACCGGATCCGCTGGATGCTCGTCGTACAGACGAGCGATGCGCAGTCGCCCCTCGGCGAGTCGCCCCGCCGCCCGCCAGGCCGCCAGCAGTCTCATCAGAACCGCCTCGCGTGCGGACGCATCGCCGAGTCGAGGCTCAAGTCGGGAGATCGCGGTGGTCGGATCGCCTGCCGTGAGGGCCGCGTCCGCTTCGAGAATCGCCCGGAACCCGGGGTCGTCCGCCAACTCCGCGAGCGTGCGACGAGCCGCGACCGTGAGCAGGTCGCCGTCCGGAATCTCCGTCGCGAATCCGGCGAGATCGAGCATGGTGGCGAGCGAGCGATCTCCGGCGCGACGAGCCCTCGCGCAGATCTCGACGGCGTCGACCTCCCCACCACGCCGTGTGGATTCGACCCGAGCGAGAACCGCGAGCGCCGCGGGATCATCGGGGAGGCGATCGCAGAGCGTCATCGCCTGCACCCGCGCGAGCTCCGGTTCGCCCGATGCCAGGAGGCCCAGGATCCGCGCGAGTTCGACATCGCGATCGAACGGCGTGTCCGGAACCCCGAGCACCAGCGTCGGCTCCGCGAGATCGGCGGCGAGTCGCAGCATGGCGATTCGGACGGTGACGTCCGACGGATCCGCCGACGCCAGTGTCCTGGCGGCGAGGTCGGGACGTTGGTGACGACGCCAGACCTCGGCGACGACCGGTGATCCGGCGATCGACTCGTCCTGCAGCGTCGCCAGCAGCATCTCGGCATCCACCGGCCCGGCGAGCAGCGCGTCGACGCCGGCGTCCATGCCTTCGATGGATGCATCGAGGGACGCCGCGACCCGGATCGCCGCGGCCGGACCTCCGGCAAATGCCGCGGTCACGAGTGGTCCGGCGACCGCCACACGATTCTCCGTCGCGAGTCTCTCGAGCGTGATCGCCCCGCGGGCGGGATCGATCGCCACCAGCATCCGCAGCGCTCCCCCGAATCCTTCGGCGACGGCGGCCCTCTCGTCGAGAATCGTCGCGAGTCGGCCAGGATCGAACGGGGGCTCGATCGTTCGGAGTCCGGAGGCGAAGGCGAGGTCGTCGGAGGTGGGCGCGTCGACCGCTTCCAGCAGGAGGGCCTGCACTTCAAGATCGTGACCGAGGGCCAGCGCCGCTCGGAGGCGTCGCGCCCGAAGCGCCGGCCCGCGTTCGAGCCGTGCCGCCCGACGCCAGCGATCCGCCGCCCGCGCCACCTCGCCCCGCATGGCCGAGTCGTCCCCCACCTCGATCCAGAATCGTCGCAGCGCCGCACGCTCCTCGGGCCGCTGCGGATCCGGCAGGTCCGTGGACGTGGCCCAATCGTCGACCGCGATGCGAACCTGCCGGGCCTCGCCATCGCGACCGGCCAGATCGAGAAGTTCCGCGAATCGAATCGTCGTGAGCAGCAACCGATCGGAACGCTCGCCGTCGACCGCCTGAACGACGCCGACCGCCTGCACCGCGAGCGCATCCTCGGTCGCACGCCGACGCACGAGCGCCTCGACCAGCAGGGCGCGATCCTCGGGCTCGAGCGCACCCCGTCGGGCGAGTTCGCGCCGCGCATCGGTCGCCTCGGTGGTTCGGCCGGCGCGGTCGTAGGCATCCGCGAGGGCGCGGATCGCGGCGACACCGCCACCTCGTCGCACGGATTCCCGAAGCGGCTCGATCGCGTCGTTCGGCCGACCGTCAGCGATCGCGGTGCGCCCCGCGAGATAGCGTCGTGTCGCCTCCATCGAGACGGTCCCCTCGGAGACCGGCGCCGTGATCGGTGCGATCGAGAGATCGACCCGTCGCCGGGCGGCGTCGGCGATCGTCTCGAGGGGATCTCGATCGCCGCCAGTCACCTCGACGGCCGGACGTGGCGATGCGCCGCCGAACACCTCCGCGAACGACACCTCGCGAACCGGCACGATCGAGGCGACGCCCCGCGCGGAGTCGGATTCGATCGCAGCGTCCCGTCGCAGCGCCGCTTCAAGATCCACCGCCGAGACGGTGATCGGCGCCACGCTGCGTGGCGCGGAGGTCGGCGTGCTGCAGGCCGCGATCAGAGAGGCGACGACGACCCCGGCGGATCGGGAACCGACCACTCGGAAGACGGATCCAACCGAGCAATCTGGCCGCGTCGATTCCATCGGATGGCTCCCCCGCCGCTTCGGAGCTACTTGCCGCCCGTGGAACGCTTGGACGTCCGTCCGACCGCCTTGCGACGGGTTCCCGACGAGGCCTTGGAGGAGGTCGTTCGGCTGGTCGCCTTCTTGGCGGTCTTCTTCGCGACCGACTTCTTCGCAGGGGCCTTCGCGGCGGCCTTCTTCGCAGGCGCCTTCTTGGTCGTGGCCTTCTTGGCGGTTGACTTCTTCGCCGCCGGCGCCTTCTTCTCCGCGGCCTTCGCGGGCGCCTTCTTCGCAGGCTTCTTCTCCGAGGTCGCCGTGGGCTTCGCCGGTTCCGCGACCGGCTCCTCGACCTCCACAGGCTCGACCACCTCGACCACTTCGACGACCCGGAGCGGGCGGTGCCGGCGGACGAGCTTGGTCATCGTTCCGGCGTCCCAGGCGGCGTCGACGGCGGCCTGCATCGCGGCGATCGCGGCGACCGCTTCATCCGCCTTCACCGCGGTGCCGAGCCAGCCGGCCAGATCCTCGGGTTCGACGGGCTCGTCGATGACGTCGCTCTCGTGCAGCAGTGCCGAGAGTTGATCGTCGGCAGGCATGGCATGGACGTCGAAGGAGATGCGCAGAAGGCGGGCCGAGACGAACGGCGTGATGCCGTCGAGCGACTCGATCTCGGCCTTCACGTCACGCTTGCCCTTGTCCCCGAGGTACTCGAAGGACAGCTCGTGGCGCCGAAGAAACAGATCGTGCAGCGTGCGACGAATGCCGTGAAGCCGTTCCTCGACCCGCGGATACCGCTTGCCGATGATGCCTGCGACTTCATGCGGGAGCGACACGCGGAGTTCGTTGAAGTCGACCCGCTGCTCGACGAGCTTCGTCATCGCGGTCGCCGCCTGCTCGGAACTCGATTCCCAGAGCAGCCACGAGTGCACGAGCACCGCGATCGGATCCGACGGGGAAACGTGCTCGGGCAGAAGCGCCGGCTCACCACCGACGCGATGCTTCTTCAGGAACGCCGAGAACTTGGTCGGCTTCGCCCACTTGGTCTTCACTGTGCTTCCTCGCTTGGTTCCGGGCCGGCGTCGGCCGTGTCATCGGTATGGTCTTCACGCCCCGTGGATCCGGGCGACTCCTCCGTCCGAACCTCGTCCTCGTCCGCACTGCTCGACAGCCCCTCGCGAATCGCGTCGTCGAGTGCCGCGGCCCGCTTGAGCGAGTCGTCGAGCCGGAACTCGAGCTCAGGCACCCGCCGCAGCGACGTCTCGTCGCGGATCACCCGTCGAAGCAGTCCGGTGACGCTGCGAAGTCCCGCCAGCGTGCGGGGGCCGTAGCGATCGGGCAGCACGGAGACGCGGATCATGGCGCTCCGCAGATCGGGCGCGACGTCCACGCCGGTGATCGAGACCAGTCCGCGGATCCGCGGATCCGCGAACCCGCGCACCAGCCGCTCCTGCACGATGCGGCCGATCAGCGACCCGATCCGGTCCGGCCGGATCGAGGCTTCCCGCCCCGGCTCCTCGAAGCGACGTCGAGCCATCCGTCAGAGCGTCCTGGCCACGGCGATGGTCTTGTAGCACTCGAGGACGTCGCCGA
>CAYZSH010000022.1:0-21309 GCA_964481025.1 uncultured Isosphaeraceae bacterium
GCCCGTACCAGCCCGGCACGTTCGCCCGCATCTGCGTCCACGAGAACACCCAGGGAATCGCCCGGAGTCCGTCGAAGTCAAGGTCGCCGCCGCCGCGCGAGACCGGTCGCGATGCGATCGGCAGTTCCCCGATGTGAAGGACCGGGCTCCGCGAGACGAACACCGGCCAGAACGACGGATCATCGACCAGCGCCCGGTAGACCTCGCGGCTCCGGTTCGAGATCGACTCCATGACGGCTTCGAGCGCGTCACCTGCATGAACATCGATGGTTCCTGCGCCCGCGGTCGCAAGCAGCATCGCGTTCACCATCTGCTCGAGATGGCGTCTCGCGAGTGCCGGCATCGCGTAGCGGAAGGAGATGACCTCGCCCTGCTCGGTGAACCGGATGCGTCCGTTCCGACTCGCCGCGGGGGCGGACAGGATCGCGCGGTTCGCGCGACCACCACCGCGGGCGACGGTACCGCCGCGTCCGTGGAAGAACCGAAGCTCGACGTCGTGGGCGCGACACGCCCGCGCCACGCGATCCTGCGCGACCTGCAGTCGCCACGTCGACGCGACGTATCCGCCATCCTTGTTGCTGTCGGAGTAGCCGAGCATGATCTCCTGGAAACGACCACGAGCATCGAGCTGGCCGCCGTAGACCGGATCGCTGAAGAGCGACTCGAGCACCGGCACCGCGTGCTCGAGATCCTCGACCGTCTCGAAGAGTGGCGCGACGTCGATCGGGCATCGCACGACCCCGCCCTCGATCCGCCAGAGCCCCACCTCGCGAAGCAGCACCAGCACCTCGAGTACGTCGCTCGCGTCGTGCGCCATGCTCACGATGTACGAGCCGATCGACGCCGGCTCTCTTTCGACCGCGTCCCGGACGACTTCCAGCGTGTCGAGCAGTTCGCGAGTGGCGTCCGAGACCGCCGCTCCGCGGGCGAGCAGCGGCCGCGGACCCGCGAGATCGCGTCTCAAGAGTGCCGCCCGAGCGTCGGCATCGAGCCCGGCGTAGTCGGGCTCCACGCCGGCGGAAGCGAGCAGTTCACCGACCGCGGCCTCGTGCACGCGACTGTGCTGCCGGATGTCGAGCGTCGCCAGATGCAGACCGAAGGTGCGGGCTCGGACGAGCGCATCTGCGAGCCGACCGCGATCCGCGACCTCGGCCAGACCGGCGTGCCGAACCGCGCGTTGAAGCAGTTCGAGCCCGGCGACGAGCGCCGCGCCATCGAGCGAGCCGTCGGTGAGGCGGACGCGAAGCTGATGGACCCGCCGCCGGATCGGCTCGTGCCCGAGATGGCGCACGGTCCCCGGATCGAGCGGGACGAGATCGGCATCGGCCTCGACCGCGGCCAGAAGTTCCGGCAGGATCGGCGCGCGTCGATCGGAGATGCTGAGCTCACCCTCGAGGTCGGCGAGGTCGCGAAGATGGCCCTCGATCGCCGCCGTCCGCATCGCCTCGAGCGTCTCGCGGGTGAATGTCGCGGTCACCCGCGGATTGCCGTCACGGTCGCCACCGATCCAGGACCGGTACTGCAGGAACGGCGGCGTCTCGATCTCCTCACCCCAGATGCCGGCGATGCTCCGACGGAGATCCCGATGCACGCCGGGCACGGCGTCCCAGATGGTGCCCGCCAGATGGTGCACCCCGCCCCGGACCTCATCGGCGACGTCGAGGCGTTGCGTCCGGATCTCGTCGGTCGCCAGCAGCAGACCGAGCAGTCGCCGGGCCTCGGACGCCGCCGCCTCCATCTCCGAGTCGGTGCGGTCCGGGGGTTCGAGCACCGCCAGCAGTTCGCCGAGCCGAGCCTGCTTGCGGATGACGCTCCGACGGCGGGCCTCGGTCGGATGGGCGGTCAGGGTCGGTTGGATGTCGAGCCTTCCGAGGAGCTCCGAGACCTCGGCCGCCGACCTTCCGGCCGCCGCGAGCTGGCGGCACGCCTCCTCGATCGACTCGGGCCTCGGCGCCTCCGAACTCGCCGCAAGCTCCCGTCGACGGTTGACGCGGACGATGTGGTGCTGCTCGGCCTTGTTGCGAAGATGGAAGGCGATCGCCAGATGGGTGAGGTTCGCGGCGATCACATCAAGGGACAGATCCGCGAGATCCGCCCGTTCCCCCGACGCGGCGGCCATTCGGCCTCGAAGTTCGGCCAGCGCCTCCACGGCGACGCCCGGTTCGATCTCGGCGAGCCGGGTCGTCAACCAGTCGATGTCACGGTGCAGGGCGTCGGTCATGTCTCAACGGTACCGGCACCACGCCCTCGCGAGCGGGTGCGACGCGATACGATTCCCCGCCTCCCGGACACCACATGAGCACGCTCCTCACCGCCCGCGCGATCGCGAAGTCGTACCCGTCGAACCCCCTCTTCGACGCGGTCGGCCTGCGCCTCGCCGAAGGTGACCGGGTCGGTCTCATCGGACCGAACGGTGCCGGCAAGAGCACGCTGCTCAAGATCCTCGCCGGACTCGACGAGCCGGACGACGGCGAGATCATCCGACGCCGAGGACTCCGCATCGCCTACGTGCCGCAGGACGATCGCTTCCCCGACGACGCCACCCCCCGCACCGCGGCGATGGCGGCCCTCGCCCTCGACGGCCCGGGCGACGGTCGTGTCGACGACGAGACCCGCGCCTCGATCGCGCTCTCGAAGCTCGGCTTCGAGGATCTGGATCGCCCGGTCCGGGTGCTCTCGGGCGGTTGGCGCAAGCGACTCGCCCTCGCCTGCGGCATCGTGCGCGACCCCGACCTCCTGCTGCTCGACGAACCGACCAACCATCTCGACCTCGCGGGCGTGGCGTGGCTGGAGGCGTTCGCGTCCCGCTCGCCGATCGCGATGGCGTTCGTGACCCACGACCGTCACTTCCTGGAGGCGGTCGCGACCCGCATCGTGGAACTCAGCCGGGCGTATCCCGACGGCACCTTCGAGGTCGACGGGAACTACTCCGAGTTCGTCCGCCGCAAGGGCGAGTTCCTCGAAGCCGAGGCGACCCAGCGGGCGACCCTCGCGAATCTCGTTCGACGCGACGACGCGTGGTTGCGACAGGGCATCCAAGGGCGACAGACCCGGAACAAGAGTCAGGTGAAGGACGCATCGGATCGCCGTGCGGCGCTGTCCGACGCCCGCGACCGGGCCGTCGCCGACACCCGGGCGACCACCATCGACTTCACCGCCACCGAACGCCGCACCCGCAAACTCGTCGAACTCCATGGGGTCGGCAAGTCCATGGGCGACCGTCGGCTGTTCTCGAACGTCGATCTCGTGCTCTCTCCCGGCATGCGACTCGGCCTCGTCGGTGACAACGGCACCGGCAAGACCACGCTCATGCGGATCATTCAAGGCGAACTCGATCCCGACGACGGGCAGGTCGAGCGTGCCGAGAACCTGAAGACGGTCGTCTTCAGTCAGCACCGATCATCACTCGATCCGAACCACACGCTCCAGCAGGCGCTCTGCCCGGTCGGCGACCGCATCGAGTTCCGCGGCCGCACCGTGCATGTGGCGGGATGGGCCGAGCGGTTCCTCTTCCACAAGGACCAGCTGAAGACGCCGGTCGCGCGACTCTCCGGCGGCGAGCAGGCTCGCGTGCTCGTCGCGAATCTGATGCTCGAACCCGCGGACCTGCTGCTGCTCGACGAACCGACCAACGACCTCGACATTCCGTCGCTCGAGGTGCTCGAGTCGTCGCTGGTCGAGTTCCCCGGGGCGATCGTGCTGGTGACGCACGACCGCTTCATGCTCGAACGCATCGCGACCGAGTTCATCGGTCTCGACGGCCGCGGCGGCGCGAAGCCGTACCGAACGCTTGATCAGTTCGTGCGGGACATCGCAGGCCGCGACGAGGCCGAACAGACGGCGGCAGCGGCGGCGGCCGCCGCCTCGAAGCCTGCGGCCCAGGCTGCCGCATCCCCGGCATCGAAGCGCCGCAAGCTCAGCTACAAGGAGCAGCGCGAGTTCGACGGCATGGAGGAGGCGATCCTCGAGGCCGAGGGCGAGGTCGAGCGGCTGGACGCGATCGCGAACGATCCTGCGGTGATCGCCGACCACACCCGGTCGACGAAGGCGTTCGCGGAACTCTCCGACGCCCAGAACCGCGTGCAGACGCTCTACGCCCGATGGAGCGAGCTCGAGGCCGTGCAACGCGGCGACGGCTGAGCCGAGCGACGACGTCGCCGTGCGGCCTCGACCTCAGAACCGGTACTCGACGCCGAGAATCGCGTTGAAGCCGCTCTCGTTCACGCCCGAGCCGTGCACGCGATAGTCCTTGTCGGTCAGGTTGTCGAGCGTGAGCGTGACCGCGAGGCCGTTGGTCACCTGCCATCCGCCGCGGATCGAGGCGACGGTGTACCCGGGGCTTCCACCCGGCGGAACGCGCTGGGTGTCGCGCTGATCGCCGAACGAGAGCCGGTTCTGCGCCGCCCACATCGTGACCACGCCTTCGACCCAGATCGCCTGATCGATCGTCGCCCAGCGAAGCCCGACCTGACCGTTGGTCGCCATCTGCCTCGTCAGCGACTCGCGCACCTCGATCGGATCCGACGTCGGATAGCCGTCGACCTCGCCCTCCAGCCACGCGAAGGTGCCGAAGGTCGTCCATTGCGGATGGAACCGCCACGTCGCGGAGACATCCACGCCCTGCACCCAGCCGTCGCCGGCGTTCACCTTGGTGACCTCACGATCACCGTCGATGATCCTGCCGGTCGGGGTGCGCACGATCTGATCGCGGATCTGCGTCCAGTACCACGATCCCTGCACGAAGAGTTCGTCGTACGACGCCTTGAGTCCGAGCTCGTACGCGAGGAACCGCTCTGGATCGAGCCCCGGCGACACCGTCTCGATCTCGTCGGAGCGGGCGGTGTCGAGTCGCGTCAGATCGGAGAGGTTCGGCGCCCGGAAACCCTGCGAGACGCCACCGAAGAGGTTCCAGTGGTTCGGATCGTCGAGTCGCACGACCGCCCGAGCGCTGCCCACCAGCGCCTGATACGTCTCGGTGAACGAGATCGCCTCGCCCGACACCGGATCCTCGGCGCGACCCGCGTCCGCCCGCGCCCAGTTCCATCGGCCACCAAGGACCAGATCCACCCGATCGCCGACCGGAATCTCGTCCTGCAGGTAGATGCCGAAGAGGTCATAGGTCGAGTCGTCGGCGACCGGCCCCTGGATGCCGCTCTTCCTGAACGACCCGTCGGCGTTGTAGTCGGTGCGGTGGCTGTCCACCCAGTCGCGATAGAACTCGAAGCCGTAGGTGAGCCGCCCGATCGCGGTGTCGGATGCGAACTGCGACCAGATCCCGAGCGTGTTCACGTCGGTGCCCTGCACGTCCGAGCGTCCGTCGTTGCGGACGCGATCCTGCGACTCGCCCTGCAGCTGCCACGACACGCTGATCGCCGCGTCATCGACGAACGTCTCGAGATCGCTGCCAAGCAGTTGGACGTACGCCAGTTCGCGATCCTGATCGAGCACGCGTCGTTGCTCGTCTCCGGAACTCGTTCCCGCGTACGGCCACGCGAAGATCGTCTTGTGCGTGCGCCAGGCGTTCGACTGATGCACCGCCTGATACGCGGCGACGAGTTCCCAGTCGTCCTCCAGCCGCCACTGGAACTTGGTGTCGACGTCCCACTCGTCGTACCCGGTGTTCGGCTGCACGCCGGAACCCGCGCGGAGGTCGCCGAACTCCCTCCACGTGCCACCCGCGTACGCCCCGATCTCCTCCCGCCACGAGGCGCCGAGTTCGACTCGACCCTGCAGCGAGCGCTCGCCGGTCGAGCCGCGGCCGATGACGCGGCCGCCGGCACCGACACCCTCGGCCGTCCACGTCTCGTTCGACTTCGAGAACACGCCGACCGTGCCGCCGATCGCATCCGAGCCGTAGAGCACCGAAGTCGGCCCCTTCACGACCTCGATGCGCTGGATCGAGAACGGATCGATCGTGTTCCAGTACTGGTTCGGCCCCTCGCGGAAGACCGAGTTGTTGAGACGGATGCCGTCGATGAGCAGCAGATTCCGGAAGCCGGTGAAGCCACGGATGTACGGCGAGCCCTGCCCGTAGCCGGTCTTCTGCACCATGACGCCGGGCACCTCGCGAAGGGCATCGGGCAGGGTTCGATACTGCGCCTCCGAGATGTCCCGGGCGGAGACGACGTCGACGATCGCCGGCGTGTCGAAGGCGTCCCGCGGCCCGCGGGTCGCGAGCACCACGAGCGGATCGAGATCGATGATCGGCCCGAGCGCGGGATTCGTCGGATCGACCGCCTCGGCGGCGGCCCCGGCGCTCGGGCCGGCTTCGGGTTCGTCGTCCGATGACTGGGGGCCTGCACCGGCAGCCACGATGCAGCAGGCAAGGGACAGACCGACCACCCCGATGCTCCGACGGCGTGGTGGATGAACGAAGGCCATGGGTCTCGGTGATCTCAGCATGAAAAGGAGGGGGCGATCGGGGTCGCGACACTGGCGCGGTGGGGTCCGGACTGCGGAGCGTATCTCCCCGCAGGCCCTCCTCCGGCATCGTGGAGAAAAATCGTCGACTCCTGATTTCAAGACGACGTGATCCCGGAGCGTTCGCTCCGCTACCGTGCCGCGATGCTCGGAGAACGACTCGCCAATCGGATGCGACACCTCGCCAAGTGGGGACGAAAGCAAGGCATCACCTGCTTCCGTCTCTACGAACGCGACGTGCCCGAGTACCCGGCGATCGTTGATTGGTACGCCGATGAAGGCGCCGCCGACCCGTCACGCGAAGGCGATGCGGTCGCGTGGCTCTTCCATCGCAAGCGGGACGAGACGCTGGAACAGGAGGTCGCGCACCGCCGCGACGCCGAGGCGGAGATCCTTGCCGGGCTCGACATTCCCCGCGACCGCCTGCACGTGAAGCATCGAGGACGACAGACCTCCGGCGAGGGCGAACGCGAGCAGTACGAACGCGTGGACTCGCGTGGGGCGACCAAGGTCGTCACCGAGCACGGACTGCGTTTCGAGGTCAATCTCTCGGACTACCTCGACGTCGGGCTGTTTCTCGACCACCGCCCGACGCGGAAGCGGGTCGGCGATCGCGCGGAAGGCAAGCGGGTGCTCAATCTCTTCGCGTACACCGGGGCGTTCAGCGTGCACGCCCGCGCGGGCGGCGCGTCGGCCACCACGACCGTGGACATGTCGCGGACGTATCTCGACTGGTACGAGCGAAACCTCGCCCTGAACGGTCACACGCTCGATGCGAATCATCGCGTGGTCCACGCCGACTGCCTGCAGTGGCTGGAGGCGGGCCCGTCATCTCCGGACGAACGCTACGACGTCGTCATCTGCGATCCGCCGACCTTCTCGAACTCGAAGCGGATGAAGGCGGGATCGTTCTCGGTGGACCGCGATCATCCGGATCTGCTCCGCTGGATCGCTCGCTTCGTCGCTCCGGGCGGAGAGGTCTTCTTCTCGACCAACTCCCGCAGTTTCGAGATGGCCGAGGGGGCGATCCCCCGCGGCTTCGGCGGTCACGAGATCAGCCACCGCTCGGTGCCCGAGGACTTCCGCAACCGGAAGATCCACCGCTGCTGGCGACTGGCCGAGGGCTGGGAGCCACGGTCCGGAAACCGACGACCCAGGATCGAAGATCGCTCAGCCTGAGAGACGGAGCGGTCGATATGATCAGTTCCATGGCCTCGACGCCCCACCGACTCCTCGCCTGCGTTCTCCTGCTCGTGCAGGCGATGGCGTCGATCGGTGCGGGTCGAACGATGTGCATCCCGTTGGAGGACTGCGTGCATCGCGCCGCGACCTGTGGGTCGAGCACGGCGGCTTCGCACCACCACACGCCCGATGCAAGCCCCTGCTGCGGTGGTCACGCTTGCGAGTCGGAGGCACGGCCGTCCGAAGCCTCATCCCACGAAGCACCAAGCCACCAAGCCCCAAGCCGGGATCCCGACTGCGGATGCCACCTGCATCTTCCGCTGCCCGAGCGGGTTGATCCGATCTCGACCGGCGTCGTCACGATGCCGCTGGTCATGCTTCCGACCACACCTTGCCGGATCACGGTCGCGTGCACGGGCTCGCCCGCGTTGAACGCTGCGCGACTTCTGACGGCGGACGCATGGCTTCGAACCGCCGAGGTTCTGGCCCGAGCCGTGACGAGCCTGCAGGTCTAGCCCGGCTTCCTGCGCCGGTCATGCGCCGTCATGCGCCGCCCCGGACGGGTCGGCGCCGCCCCCACCGACAACCAGCAGTCGCATTCGACTCGGAACCTCGATCGTGTCACGATCGCGGAGCCCCCGATCATGTCGCCACCATGCCAACGACGCCATCCCGGCGTCGCACGAACCATCATCCGCATCGGATCGGCCGGCGCCTTCCTCATCGCAGGCTGTCGCACCTACGAACCCGCCCCGATCGATCTCGATCGACTGGAGAGGTCCTTCCTCGAGCGACGTCTCGAGCCCGAGGGATCGTCGGACGACGCCACCGAGGTCGCCCTCGACCTGGCGGTCGCCGAGCAAGCCTGCCTGCTTCTGAACGCCGATCTGCGATCGGGCCGTGCCGACGCGGGCGTCGCCGAAGCCGCCGCCGACTGGGCGGGTCGCTGGCCCGATCCCGTCCTGGGCCTCGATCTCACCCGACTGCTCGCGAGCGTCTCCAACCCTGTCGAGCTGCTCGGTTCGATCGGGTTCACGCTTCCGGTGTCCGGTCGTC
The DNA here is from genome assembly GCA_964481025.1 of uncultured Isosphaeraceae bacterium. GTDB lineage: Bacteria > Planctomycetota > Phycisphaerae > Phycisphaerales > SM1A02. Next base: position 8,659 of record CAYZSH010000022.1, read on the forward strand.
TGGAGGTCGAGAAGACCAGGCTGGGTCGCGACCACGCCCGCATGCTGGTCGAGTTGGAGGCACTCGAGTGGCGGACCCGACTTCGCCTGCGTGATGCGTGGTACCGATGGTCGGCCTTCGAGGCCGAACGTGCCACGACCGGCGCGCTCGTCGCCGCGATCGACGATCTTCTCCGTCTCGTCGATGCGCTGGAGGGCACCGGCGACCTCGCGCGGGTCGAGGCGCGGATCTTCCGACTCGCACGCCTCGACGCCCGCGTGACGCTGACCCAGCTCGACGCCGACTGCGAGACGGCCCGACTCGAGGTGCTTCGGCTGATCGGGCTGCCTCCCTCGGCGAACGTCGCCCTGACCCCGCTCGAGGCGAGCACCGTTGCGCCCCCGGCGGAGGTCGACCTCCACCACACCCCTGACGTCCGGATCGCACTGGCCGGTTACGACGTGGCGGAATCGACCTACGAACAGGCGATTCGCGGTCAGTTTCCAGATGTCGGGCTCGCGCCCGGGTACGGCTCGCGAGACGGCTACCGTCAGGTCGGACTCGGCGCCTCGATCCCGATTCCGATCTTCAACGGCAATCGACAGGCGGTCGAGACGGCCCTGGCAGCGAGAACCGCCGCCGCCGTCGACGTCGAGCGCCGGTTGGAACGGACGGCCGCGGATCTCGCCGCGGCTCGCACCGCCTTCGATCTCGCCATCCGCCGCCTTCGACTCGTGGAGGACGAGCTGATTCCTCTGGTCGACACGCAGTTCCGGGAGTTGCGCACGCTCGCCGATCTCGGGCAGTTCGACACCCTCGTGCTGCTTGACGGACTCGTTCGACGACGCGATGCCGTCGTCGGCCTTGTCCGCGGCCGACGCGATGCGGGGCTCGCCGCGAATCGGATCCTCTCGATCGTCGGATCGCCCGCCACTGAAGACGACCACGCCGCCTCCTCGCTGGAAGAACCCGCATGACTCCCTTCACGATCATTCGTCACGGCCTTCTTCTGAGCGGCGTCCTGCTCGCCGCCGTCCTGTCCGGTTGCGGCGACGCCGAAGGCGACGCGACGACCGGAACCGAGTCGCCGGTCGTGACCAACCGGGTCCCGATTCCCGCGGCAGTGCGTCGCAATCTCGGGATCGAGTTCGCAGGAGTCGAGACCCGGGTCGTCGAGCAGGTGCTCCGGGTTCCAGGCCGTTTCGAGCTTCTCCCCTCGGCACGCCGCGATCATCGGGCCCCGGTCGACGGGCGGGTCGAGATCCTGGTCGACGAGTTCCAGACCGTCGAGCCGGGGACACCGCTCTACCGGATCTCCGGTAGCGGATGGCTCGACCTTCAGGAACGGATCGCCACCACCCGGGCCCGACTCGCCTCGATGGACCCGGTCCGTGAGGCGCATCAGGTGCACGAGCGAAGTCTCGCCGAGAAGGTCGAGATCTGGAAGTCGCGACTGGACCAGCTCGAGACGTTGCGGGAGGCGGGCGGCGCCAACGCCAATGCGGTCACCCAGGCGCGTGCCACGCTGAATGCCACGCAGGCGGAACTGGCGGAGGTGCTCGAGAAGGAGGCCGAACTCGTCGCCGGCGAACAGGTGCTGCAGGCCGAGCTGCAATCTCTGGAAGCGAGGCGCGACGTCCTCCGCGGAGGGGCGTGTGAGCAGGACACCGACGGCGACGCGCTGGTGGTCTGCGCCATCGAGCCCGGCGTGGTCGAACGGTGGCACGTGACTCCGGGGGCCCACGTGGAGGAAGGCGACGCCATCCTCGACGTCATCCAGCCGGACCGCCTTCGAGTGCGTGCCCATGCGCTGCAATCCGATCTAGATCGCCTGCGCGACGGGCTGGAGGCAAGGATCGCCGCGCCGAGCGCCGACGCGGACTCCCGACTGGCATCGATGCCCGCGACGATCCGCCTGGCGCCGCGGGCCGAGGACGACGGACGCACCATCGAGATTCTCGCGACCCCCGCTTCCCTTGCCGAATGGTCCCGTCCCGGAGTGGCGGTGTCGCTCGACATCATGCTGGACGGCGGCCGCTCGGAACTCGCGGTGCCCCGCCGTGCCGTGCTCGACGACGGCGGCGTGCCGATCCTGTTCCGACGCGACCCTGCCGACCCCGATCAGGTCATCCGACTCGAAGCCGACCTCGGACGCGACGACGGTCGCTGGGTCGAGCTGCTGAGCGGCGTCGCGGAAGGTGACGAGATCGTCGTGGCCGGTCACTACCAGCTCATGCTCGCGACCAGCGGTTCGCAGCCGACCGGCGGTCACTTCCACGCGGACGGCACGTTCCATGCGGAGGATCACTGATGCTTGCGCGGCTCATCGGATTCTCGATCCGGAACGCCTCGCTGGTCGTGGTCGTGGCGGGCCTGCTCCTGTTGTTCGCGGGGCTCAAGCTCCGCGAGATGCCGGTCGACGTCTTCCCCGAGCTCAACGCGCCGACCGTGGTGGTCATGACCGAAGCCGGCGGCCTCGCCGCCGACGAGGTCGAGTCGTTCGTGACCTTCCCGATCGAATCGGCGGTCAACGGACTGCCGGGAACTCGCCGGGTGCGCTCCGCAAGCGCCACGAGTCTGTCGATCGTCTGGGTCGAGTTCGACTGGTCGACGGATCTTCATCGCGCCCGCCAGCTCGTCTCGGAACGGCTCGACACCGTCCGCGATCGTCTCCCGGCCGACGTGCACGCCGAGATCGCGCCGACCACGAGCATCACCGGCGAAGTCATGCTGCTCTCGCTGTCGTCGCCGGATGGTTCGATCACGCCGCTCGAGACCCGGGCCTTCGCGGAGTTCGATCTTCGCAACGCGCTCCTCGCGGTGCCCGGCGTGGCTCAGGTCGTCGCGATCGGCGGCGAGCTGCCCGAGTACCGGATCGACTGCGATCAGGATCGACTCGCCGCCCTCGGCCTCTCGATCGGCGACGTCGTCGAAGCGGCCCGCGGCGCGCACAGCACCGCGAGTGCCGGGTATCTCGCCGACGTCGAGCATCGGGAGCTTCCGATCCGGCAGATGGCGAGAGTCGGCGACGTCTCGGACATCGAACGGACGCTGGTGCGACAGGACGGCGGCACCCCGATCACGATCGGCGACGTCGCCACCGTCCGACTCGCCGCCGCGCCGAGTCGCGGCGCCGCCGGCGATCGCGGACTTCCGGCGGTGGTGGTCAGCGTGCAGAAGTCGCCGGGCACCAACACGCTGGAACTCACCGACCGACTCGACCGGACGCTCGATGCGATCGAAGCCAGACTCCCGGCCGGACTCGTCCTCAATCGTGATCCCTTCCGAGCGGCACGATTCATCGAGCGATCGGTGGACAACGTGGTGCGGGTCCTGGTCGAGGCGTCGATCATCGTCGCGGTGATCCTGGTGCTCTTCCTGGTCGACGTCCGAGCGACCGTGGTGACGCTCACCGCCCTGCCCCTGTCGCTGGCGGTCGCGCTGCTCGTGCTCTGGGCGTGGGGATTGTCGATCAACGTCATGACGCTCGGCGGACTGGCGGTCGCGATCGGCGAACTCGTCGACGACGCGATCATCGACGTCGAGAACGTGCTCCGACGCCTTCGGGAGAATGCGACTCGCCCCGCGAGCGAACGACGTTCGTTCATGATCGTCATCGAGGAGGCGAGCAACGAGATCCGGTCCTCGGTGGTCTTCGCGACGATCCTGATCTGCCTGGTCTTCGTTCCGCTGCTGTTCCTCGACGGTCTCGAAGGCCGGTTCTTCCGTCCGCTGGGCATCGCCTACATCACGTCGATCCTGGCATCGCTGGTGATCGCCCTCACCGTGACTCCGGCGCTCTGCCGGATCCTGTTCGCAGGCCGGTTCGCCGATGCCCGCCACGGCGGCCATGACCCGCATCGGGAGGGCCCACTCGTCCGATGGCTGAAGACGCGCTACCAACCGCTTCTCGAGCGGGCGCTTCGACATCGCGTCGGGATCCTCGGAGGGGCCGGCGCCCTTGCGACAGCCTCGCTGGCGCTGGCCGCGACCTTCGGCAGCTCGTTCCTCCCGACGTTCCGGGAAGGCACCTACACAGTCTTCCTCATGGCCCCTCCTGGGACGTCGCTCGTCGAAAGCGATCGGCTGGCCCGGGGCGTCGAGATGCGTCTTGCGGAGATCGACGGTGTGTCGAGCGTCACCCGTCGCACCGGTCGAGCCGAACGCGACGAACATGCCGAGCCGGTGAGTTCCTCGGAGATCGAGGTCGTCGTGGAGCCGGACGGAGATCATGAGCACGTTCGAGCGGGAATCGACGACGTGCTCGGGGCGATTCCCGGCATCACGACCATGGTCGGCCAGCCGATCGAGCACCGACTCTCGCACCTGCTCTCGGGCACGCCGGCCGCGATCGCGATCGACGTCTTCGGTGACGATCTGTCGACGCTGAGACGGGTGGCCGGATCGATCGAGACCGCTCTGAAGTCGGTCCCCGGAACCCGCGATGTGGCGGCGAACCGCGAGGTCCTCGTGACGAGTCTTCCGATCCGCTATCGCGCTCAGGATCTCGCCGCGGCCGGACTGCGTCCCGCCGACGCGGCCGAGCAGGTCAGACAAGCCCTGCACGGCGAGACCGTGGCCCGGGTGAACGAGGGCATCCGAAGCCTCGACATCGTCGTCCGTCTCGCCGACGATCAGCGCGAACGCATCGAACAGATCGAGGACCTGATCCTGCGGACGGAGTCCGGCGACCCGATCCGTCTTCGAGACGTGGCGGATATCGGAGTCGAGCGCACGAGCAATCTCGTGACCCGCGAGAACGCCAGACGCAAGGCGGTGGTCTCCACCAACGTCGCCGACGGATACAACCTCGGCGATCTGGTCGAGGAGGTCCGCGCGGTCGTCGATCCGATCGTGGCGGAAGCCGGATGCACGGTTCGGTACGGCGGCCAGTTCGAGGCACGCCAGTCCGCCGCACGAACCATCGGACTCATGGGCTCGGTCGTGGTCGTGATCATGTTCCTGCTGCTGCAGATCTCGACGGGCAGCGGCCGCACCGCCCTGCTCGTGATGCTGAATCTTCCCCTGGCGCTGGTGGGCGGCGTCGCCGCGATCTATCTCGCGGAGTCGCCCTCGCTCCTCTGGAACACGCTCGCGGTGCTTGGCATCGGGGGGCCGTACGTGGCTCCCGTCGTCTCCATCGCGAGCCTCGTCGGTTTCGTGACCCTGTTCGGCATCGCGGTCCGCAACGGGCTGCTGCTGGTCAATCACTACGACCATCTGCGTCGCCACGAGGACCGATCCTGGCACGATGCGATCGTGCAGGGCTCCCTCGAACGTCTTTCTCCGATCCTGATGACGGCACTGACCGCCGCCCTCGGACTGGTTCCACTCGCCCTCGCCTCGGGCGAGCCGGGCAGCGAGATCCTCTCGCCACTGGCGGTCGTCGTCCTCGGCGGCCTCGTGTCCTCCACCCTGCTCAACCTGTTCGTGGTCCCGGTCGGCTGCGCCGTCGTCTTCGGCGTGCCGCGAACACCGTCATCCACACCCGTACCATTCACCCCTTCCACGCCATCCACCGGAGATGCCCCATGCGATCCCTGACCGTCTTCCTCGCCTGCCTCGCCATGTCCGCGTTCGTCATCCTCGGATCCGGGTGCGATGCGAAGCCTGCGGAGAACACCGTGGGCCATGACCACGACCATGACCATGATCATGACCACGACCACGACGGCGACCACGATCATGACCACGATCACGGGGACGAGGCCCACGGCCCCACGATGGACGACCACGGACACGGAGAGACCGTCCAACTCGGCGATGGAACGATCGGTTCCTTCACCATCCGAGCGAGCCGTGACGGCGAGGTCGCTGCCGGCGGAGAGCTGCCGGTCGACCTCTGGATCGAAGGCACCGATTCGATCGACGCGGTCCGCTTCTGGGTCGGCACCGAGGATGCGAAGGGATCGATCAAGGCCCGCGCTGACCTCGAAGGCGATCACTGGCACACGCATGTCGCCGTGCCCGCCGTGTTGCCGGACGGCGTCGCCCTCTGGATCGAGATCCAGTCGGGCGACGATCGCGTCGCGGGCAGCGTGTCGTTGGACGGCGTCGGTTGAACGCGGCCGAGGTCCAGCGATTCTGTCTCGCGTGCAGCCATCCGCTCGCGGAGACCGGAACCGCGGCCTGCCCCGAGTGCGGTGCGAGGTTCGACGCTGCTGATCCGCGCACGTTCGAGACGACCGCGTCGCGCGCCATCGCGCGTCGGCGGCGCGGTCGTCTCGCCTCGGCCGTCGCGTGGACCACGGCGGCGTTGGCGGCGGGCTGCGTCGTCTGGTCGTTCGTCGGCATGGATCGTCTGCTGGCGTTCCTCGCGGGTATCGCGTTGTCGCCGCTGTTGATCGTGGTTCTGGTGCTGATGGTGCTTCCGATGGTGCCGGTCCGCCCCCGCACCCGGGCGATCGGATGCGGGAGCGTTCTGCTGCTCGTCACCACGATCGTGACCGACTGGCCGTACCGGCTCTCGCACGCCATGCACCGCGCCGCGTTGACCGCCGAGGCGACCGCGATCCTCGACGGCACATCGCCGGTCCCGACGACGGGCGCTCGGATCGGGATGCTGCACTTCCGACGCATTCAGGTGTGGGACGGGAAGGTCGGCTTCCAGATCAACGGCGACGGTGGCGGCGGCGAGTTCCTCGTCTACGTGGATCCCGTCCGACTCCCGAACCCCCGCTGGATCTGGATCAACACGAACTGGGAGCAGGACCTCGGCGGCGGGTGGTACCGGGTCTATCAGGACTGAGACCTCCGAACCCCGCGAGCGGTAGGCTCCTCGTCGGAGGACGCGCCATGCCCCGCACCGCCGACGACTGGTTCACCGCCTACGGACACAGCCATCAGAACGGGATCAACAAGGCGATCCACTGGATCTGCGTGCCTCTGATCACGTTGACGCTGCTGGCCCTGCTCTGGTCGATCCCGACCGGACCGATCGCCGACGTCGCACCGTGGTTCAACTGGTCGTTCATCCTGCTTGCGGTCGCGATCGTGTTCTACCTGCGGCTCTCGATCATGATCGCGCTCGGGATGGCGGCCGTGACCGGACTCGCGATCGCGGCGATCGTGTTCTGGGAGCGATCCGGCCCGACGCCGCTCTGGTCCACCGCCCTCGTGATCTTCGTCCTCGCGTGGATCGGGCAGTTCGTCGGCCACAAGATCGAAGGAGAGAAGCCCTCGTTCCTCGAGGACATCCAGTTCCTGCTGGTCGGACCGGCCTGGCTGCTGCACTTCGTCTACCGACGGATCGGAATCCCTTACTGACAAGGACTTGCGATCCTTCCGCCAGGGAGTGGCGGGCAGTGGCGGAGAATCCGTCACTGTTCAGTCTTGTTGAAGGCTGCGTGAGCGTTGATCTTTGGGGATGGAATTCGAGCGATCGAGCGTTATCTTCTTCCTGGCGTCCATTCCCGTGGACCCGTTCCCCGTTCCCCGTTCCCCAACCCTCCAAGGAGTCCACCCATGCGTCCCGCCATTGCTTCCGGCGCGATCGTGCTTGGCCTGACGTCGCTGGCGTCAGGTGACGTCATCGCGTACTGGAACTTCAACAGCCTCTCCGGCTCGGCCCCGGCCACGATCGCCAGCGACTTCGGTTCCGGCACGATCCTCCTCGACGGCTCGAACGGGTCGAGCGACTGGAGCACCGTGACCGGATCCACCAATGCGTTCGGCGGCACGACCACCAACGCCCTCTTCGGCGACGCCTCGGGCAACGCCTTCTCTCCGGTCGGCAGCGCTGCGAACGGGTTCTCGTTCGTCTTCGCGATCGACATGTCGAACTACAGCGACCTCGACATCAGTTACGCGACCCGCGGCACGAGCACCGGATTCTCCTCGCAGGCCTGGGAGTACAGCACCGACGGCGTCAACTTCACCGCCGCCGAGACGATCGCCAGCCAGATGACGAGCAGCTGGGTCACGAAGTCGCTTGCGACGATCACCGGTCTCGACGGCGCCGCCACCGCGTTCCTGCGAGTCACCATGACGGGCGCCACCAGCACGAACGGCAACAACCGCTTCGACAACGTCGTCTTCGATGCGGCTCCGAGCACTCCGGTCGTCCCCGGCCCCGCCGCGATCGCCGCGCTCTCGGCGATCGCGGGCATGCGTCGCCGCCGACGCTGACCGGGACTGATCGCCCGACAAGTTGACCAGAGTTCCCCGCTCGCCCCGGCCTCGCAGAGAGGCCGGGGCGTTTCATCGGGAACCGGTCGCCGTCATGAAGCCGATACGCTCCGGCATCGGAGGTTCGTCATGCGCCGACTGCTCGGAGTCATCCTCTCGCTCGGACTCGCGTCATCGGGCGGGTTCGCAGCCGAGACCCGGCCGAACGTCGTGGTGATCGTCTCGGATGATCATCGCGCCGACGTGCTGGGAGCCGCCGGACATCCAATCGCATCGACGCCGAATCTCGACGCGCTCGCCGCCGACGGCATCCGCTTCGAGAACGCCTTCGTCACCACAAGCATCTGCGCCGCGAGCCGGGCGTCGATCCTGACCGGTCTGCCGGAAGCGGCGCACCACTTCACCTTCGGCCGCCCGCCGCTGGATCGGGGCCTCGCACTCGCGTCGTACCCGGCCCGGCTGCGCGACGCCGGCTACCGCACCGGCTTCGTCGGCAAGTTCGGCATCTCGGTCGCGGGCGGCCGGCCGACGATCGACGCGATGTTCGACGAGTTCATGCCGCTGACCCGGACGCCGTATCGGAAGACGCTCCCCGACGGCACGACGCGGCACGTCAGCGACCTGATCGGCGACGCCGCCGTGTCGTTCATCGAGTCGACTCCCGCCGACCAGCCGTTCTGCCTCTCGATCAGCTTCAACGCCGGGCACGCCGAGGACGGCGATCTCGCGGACCACTACCCGCCGCCGGATGCCGAGGCGGATCTCTTCGACGGCGTGCCGATGCCGAGGCCGCGGCTCGACGGCGGCGAGACGTTCGAGGAACTGCCGCCCTTCATTCGCGACTCGATGAACCGAGATCGCTGGCACTGGCGTTGGGACACGGCCGAGAAGTACGACCGGAATCTGCGGAACTACTTCCGAATGCTCGCGGGGCTCGACCGCAACGTCGGGCGGATGCTGGAGGCGCTCGAAGCCTCCGGCCACGCCGACGACACGGTCATCGTCTTCCTCGGCGACAACGGCTACTACATGGGTGAACGCGGGCTCGCGGGGAAGTGGTCGCACTTCGAGGAGTCACTGCGAATCCCGATGATCGTCTTCGATCCGCGGGCGCCGGAATCACGACGCGGCGTCGTCGAGGACGACCTGGTGCTCAACATCGACGTCGCCCCGACGGTGCTTGGTCTGGCGGGCCTCGACGCACCCGACGCCGCCGGAGCCGGTCGCCCGCTGCCGCTCGATGGCACGCCGACCGGTCGCACCGGCTTCCACTGCGGGCATGGGATGAAGAACCCGCGGATTCCGAGATGGATTGGATACCGCGACACGAACGCGATGTACGCGCGGTATCTCGACGTCGCGGACGACGGCGAGTGTTTGTACGACCTCTGCGAGGATCCGGATCAGCGCCGGAACCTTGGCGGCGTTTCCGAAGCAGCGGCATTGCTCGAGGCGATGCGTCTGAAGACCGACGATGCGTTCCGCGACGCCCGCGCCGCCGGCCCGCCGCTCCCGCGGGTGCTGCTGCTCGGCGACTCGATCTCCATGGGCTACCACGACACCGTGGTCCGAAGCCTCGACGATGAGGCGACCGTGATCCGTCCGAAGGGCAACTGCGAGGGGACCACCAAGGGCGTCGCGAAGATCACCGACTGGCTCGCCCTCGATGGCGGCGACTTCGACGTCGTGCACTTCAACTTCGGCCTGCACGACCTGAAGCGGGTCGGTCCCGACGGGCGGAACTCGGATGATCCGAACGACGCGAATCAGGCGTCGCTCGAGCAGTACGAGCGTCAACTCCGGACGATCGTGGAGGCGATCGTCAAGAGCGGCGCGACCCCGATCTTCGCGACCACCACGCCCGTCCCCGAGGGCGGCGTTCAACCGCACCGCGACCCCGCGGACGTCGATCGCTACAACGCGGTGGCGAGGGAGATCATGCGCGACTTCGGGATCGCCATCGACGACCTGAACGGCGTCGCCGCCAAGCGGCTCGACGTCTGGCAGCGGCCGATGAACGTCCACTTCACCGCGGAAGGCTCCGCAGGACTTGGCGACGCGGTCGCGCGGCAGGTTCGGGACGGGCTGCGACGACGGGCGTCTGAGAATGGGGCGATCGGGGACACGCACCGACTGGCCCCCGCCCCGCCCCACCGAGACGCCTGCGCGGTTCCTCAGCGATCGAAGTCCTGCGTCGTCAGCACCCCGTCGCCGTTCACGTCGAGTTCGTCGAAGCGACGATGGAGCGGGCGGGCGACTTCCGCTTTCTCGATGCGACCGTCGCCGTTCCGATCGAACTGCCGCTGCAGCGCCTCGAAGGACGGGGTCCGCGCCGCACGGTTCGCCGGCACTCCCGGCGGAGCGGTTCGTCCTCGTCTTCCGCCGCGGCCGCCGATGTCCATCGGATTCGTCGGATCCTCGTCGACGAGGTAGTACTCGATGTAGCCGAGCATCATCTCGTCGACGGTCTGCGGACCCCAGCGGACGGTCTTCGTCGGGTCGGGGTTGGCAGGGTTGTCGGCACTGTTGTCGTACCACGCAGTGCCGTACAGGGTCGACCCCTGCGGTGTCTCGAGTGGCTCGCGCAACTCATACCGGATTTGCCAGTTGAAGTCGTACCTTGGGATGTCCAGAACGGTGCGCTTCGAGCCGCCCGGCAACTCCAGGTCGTATCGGTACGCCTTTCCACGCACATGCATGTGCGGCATGAAGGCGAGGATCCGCGCGTCGGCGGGAACGCGAATGAGGCTGCTCTCCTCATGATCTCTTGCCCCGGGCGGAATGTTCAACCGCGTGTCCGCGACCGCCGCGGTCCGCACGAGGTGCCTCGGCGCCTCGTCCGCGAAGACGACGCCGAGCGTCATCTGGTCCTGCGTCGCCCTGCCGTTCGGGGTGTAGTGGATCTGGAAGAGAAGCGACGAGTTCGCTGGAAGCCACTTCGCCATGCCGTCCGGGAAGGTGATGGCGTCGTTTCCGGGGACGTAGGCCGCCCAGTAGCCGCTCGATTCGTCACGACCGATCCGTCGCCGGATATCCGGGTCGTTCGCAGCCTCCTCGTCGAGGGCGAACACCAGCACGTGATGCACGACCGACGAATCGCTCGGAACGATCTGCACTGCCTTGATCCACTTGTCCTCGGTGAGGTTCGTGGGCACCAGTACATGTTGGTACGGCATGAAGCCTTCGGCCTTGATCGCGATCGGCCGGGGAAGCTCGAAGACCGCGTCGGGCGTGCCGATCGTCCACTCACCGCTCGCGAACGTGCGTGGGAGCGGAAGGTCCTTCGCGTCGCCTTCCGGCTTGCCGGCCGCGATCCAGGCGGCGATCGCCTTCTTATCGGCGTCGCTCATCGAGCGATCATTGGACCACGGACTCGCGAGTTCTCTGCCGTCGTCGCCATGCATCGGCGCCGCGAACCACGGCGGCATCGTGCCTTCCTCAGTGACCGCTCGGATCATCGTCGCTCGCCGGGCCACCGCTTCGTACGAATCGAGCCGGAACGGACCGACCCCGCCTTCCCGGTGGCACTCGACGCAGTTCGCGTCGATGATCCGTGAGATGTCGCGGGCGTATGTGATCACCGGAACGGCATTCGACGGGTCCTTCGTCGAGGTGGGCGCAGGCCTCCGGTACTCGATCGCACACCCGGGGGAATTCGTCGCGGCGATCTCCGGCGATCTGCCCGCGAGCAACGCATCGAGCGCACCTTCGAGATACCGCGTGCGAGGCGCCTCCCGGGTGTGGTCGATGCCGTACTGGTCGTTCACCGCACCGCGATAGACGAGCGTGTTGCCCCCATCGACGACGAAGACCTCGGTGGTCGTCTTTGCGCGGATCGCCGAAGCGATCGCAAGCTCCGACTGTCCGCCGCCATCGTCGAGATACAACCCCTCCCAGCCCATCTCGGACTTCTGCGCCCGCATCTCGTCGGCGGTATCGGAACCGCTGACATTGACGAAGACGAAACGGACCCCTCTATCGCGGTATGCCGCTTCGATCCTCGCGAGCGTCGGCCCGAACTTCTTGCAGAGCGGGCAGGTCGCGCTCGTCAGGGCGATCACGGTCAGTTCCTCGCCGCGGCCGGCCCGCCATCCAAGTTCAGCTCCTTCAAGGCCCCTGGCCCGTGCCTCGGGCACGTACGACCCGATGCCGAGTTCGCGAGCGTTGCGTGGCGATGAAGGGGCAAGCGGGCTGGACTCGGCAGCGGCCGAGGGCGGGATGGGCGGAACGGAGCCGGCGTGCCCGGCGACGCTGCCGGCCGTGATGGCGGAGATCATGAACACGGTTCTGACGAGCATGCGAACGTTCCGGAACTCTCATCTCGACTGATGTGATGGGTGACGGGCCACCGAGACGCCCGTCGCAGCGTACGCGCCCCGAATGGCCGAGCCCGGTCAGGACCGCATTTCCTGCGAATCGGCCGTCGGGGACAAGTACCGACGGGTTGTTCCGCCGATTACCGCCCATCCAGACCGCGCCGGATCAGCGGCCGAGCCCCCAAGAGGTCGGGTTGGGCCGAGGTGAGGGCCGAGTTGAGGAGTTGAG
>CAYZSH010000022.1:21409-24663 GCA_964481025.1 uncultured Isosphaeraceae bacterium
CGAGCCCCCAAGAGGTCGGGTTGGGCCGAGGTGAGGGCCGAGTTGAGGAGTTGAGAGTTGAGAGTTGAGGAGTTGAGAGGAGTTGAGGACACGCACCGACCTGCCACGCCCGACGTGGGCTTGGCGAGGGGCCGAGTTGAGGCCGAGTTGAGGACACGCACCGACCTGCCACTCCCGACGTGGGCTTGGCGAGGCGGTCGGGAGGCAGGTGCGGGACGGACTTCGACGACGGGCGTCTGAGAATCGTCCGTGAGTCCGTTCGTCGACCGGTTCGGCTGATCGGTCGATGCCCTCCCGACGCGGCTGAACTGATGCGGGACTGAGCGGGATGCGAGAAACAACGACTCCCGCAGCGATGCCGCTCGGCATCGCTGCGGGAGTTCGTGGCCCGAGGTTCCGACGCATGCGTCAGCCAGGGGGCTCAGCCCTTGGACAGGGCGTCGCGGATCTCGCGAAGGAGCAGGACATCCTCGGGCGGAGCGGCGGGCGCGGCGGCGGCCTCTTCCTGCTGCTTCTCGAAGCGACGCTTCGCGGTGTTCATCGCCTTGATGAAGAGGAAGATCGCGAAGGCGAGGATGATGAAGTTGAGGAGGATGGTGACGAAGTTGCCGTAGGCGAGCACGGGGCCGATCGCGCGGGCGGCATCGAGCGTGAGCGTGGGGTCGGCGTCGCGGGCCTCGGTGACTGAGGCGGCGAGCGGGATGTAGGCGTTGGTGAAGTCGACGTTGCCTGCCATCCCGATCACGGGCATGACGACGTCCTTGATGAACGACTGCACGATGCCGCCGAAGGCGCCGCCGATGATGATGCCGACGGCCATGTCGACGACGTTGCCCTTGACGGCGAACTCGCGGAACTCGCTGATGAGACCCATGGGTGACTGACTCCGGAACCGGGTGATTGGAGGCGCGGGATCGGTCGCCCCGCGTTCGCTTCGCAAGCCCGGCCGTGCGATCCCCCGGCAGGAGCCTGTTGGCCGAAAGGTACCGCGAGGGGAGGCTTACCGCGGCAACTCGCCTCAAACCGCCAGTTGCCGCCTGGACCGGAGGACGAGGCCGGAATCGAGCGGAATCGAGGACAGGCACCAATCAGACAGGTCTGTGCGTGTCTCCAACTCCAGGTCGGTGCCTGTCCTCAACTCCAGGTTGGTGCCTGACCCCGACTCCGGGTCGGTGCGTGTCCCCAACTCGGGCCGGTGCGTGTCCTCTCTTCGATCAACCCACCACTCGATTCTTGACCCAGTCCAGAATCTGCCGTACAACTCCGCGTCCGTGCCGGACCACTCCCGTCCATCCCTTGACCCGACCGCCCGCCTCCGGGCCAACGGCCTGCAGGTCACCGCCCAGCGGGTGGCGATCCTCGAAGCGGTCGCCGCGTGCCCGCACGCCACCGCCGAACAGGTCGAGACCCGCGTCCGGGCCGCCCTAGGGTCGATCTCGCATCAGGCGGTCTTCGACGGACTTGCCGCCCTCGTCGACACCGGACTCCTGCGACGGATCCAGCCTGCTCGCTCGCCCGCCCGCTACGAAGACCGCGTCGGCGACAACCACCACCACCTCATCTGCCGCACCTGCAGCCGCATGATCGACGTCGACTGCGCCGTCGGACATGCCCCGTGCCTCGAGCCCGCCGACGCCGCGGGCTTCACGATCGACGAGGCCGAAGTGATCTATTGGGGGCACTGCCCCACCTGTCGCGATCCGCATTCCGGGTCCACTCCACGTTCACGCTGACCCTTCCCGAAGGACCACCATGACCCAGACCACCTCGAACTGCCCGTTCCTCTCCGCGACGCCCGGCGCCGTGCAGGGTCGACGCACCAACCGCGACTGGTGGCCGAACCAGCTCGACCTCTCGATCCTGCATCAGCACTCCGAGAAGTCCGACCCGATGGGCGCCGACTTCGACTACGCCACCGAGTTCAAGTCGCTCGATCTCGACGCGGTCAAGAAGGACGTCATCGCGCTGATGACCGACTCGCAGGAGTGGTGGCCCGCCGACTACGGCCACTACGGTCCGTTCTTCATCCGCATGGCCTGGCACGCCGCGGGCACCTACCGCATCCACGACGGCCGCGGCGGCGCGGGCTCGGGTGACCAGCGGTTCGCCCCGCTCAACAGCTGGCCCGACAACGCGAACCTCGACAAGGCGCGTCGCCTGCTCTGGCCGGTCAAGAAGAAGTACGGCCGCAAGATCTCGTGGGCCGACCTCTTCATCCTGACCGGCAACTGCGCCATCGAGTCGATGGGTCTCAAGCCCTTCGGCTTCGGCGGCGGCCGGGCCGACATCTGGGAGCCCGACGCCGACATCGACTGGGGCCCGGAGGCCGAGTGGCTCGGTGACGAGCGCTACTCCGGCGACCGCATGCTCGCGAGCCCGCTCGGCGCCGTGCAGATGGGTCTCATCTACGTGAACCCCGAAGGCCCCAACGGCAATCCCGACCCGATCGCCGCCGCCCGCGACATCCGCGAGACCTTCGCCCGCATGGCGATGAACGACGAGGAGACCGTGGCGCTTGTCGCCGGCGGCCACACCTTCGGCAAGACACACGGTGCCGCCCCCGACTCGGTGTACGTCGGTCGCGAACCCGAAGGCGCCGCGATCGAGGAGATGGGCCTCGGCTGGAAGAACTCGTTCGGCACCGGCAAGGGTGGCGACACCATCACCTCCGGCCTCGAAGGTGCCTGGACCCCCACGCCCATCCAGTGGGACAACAGCTACTTCGACACCCTCTTCGGCTACGACTGGGAACTCACCGAGAGCCCCGCGGGCTGCAAGCAGTGGACGCCGACCGATCCCGCCGCGAAGACCACCGTCCCCGATGCGCACGACGCGTCGAAGACGCACGCCCCGATGATGCTCACGACCGATCTCGCGCTCCGCATGGATCCGATCTACGAGCCGATCTCGCGCCGCTTCCACGAGAACCCCGCGGAGTTCGCCGATGCGTTCGCCCGCGCCTGGTTCAAGCTCACCCACCGCGACATGGGGCCGCGTGGTCGCTACCTCGGCAACGACGTGCCGAGCGAGGAACTCATCTGGCAGGACCCCGTTCCGGCGGTCGATCACGCGTTGATCGACGCCGCCGACATCGCCGAACTCAAGGCGGCGCTCCTCGGCTGCGGACTCTCGGCGAAGCGCCTCGTGCTGACCGCGTGGGCGTCGGCCTCGACCTTCCGGAACACCGACAAGCGTGGCGGGGCCAACGGCGCCCGCATCCGGCTCTTCCCGCAGAAGGACTGGGACGTCAACGA
>CAYZSH010000023.1:0-24374 GCA_964481025.1 uncultured Isosphaeraceae bacterium
CGTCGGTCATGACGCAGCAGACGCTGTGCACGCCATGGTCGTCATCGCCGCTGCGGCAGCAGCCGTCGCGGTAGAACCCGGTCATCGGATCGGTCGAGCACGGGATGAGCGGATCGCCGAGCACGTTGCGGTCGGCGGTGTCGGCGGCGTGATCTTCGACGGCGCGGATCATGTCAATGAGACTCCGTTCGCGGTGACGAGGCGTCAAGCGTAGCAGCGCACCTCGTAGATCCGGAACTGCGGCGACCCGTTGGTCGCACGACAGACGATGCGGATCCCATCGACCTCGGCGGCGTCGATGCGATGACGGCGGAGACGCTGATGATTGCCGCGAATCTCGGCGACCGTCTCCCAGTCGCCGCCCCGCCGCCGCCGCTCGATGTCGTACTCGCGCAGCGTCTCGACCTGCGGCCCCCGCTGCATCCCACGGGTGACCCAGTCGCTCGCGCTCAGCGTGAGTTCACGGTGGAATCCGGTGTCGTGCGTGATCTGGACCAGAGAGACCGAACGAGGGGCATCCCACTCGAACGCGATCCACTGTGGCTCGCCGTCCTCGCGGACCGGAGCGCCCCAGCGGTTCGACCACGCCCCGGGCATGTCCCGAACCAGACCATTGACCACGTGCTCGGGGACCGCGTCCTCGTGGACCGCACTTGCAGTGACGGTCGCCATCCGGGCGAGGTCGTCCGGGTCGGCATTCGCCACTCCGCGAATCGACTGATCGTCGCGGAGCAGCCGCTGACGGAAGCCCTCGAACACCTCCCGATCGGCCCGAAGGCGCTCGAGGTCGATCCCCCGCTCCACGCAGAAGGCCGCCGCGGTGCCGACCGCCTGTCCGGTGCAGGCGCAGGTCGCCATCACCCGAGTCGAGGTGAACGCGACGTGCGAGTTCGAGATGTTCCGCCCCGCCATCAGCAGGTTCGAGACGTCACGGCTGCACAAGGCGGCGAACGCGATGTTGTAGACCTCGGGGATCTTCACGCTCGTGAACGGCCGCTTGTCGGGGGCGTCGAAGCCTTCCGGCGGATGGTCGTCGAAGTTCCATCCACCGATCGAGACGCCGTCGTCCCGCTGCTTCCATCCGCCTTCGAGGTCCGACTGCGTCTGGACGTGATGCCCGAGGATGCGCCGACTCTCCCGCTTGCCGGGAATCATGCCGACGGTCTCGAGTGCCCACGTCTCGCTCTTCGGGAACCGACCCGAGTTCTTGATGTGGTCCCAGACTCCCAGCACGATGCCGAGCAGCTCGAACCGAAGCCGCTCGTTGTCGGCGATGGTGTCGATCTCGCCGCCGAGTTCGATCCACCAGTAGCCGTACTCCCAACTGCCGATGCCTCGGTGCTTGAGGTGCGACTCGTCGATGCGCCGTGCCCAGGTCGGTGCGACGTATGGCATGGGGCGGCCGTGATCGCGGGCGGTGAAGAGAATGCTCGATCCCTGACTCTTCCGATCGGCGACATCGAGTCCGAGCGACTCACCGAACGTCGACTTCGCTTCGCGGCCACGCATGAAGGCGGCGCCGCTCTCGAGCGCCAGTCGCGAATCGCCGGTCGCATCCACGGCGAAGCGAGGTCGGATGCGATGGATCGTCTCGGTCTTCTCGCAGCGGGCGAGGACTTCCGTGATCCGACCGTCCTCGACGCCGGCGCGGGCGACCGCGGTGTCGAGCAGCAGGTCGAGGTTCGGCTCCGAGACGCACTTGTCGTAGAGCAGCAGATCGAACATCTCGTACACGCGATCGGGGTTGCGGGCGGCGTCGTCGAGTCGGATCTCCTCGATGAGTCCACCCTCCCGCCATCCACGGCGGCTGCCGTGGCAGTCGGCCCCGACGATGTGCATCCGGATCTCGCTCGATGCGTTGCCGCCGAGTCGCGATCGGTCCTGCACGAGCAGGGTCCGGGCACCATTGCGGGCGGCGGAGATCGCGGCGCACACGCCAGCCATGCCGCCACCTGCGACGAGCAGGTCGACCTCGTGATCGACCACCCGCATGTGGGGATCGCCCGCAAGCGGCGCGGACGAGTCGCCCCCGATCGGGAGACGCTCACGGCGACCGTCGAGGCCGAGCGATCCAGGCGACGACGGTGGACCAGCGTCACGGATCCGATCCGGAATGCCGAATGCCCGGGCGTCGACGAACAGGGAGAACCCGGCGGCACCGCCGAGCGAGCCCCGCAGGAAGTCACGCCGACTGCTCACGAATCGGTGCTCGCAGGGGTCGCCGGCCTCTGCTCATCACGTCGAAGCTCGTCCTCGACCTCGTCGACCAGTGCCGGGACGATGTTCTTCGCGCCCTCGCCGAAGGACTGCTGGAAACCCGTCAGCATCATGTCCGCGGCGATCGCGATGAGGATCAGCCCCATGAATCGCAGCACGATCTGCTGGACGTTCGGGGTGATGAACCGACCGAGGACGCTGGTGAGCGCGAAGCAGAGTCCGAGCACGATCGTGAGCGCGGCGGCGCCGGCGGCGGCGCCGATGCGCCCGGACATCGTCGGCACCGCGGCGGCGGCGGTGACCACGGTGGTGATCGAGCCGGGGCCTGCGAGGATCGGCATCGCCAGCGGCACCATGAGCGAGCCATCGACCTCCCGCTCCTTGCCGGAGACGTCGTCGAGCGTGCTCTTGCCCGCATCGGTGTGGTGTGATTCGTTCTCGCCACCCCCGAGCATCTTGAAGCCGATCCCAAGCACGATGAGTCCGCCCGCGAGCTGGAACGCGGGGAGCGAGATGCCGAAGGCGTCGAGGATCGCGGTGCCACCGAACGCGGCGCCGACCAGGATGATCATCACGTAGATCGTGACCTTGATCGATGACCGCAGCACGAACGACGCGGGAAGTCCGCCGGTCATCGAGATGAAGATCCCGGCGTTGCCGATGGGATTCATCATCGCGAAGAGGCCGAGGAACGCCTTGAGGAAGGTCGGGGTGTCCATGGGGGCGACTGTACCGGGATCGGGGGCTTCCGCGCCGAGGCTCCATCACGACCGATCGCGCTCAGCCCTGCCCGATTCCGAGACGAACACGGTGATCGGCCGCCGTCGCGGTGATCGCCTCGCGTTCTGCCGGATCGAGTCGATCGACGTTCTTCAGCGGAATCGCCATCCGGCGATTGCCGCGAAGGCGTTCGCGATGGCGGATGAGGAAGTCCCAGTAGAAGACGTTGAAGGGACAAGCGTCGTCGCCACTGCGGGCCTTGCGGTTCCAGCGGCAGCCCTTGCAGTGATTGCTCATCTTGCCGATGTAGTTCGCGCTGGCGGCGTACGGCTTGGTGCCGACGACCCCGCCGTCCGCGTGCATCACCATGCCGAGGGCGTTCGGCAGCGTGACCCAGTCGATCGCATCGACGAACATCGCGAGGTACCAGTCCGAGACCTGGCGGGGCTCGATGCCCGCGATGAGGGCGAAGTTGCCGGTGATCATGAGCCGCTGGATGTGGTGGCCGTAGCCGAACTCGACGACCTGCCCGATCGCGTCACGAAGGCACGCGAGGTCGGTCTCGCCGGTCCAGTACCACTCGGGAAGGGAGCCGTGTTCGTCGAGGGCGTTGCGATCGGCGTAGTCCGCGCCTTCCGTCCAGTAGACGCCGCGGATGAACTCACGCCACCCCATGATCTGCCGCACGAAGCCCTCGACGCTCTCGATGGGCGCGTCGCCACGCTCGAACGCGGCGACCGCGGCCGCGATGCAGTCGCGGGGATCGAGCAGTTGGAGGTTGATCGCGGGCGAGAGCAGCGAGTGGTTCAGGAACGGCTCGTTGGTCCACATCGCGTCCTGATACCGACCGAACTCGGGGAGACGTTTGTCGATGAAGTCGTCGAGCATGCGGCGGGCGTCGGCGGGCGTCGTGGCCCAGACGAATCGCTCGAGTCGCCCGGGCGCATCGGGGAAACGGCGTGCGACGAGTCGGATGACCTCCAACGTGATCTCGTCGGGCTCGGGTAGCCACGGTGGCGGCGTGGTCGGCGCCCGCTTGAAGGACTCGCGGTTGGCGTGGTCGTGACTCCACGCCCCGCCGACCGGTGAACCGTCATCCTCGAGGAGGATTCCAAGTCGCTTCCGCTCCTGGCGGTAGAAGTGATCCATGACGATCGACTTGCGGCCCTCGCGGAAGCGGGCGAAGTCAGCGGGCGTCGTGAGGAACGCGGGGTCCTCGTCGATGACGAGCTCGACGCCCGCGTCGCGACAGGCGTGTTCGATGAGTCGGAGCATCCGCCACTCGCCGGGACGTCGGACGCGGACGTGGGTGGCGCCGAGGCGTCGGATGGTGGCGGAGAGGCTGGTGCCGAAGTCGGTGGCGGCTGCCGAGTCGTTCTCCGCGAGCGGCGTGTAGTCGAGCGGCAGGCCGTGGCGAGCGAGGTCGAGGGCGTGATGACGCATGGCCGCCAGGAACAGGGCGATGCGTTGGCGATGGCTGGGAACGTACGTGGACTCCCCCGCCGCTTCGATCATGACGACCACGTCGCGATCAGGATCGACGGCGCTGAGCCAGTCGGCCGGACCGCCGCGCGGCTGGGCGAGCTGGTCGCCGAGCACGAGCGAGATCGTGCCCGCCGTCGCGGGAGGCACGGGGAGCTGAGCGAGGAACGTGGACATGGGAGGGAGTTCGTCGGGCGGAGCGGGCTGGACGCGAGCGGGCGACGAGCCCGGGCGGGACGAAAAGCACGGCGGCCGCGACCGAAGTCGCAGCCGCCGTGCGAGATGGGGTGGCAAGGAGACGCATAGATGTTAGCCGGCAAACGTCCAAATCGTCCAGCCGGCTGATCCTGAATCTCCAATTGAGGACAGGCACCGACCTCGAAGTACGGGACAGGCACCGATCCCGGAGTACGGGACATGCACCGACCCTGAAGTACAGGACAGGCACCGACCCCGGAGTACAGGACAGGCACCGACCCCGAAGTACAGGACAGGCACCGACCCTGAAGTACAGGACAGGCACCGACCCTGAAGTACAGGACAGGCACCGACCTTCGACCTCGAACCTCGCCATCCGGGTTGCCGAATCGGTCAGATCGGCCGTACCGTTCACGTCCCTGCAGTTGGGAACCCCCTCCGATGGCCGCCGACGACAACCCCAAACTTCTCTCCCCCAAGGACCTCGCGTCCGCCATCGGCGCCAGCGAGTCGTCCCTCAAGCGGTGGACGGACCAGGGGTTGCTCGCGGTCTCCCGGACCGCCGGCGGACATCGCCGGATTCCCCTCACCGAGGCCATCCGCTTCGTCCGGTCCCGCCGACTCCCCCTGGTGAGGCCCGAGATCCTCGGCCTGCCCTCGAGTTTCGGCGTCGAGAGCGACCTCCGTCCCGGGGCCCACGACCGCCCCGACGAGATCTTCACCGACCTCCTCCGCGCCGGTCACGACATCGGCGCCCGCAACCATCTCATCGAGCGGTTCATGCGGGGCGAGACCATCGCCGCCCTGGCCGACGGCCCGATCCGTTCCGCCATGCGCGACCTCGGCGAGTTCTGGAAGCAGGGCCCCGAAGGCATCCTGATCGAACACCGCGCGACCGAGATCTGCGCGATGATCATTCAGGACCTCCGCAGCATGGTCACCCCCGAGCACCCCCGCGGCACCGCGATCGGCGGCTCGCTGGGCGGCGACCCCTACAAGCTTCCCCCGCTCATCGCGGCAAGCGTCCTCAACGAGTGCGGCGTGCACGCCGTCAACCTTGGCGCCGACACACCCGTGGAAGTGCTCGAGATCGCCGCCTTTGGCCCCGACGAGGACGAACGACCGGACATCGTGTGGCTCAACGTCAGCAGCGTGAGCGACCCCGACACCGCGAGCCGAGAACTCTCCCCCCTCGCCGCCCGCTTTGCCGAGGCCGGCATCATGTTCTGCATCGGCGGCCGGGAAGCGGCACGACTCACGCTGACCGACGTCGCCGGCGTCGTGATCCACGATTCCATGCGGGAGTTCGCTGCGAGCGTGCTGGAACATCTGCCGGCGGCCTCGCCCCCCACCGACCGCTGATCCCGATCACCTCCCACGACTCCCGACTTCCACCACCGATCGACATGCGCTCCACTCACTCCCTTTGGGTGGAATGACGCAACGCAGAACGACGACCGCGGCACCATCACGGTGCCGCGGTCGTCGTTCACACGGTCGCGATCATTCTTCGCAGGACGCGATCAGGGACACACGCCCCAGCCGCCGAGGAGCAGGCCGAGGTCGGCGCCGTTGACGATGCCGTCGTCGTTGAGATCCCCGGCACAGCCCTTGGGACACTTCCCCCACTCGCCGAGCATGAGGCCGAGATCGGCACCGTTGACCTGCCCGTCACCGTTGAGGTCACCGACGCAGACGATCTCCGGCTCGAACTCGACGATGAACGCCTGACGCAGGTTGCCGTCGAACGTGTCGTCGAACTGACGGCGAGGTCCGTCGAGGTACGAATAGAAGCAGCCCTTGTCACCGGTGCCGTTCGGCTCGCCGGGCATCCAGCCCGCCCAGTCGAAGGGCACACCGCTCAACCAGCCCCAGCCCGAACCCGTGAGTTCAAGCCCGATCCACGGACCGCCGTTGTAGTTGGTCATGGTCCAGAGGTTGTGGAAGCGGACGAGACTGTCGAACAGGAAGTCCGCCTCCGCCTCGGTCTCGAGACACACCAGCGATCCGCCGAGCGCTTCGGCCTGCGCCTTCGCCTCGCTCCACGAGAGTTGCAACGGACTGATGACCGCCCGATACCGAGATCCGTCGCCACCGACCTCGGGCGTCCAGACCACCTCGTCGAGCGACGGCGGCGTGTCGAACTCGATGAGCACGTGACCGAACCCTTCGGCCCCGTCGTTCCAGGTGCCGTCTCGGTAGATGAGTCCGAAGTCCTCGCCGCCCACGTCGTTCGGCTCGCCCACGTTCCAGTTGGTGTAGTACAGCTCCTCGCCGGTGATCCACCCCCAGCCCCCCGCCGGCTCGGCACCGCGCGGCGACTGCAGCAGACCGAACGTCGTCGGACCACCGACATTCGCCGGCTTGGAGAACGTCGTCACGAACGCGGTCTCCTGCGGCGAGGTCATGGTCGCGGGATACCCGCCGAACCGGGCCGCGGTCGAGATCGCGTCGGCCCAGTCGCTGCCGTCGATGAGCGAGACGACCGCGTAGTGATGCCCGTTCGCGCCGAGCCCACCGGTGAACGCCGGGGCGATCGCCGTGTTCGGGGGCGCGACATCACCGAGCGCGATGTCGATCTCACCGCTTCCGGCGCCGAACTTGCCCCCGACCCGGATCAGATACGTCTCGCCCGCGATCCCGTAGAAACCGCATCGCGACGTGCCGCCCGGACAGTCGATGACGTCGTCGCTGCAGGTGATGATCGACCCGCCGCACCCGGTGTAGACCGCGATCCGCGTGTCGAAGTCGGCGTGTCCGCAGGTCGAGACGAGGATGCCGTTGTCGACCACCGCGGTGTGCGTGAACCAGACGTCGTTGACGAACACCCCGCCCGTGCCTTCATCGACGCAGGTCGTGGGCAGCGCGGCGCCGTCGGTGTCCGCGTTGATCGTGGTGAACTCGAATCGACCGAGCGGGAGACTTCGTGGCTGATCGCAGCGATCGTTCGCGGGCGGGAAGGCGCACATCGCCACCGCCATGGCGGCGCAACCGTCGTCCCAGATCGCCTGACAACAGGTCGGATCGACGTCGCAGACCAGATCGCAGCACGCGACATCGTCGCACCCGGGGCCGGGGTTCGCCGAGTTGCAGTCGCCCCCCGATCCGCACGACCCCGGAGGCGGAACCGTGTAGTTGCCGCCGAGCGCCGCCCCTCCGAGGCCGAGCGTCGTTCGCAATCGGACCGACACCCCGTCGGGCAGCGCATCCCCCGGCACGTCGCTCACGATCGTGCCGAGCGTCATCTGATCGAGTCGCCACCCCTCGTTGCCGACCGACAGCCGACCGTTGAAGCCCGCCGCGGTCGTGGTGTCCACGACGCCCCCGGAGTTGAACAGGATGCTGTTGATCGTGTAGTCACCGAGCAGCCGCCAGTTCGCCCCCCACCCAACCTGGTCGCCGACGATCGACGCCCCCGCCGGTCCCTGCAGCGTCGCGGTGATGTTGCGGAGATCCACCGAGATCGAGACGCATCCGAAGATCGGGTTGCAGAAGAACTCGTAATTGAGGGTGCAGTCGCCGGGTCGCAGGACGAGGGCGTCGAGGATCATGCCGTCGAACGGCTCGTCATTCGGCGTGAAGCGGGCCGCGCCGTCGCCGCCGAGCTGAACCACCTTCGAGTCACTCTGGACCTCGGTGCCGTCGACGCCGGTGACCTCGATCTCGAGCGTCAGGAGCGCGGTGGACCCGGGGTCGACGCCGAGCGAGGCGGGCACGTCGGCGAGGGCTTGGCCCGCAACCGCAGCCGCAGCAGCCGAGGCCAGGACGCGAAAGTGGCTGAAGAGTCGCATGTCTGGAATTCCGGGGGGGTTGCGGGATGTCTCAGTGGATCAGGTCGGGCCCTCGAAGTCGAGCCCCAAGCGTCCCGGAGGACATCCTTCGCCTTCCCACGGGGCCGAGAACCCACCTGCAGACGTCCGTCTCGTCTTCGGGGACAGAGGGGAAAAAAACTGTTGGATCGGGGACCGGCGTTCGGTAGCATGGTCTCGTGATCTGTTCCCGCAGATCCAGAGACCACGTGTCAGTTCCTCCCATTTGTTCCCCGCGAGTCCCGCTCGCATCGAAGGAAACTTGAAAGATGATGCGTTCCCCCCTTCTCGCGGCATGTGCCGCCATGGCCCTCGTCGGAACGGCTCAGGCCGGTACCGCGTCGGGTTCGTACACGAACAGCTTCACGAACGGGCTTGGTGGCAACGCCTACGGCGGGGCCGGTCACATCAGCCAGTTCGGCGGCGACATGCAGCTCATCGGCGACTACTCGGGGTCTGGCGGCGTGTACAACGGCACCTGGACCACCGGCGGCCTGTCGATGCCGGGTGCCAACGGCCCGATCAGCTCGTTCAACGCGAGCTTCCGGTTCGCCTTCAACAACAACAGCAACGGTGACGCCACCGCCGACGGCTTCTCGTTCCTCTTCGGCAACCTGTCCGATGGCATGGACGGCGCAGGCGACTGGGGCCACGGCTATCAGAGCAACGCCAATGGCGGCGAATGGGGACTGAACAACTTCAGTCGCCTCAACGAGGGCCTCTCCGTCGGCTTCCGTGCCTACGGCGGCAGCCAGGGCCTGACCGCCCGCTGGGGTCGCGGCTACGGCGGCGAAGGCCTCTTCTCCGTCGACAGCAACCAGTCCGGTGGCTGGCTGGATTCGGTCGTCTATGGCTACAACAATGCGGCCAACGGCGCTGATGGCCGGGCCGGGCAGGCGGGCTCGTGGGACGCCGCGAACCTCGATGCGACGCAGGCGACCGCCTACATCAGTTGGGCCGAAGGCGGCGATCTGGTCGTCTCGATCGCGTTCCCCGGCAACAGCCCCGTCGAGTACATGCGGACCAGCGCCTTCGGCGGCATCGCAGTGGGTGACAACTTCACCTTCGGTCTCGCCGCCCGCATCGGTGGCGCGAGCTGGGATGTTCAGATCGACGACTTCAACGTCGACTACGAGTACAGCATCCCGGTCGTCCCCGGCCCCGCCGGCATCGCGGCCCTCGCGGGTCTTGCGACCTTGCGTCGTCGTCGCCGCTGAACCGATGACCACGTCAGGCTGATTCCCTCCACCGCCCCCCGACCTCGTCGGGGGGCGGTGTTCTTCCTGGATCTCGTCGATCACCCGTTGCGCCTTCCGAGACGCAACCCGATTCACTTGCAAGCAAACGCGAGAGAAACAACGACCGATCTCGACGTTCGCGCGTCACAATGTCGGTCCTCGAGTTCCCGAACACACTCGTCCCATCCATCCGGAGTCCCACAGAGATGTCTCGCATCCGAACAACCGCCCTCGCCGCATCGACGCTCTTCACCGCGGTCGCCATCGCCGGCGACGCCCCCTGCACCACCGACTACGCCGAGAGCTTCGGGCGCAAGGCCACCGGCACCGTCTACGAGCGTGCGGTGGTCGTGAATGTCGGCGGCTTCCCGCGGCTCAAGCTCGTGAGCGACTTCCAGCCCGCGACCTGGGGCACGTGGATCGCCCCCGCGATCGACGAGACGGTGCTCGAGTTCACGGCCACCTTCCGATACAGCCTCAAGAACTCGGGCGGCGGCCCCGGCGACGGCTTCTCGCTCCTCTTCGGTGACCTCTCCGACACGAGCGGCACCCGCGCTTCGGGCGGCGAGTGGGGACTCGAAGCGTTCAACGAGGACGGCGGCGGCCTGACCGTCGGCTTCGTGACCTACCCGGGTGGCGGTGGCAACGGCGTCAACGCGAAGTGGGGCGGCAGCCAGTTCGCCTTCACGCCCTACGACCACGAACGCATGCGATACGACGACGACAACGTCGCCGCCGATCCGAACAACATGGCGACCGCCACCGTGCGATGGTCGCGTGATGCGGGCGTCACGGTCACGATCGCCCGCCCCACCTTCCCGCCCGACACCGTCTTCGTCGATCAGGGCCAGGGACAGACCGGCAGTGTCGATGCGACCGGCTGGTCGTTCGGCTTCGCCGGACGAAACGGCGGCATCGATCAGGACGTGCTGATCGGCGACCTCTCGATCTCGATGGTCGTCGAGTGTCCGCCCGCCGGAAACCCGGCCGACCTCAACGATGACGGCCTCGTCGACGGCGCCGACCTCGGACTGATGCTTGGCGCCTGGGGCCTGTGCACGGATGACCCCTGCCTCGGCGATCTCACCGGCGACGGTCAGGTCGACGGTGCCGACCTCGGCCTGGTGCTCGGCGAGTGGGGCTGGACCGCCGGCTGATCCATCGGGATTCGAGCATCCCACCACCACGAATCGCGACGGCCGTCTCCCCCGGAGGCGGCCGTCGTCGTACCCTGACCTCGTGACCGATCGCACCTCCACCTCCGGCCACCGACGCACCCGACGCGACCATGCGTCCGAGGTCGCCGAGGACTACTGCGAGGCGATCGCCGAACTCGCCGACGCCGCGGGCGACTGCCGGGTCGTCGACCTCGCCGGCCGGTTCGGCGTCTCGCACGTCACGGTCGTCCGGACCGTCAAGCGTCTGGAACGCGACGGCCTCGTCTCGACCGAGCCGTACCGGCCCGTCCGGCTCACCGCCAAGGGGCGTCGGCTCGCCAACACCTGTCGCGAACGACACGACGTCGTGTACCGATTCCTGCTCGCGATCGGCGTCGACCCTCGAACCGCCGCCGTCGACGCGGAGGGATTGGAACACCACGTCAGCCCCGCCACCCTCGCCCGCTTCCGAGCGATCGCGGAAAGCGACCGTCCACCCGCACCGCCCCGTCCACCGGCCGCGACCTGATCGATGTCCCTTGCCCGGCGCCCGGCCGCGGACGTACCATGCACCGAGTCATTTGTAGCCTTGGCTACATTCAAGTCCTCCACATGCCCACGTCGACAGCCATTCTCCGGGCCATCCTGCTCGTCGCCACGACGGGCATCGGTCTGATCGTCGGAGCGTGCGGCATCTCGGGATGCCGGGACTCCGATGCCACCGCGGCACCGCGACCCGACGCCGATTCCCGCCCGCTCGTCGTCGCCACCACCGGGATGGTCGCCGACCTCGTCCGAGGCGTCGGGGGCGATCGAGTCCGGGTCGAGACGCTCATCGCCCCCGGCACCGACCCGCATCTCTACAAGCCGACCCGCACCGACCTCGGCCGTATCGTCCGCGCGGATCTTCTGGTCGCGAACGGTCTGCATCTGGAAGGACGCCTCGACGAGGCGTTGCGACGCGCCGAGGACGCGGGGCGTCGGGTCTGCCGGGTCGCCGAGGACTTCCCGGGTGATCGGCTGCTTGCGGACGAGGCCGGCGATCACGCCGATCCGCACGTCTGGATGGACCCGTCGCTGTTCGCCCTCGCGATCCCGCCGATCCGCGCGGCGTTGTCGGAGATCGCACCAGCGCACGCGGCGGACTTTCACGCCAACGCCGAGCGACTGACCGACGACCTCGCGGCCCTCGATGCCGAGACCGAGGCGGCGCTCGCCCTCGTCCCGCCCCACCGCCGCGTGCTCGTCACGGCGCACGACGCGTTCGGCTATCTCGGCCGCCGGTACGGCTTCGAGGTCGTCGGCATCCAGGGCATCTCGACCGAGAGCGAAGCGGGCGTGCGTGATCTTCGCCGCCTCGTCGATCTTCTCGTCGAACGCGATCTGCCTGCGGTCTTCGTCGAGTCGACCGTCCCGCCGCGACAGGTCGAGGCGCTGATCGCGGGGGCCGCTGCCCGAGGGAGACCGGTCTCGATCGGCGGCGAACTGTTCAGTGACGCGATGGGCGCCGCCGGAACGCCCGAAGGCACCTATCCCGGCATGATCCGACACAACGCCCGCACCATCGCCGAGGCGCTCGGAGTCCCCGCCCCATGAGCGATCTTCCGTCGATCCAATCCTCGCTCGCCGATCGTCCCGAACATTCGCCGTCGAGCCCGCTCTCGATCCACGCGATGACCGTGGCGTACGACCGTCGTCCCGTTCTCTGGGACGTCGACTACGACGCGCCGATCGAGCCGCGGCTGGTCGCGATCGTCGGGCCGAACGGCGCCGGCAAGAGCACGTTCATCAAGGCATGCCTCGGACTCGTTCCCAAGGCGAGCGGCGAGGTCGAGTTCTGGGGCGAACCGCTCGCGAAGCGTCGCGCCCGCGTCGGCTACGTGCCGCAGCGGGAGTCCGTCGACTGGGACTTTCCAGTGTCGGCGCTCGACGTCGCGTGCATGGGTCTCTACCGCGAGATCGGCTGGTTCCGCCCGATCGGGAAGCGACACCGCGCCCGCGGACTGGAGTGCCTCGATCGTGTCGGGCTTCAGGATCTCGCGAACCGGCAGATCAGCGAACTCTCGGGCGGCCAGCAGCAGCGGGTCTTTCTCGCCCGGGCGCTCGCGCAGGACGCCGACCTGTACTTCATGGACGAACCGTTCGCGGGCGTGGATGCCGCGACCGAGAAGGCGATCGTCGAGGTGCTTCGTGAACTCCGAGAGCGCGGCCGGACCGTGATGGTCGTGCACCACGATCTTCAGACGGTGCCGGAGTACTTCGACGACGTCATCCTGCTCAACATGCGGGTGGTCGCGGCGGGTCCGGTCGAGACGGTGTTCACCCGCGAGAACCTGCACAAGACCTACGGCGGACGACTCACCCTTCTGGCCGAGGCCGCCGAGGCTCTGGCCCGGCAGCGAGGTCGACGCGGATGAGCGAACCGGCGATCACCGCCACGACCGACTGGCCGAGCCTCGCCGAGATCGTCGAGGTCGCGACCCTGCAGGCGGGCCTGAACACGACGGTGGTGATCCTCGGCACCACCATGCTCGGAATCGCGGCGGGCATCGCGGGCGTCTTCGCCCTGCTGCGACGGCGATCGCTGGTGGCGGATGCGCTCGGCCACGCGACCCTCCCCGGGATCGCGATCGCGTTCATCGTGTCGATCGCCCTCGGTGGTTCGGGTCGGTCGCTCCCGGTGCTGCTGAGCGGCGCCGTCGGCAGCGGACTGCTCGGCGTCGCGGTGATCCAGGGCATGGTGCGACACACGCGACTTCGCGAGGACGCGGCGATCGCGATCGTGCTGAGCGTGTTCTTCGGGGCAGGCGTCGTGCTGCTGAGCTGGATTCAGGCGAACGAACCGTCGAGCAGCGCCGGTCTCAACCACTTCCTCTTCGGCCGCACGGCCTCGATGCTGCCCCGCGACGCCTGGCTCATGGCGGGCCTGGCCGCGCTGGTGGCGACGGTGGTCCTGCTGCTGAGGCGGGAACTCGCCCTCGTCGCCTTCGACGAACGACACGCCGCCGCGACCGGATGGCCGACCACGATCCTCGACTCGATCGTGCTCGCGATGGTCGCGATCGTGACGGTCGCCGGACTGCAGGCGGTCGGCATCGTGCTGGTCGTGGCGATGCTCGTGATCCCGCCGGTGGCGGCGCGGCTCTGGACCGACCGCTTCCTGCCGTTCCTGTTCCTCGCGGGCGCGATCGGCGGCGCGAGCGCGTGGCTCGGGACCGTGGTGTCGGCGCTGCTGCCTCGCCAGCCCGCGGGCGCGGTCATCGTGATCGTCTCGGGAGCCGCCTTCGCGGTCAGCCTGCTGGTCGCGCCGCGACACGGTGCCATCGCCCGCGGGTGGCGACGGCTTCGACTGCGACTTCGGATCGAAGGCGATCACCTGCTCGAAGCGGCGCACGAGGAGAACGCGATCGCCGACGCCGCGGGATCACTGCAGCCGGTGCTCGCGAAGATCCGCCGGCATCGTGGCTGGACCCGCGGATTCACGCGGCTGGTGATCGCGTCGCTGCGGCGTGAAGGTCGCGTCCGCGGAGGGCTCGCCGAACTTCGACCGACGCCGAGCGGACTCGCCCGCGGTGCGACCGTGCATCGCAACCATCGACTCTGGGAGGCGTACCTCGTCACCCACGCGGACATCGCACCGAACCACGTCGACTGGTCGGTCGATCAGGTCGAGCACGCCCTCTCGCCCGAGCTCATCGCCCGCCTCGAGACGGTGCTCGCCGAGACCGACGCGGGCCGCGGAGATCCGCACGCATGACGCCGGATCCCGCCCTCGATCTCTTTCCGCTCGCCGCGGCGCTGCTTGCGGCGATCACCTGCGGTCTGCTCGGGAATCTCCTGCTCCTGCAGAAGCGGAGTCTCATGGGCGACGCGATCTCGCACGGCGTGCTGCCGGGACTCGTCATCGGCTTCCTGATCTCGGGCTCGCGGGAGCCGCTTCCGATGCTCGCGGGAGCCACCGGCGCCGGCGTCGTGACGGTGCTGCTGGTCGCGGCGGTCCGCCGAATCGGCCGGGTGGAGAGCGGTGCCGCCATGGGCGTGGTCTTCACCGTGCTCTTCGCGGTCGGCGTGCTGCTCATCGAGCAGGCGGCGGCGCGGCAGATCGACCTCGATGCGGAGTGCGTGCTGCATGGACAACTGGAGACGCTCGTCTGGTACGGAGCGCCGATCGCGTGGACCGACGTCGCATCGTGGTCGATGCTCGAGTCGGTCCCCCGCCAGGTCTGGATGCTGCTGGTCGCCTGCTCGCTCGCGATCGGGTACGTCGTGGCGCTGTTCAAGGAACTGCGACTGACGGCGTTCGATCCGGCGACGGCCCGGGCGTTCGGCGTGCCGGGATCATTGCTCGACCTCGGCACGATGATTCTGGTGGCGATCGCGACCGTCGCCAGCTTCGAGGCGGTCGGATCGATCCTCGTGGTGGCGATGCTCGTCTGCCCCGCCGCGACCGCCCGGTTCCTGACCGATCGCCTGTCGACCCAGATGATCTGGAGCGTGGCGATCGCGATCTCGACGACCGTGCTCGGCTACGGCGCCGCGACCGCGGTGCCGACCGCGTTCGGCTGGGCGTCGGTGAACGCGGCGGGCTCGATGACGGTGGTCGCGGGTGGTGCCCTCGCGATCGCGGTGGTCGCGGCGCCGCGATACGGACTCGTGGCCCGCGGCATCTCGCGGCGTCGGCTCGCACGGTCGATCGCGATCGAGGATCTGCTGCTCATGCTCTGGCGGGCGGAGGACGAGCGGGCGGGGACCGTGCCGGTGCCGAGGCATGCGAAGCTGATCCGTCCCGCCGCCCCGGCGATCGTCGCGCTGGCGAGGCGGCGAGGGCTGATCGAGACCGGGCCCGCTTCCGACGCCCCGCCCCGCCTCACGGATCGCGGGCGGGCCGAGGCGATCGAACTGATCCGACGTCACCGACGCTGGGAGCACTACCTCGTCGAGGAGGCGGGCTTCGCGGTCGACCACGTCCACGCGGTCGCGGAACGATTGGAACACGTGCCGGTCGAACCCGAGGCCGACGCGGACGCCGACCCGCACGGCCGTCCGATTCCGAAGGCTCCCTGACGCGGGGCCGACTTCGTGTGCATTCAGTCGCGATGCGCCGCGTGACACGCCGAGCACGACGACCGGATCGCGGCGAGTTCGGCATCGAGCGTCGCGACGTCGATCGCGTCGGCGAGCAGCCGTTCCTCGAGCACCGCGACCCGCGCCGCATCGCGAGCGAGCCACGCGGCGAAGTCCGGATCCGGCTCCGAACTCGATCGGTCGCCGTGCGACGTCAGGCGTAGCAGATCCGCGAGCCGTCCGGCCTCGGCCGCGGGCACGAGATCGGGATGCGAATCGGGCGTCGTCCACCCCGCGGCGGCGACGAGCTTCAGATGGTCGAGGGCGCGATCCATCTCGACCATCGCATCCACGAAATCGTCGGGCGCGCTGATCTCGGAGAAGTCGGCGTCGATCGCGTCGAGCGCGGCGGACGCGATCGGCGTGGCGTCGGCGGTGCAGAGATAGAGCCCGCGGTACCGCGGCGACGTCCCGGAGACCTGCATCCGTTCGGTCGCCTCGGCGGGGGTCATCCAGTCGAGCCCGACCGCGACGACGGCGGCCGCTCCGGCGCTGCGGTGTTTCCCGTGATGACAATGGATGTAGACCGGACCGGTTTCCATCGCGTCGCGGACCGCCCGGGTGAGTTCCATTCGACGATCGTCGCCGAAGCCGTCGTATCCGATCGGGAGATGGATGTATCGCATGCCGCGGGCCGCCGCGAGTTCGACCTCGGGCACCGCACCATCCACGCTGATGATCGTGGCCACGCCCATCGCGGCGAGACTGTCGAACCCGACCGCCCCCTCGGGCGCTCCGCCTGAGACGAAGTCCTCGTGATAGGCGACGAGGTTGTGCAGGCCCGGCCGATCGGCTGGCGTGGTGTCGGTCATCGTCGGCATCGCCGCGCCGGTGTCGGCCACGCGATCCGAAGAGGACGAGGGCGACCGGCACGCGACCAGAGCGACGGTCAGGAGCAGCGACGACATGCGGACTCGTGCGGACATGTCACCAACGATACGGCGGCGCGGCCTTCGGCCGAGAGCAGGAGATCAGGTGAGCAGGTGAGCAGGAGATGGCGGGGGTGGGCGTCTATGGGCGCGCGAATGCCTTGCGCAGTACCTCGAGACTCTTGGGAATCGCGGTCCGCCAGTCCTCCATGCCTTCGAACTCCAGTGACACCCAACCTCGATAGCCGGCGTCGTGCAGGATGTTGCCGATCCGCGGATAGTCGAGGTCGAGCGTGTACCACTGCCCGCCGCCGAAGTACGTCTTCGCCTGCACGAGCACGGTGTGCGGGGCGAGTTTCTTCAGACGCTCGTACGGATCCTCCAGGAAGTTGCCGGTGTCGGTCGTCACCTGCAGCCACGGCGAGTCGACCGCGTTCACGATCCGCAGGATGCCCTCGGGCGTGAGTCCGAGGCCCCAGTGGTTCTCAAGCCCGAGCACCACGCCCAGCCGCTCCGCGGTCGGCAGGCATTCCTCGAACGCTTCGATCACCCACGGGTACGCATCCTCGTCGGTGTAGCCCGGCAGCGGCGACTCGATGCCGCGGTTGGCCATCAGGTCGTCGAAGTCCTTCGACGTGCCCCACGTCCCGGTGTTCACCCGGACGACCGGGATGCCCAGGTCCGCGGCGATCTCGATCTGCGTGATCGTGCGGTCGATGTTGAAGCGACGCTTCTCGGCGTCGGGCGTCACGAAACCCTGATGCGTCGAGAGTCCCATGATCGGCAGACCGAGCCGCTGGGCCCGACGCTTGTACGCCATCATCCGCGAGCGACTGATGAGTTCGTTCTGACCGATCTGGTAGAGCAGGAACTCGATGCCGTCGAAGCCGAACTCGTCGGCGAGATCGATGCAGCGGTCCATGTCGCGCAACTCGTCGTTCCGGAAACGCCAGAGCGAGTACGTCGAGAGCGCGATCGGATTGGTGCGCCGGGCGCCCCACTCGGAAGGAGCGTCGGAAGGAGCGTCCGCGGGCGTGTCGTCGCGCGGCACGGCCGACAGCCGGCTTCCGAGCAGGCCGGTGGCCAGACCGGCGGAGAGAAAGGCGCGTCGATCGGTCATGCGTGGTCTCCAGTCGGGGGTTGGTGAAGGCTACCGCTCCCGGAACGAGACGACCGGCGTCCGCAGGCGGACGCCGGTCGTCGATGGTTCTCGGGATCGGAACGCGTTCAGCCCTTGTCGGCGGCGGCGTCCTCGGTCTTCGGCTGCCACGGGCCGGGATGCTTCTTGCCCGCCTTCTCGAGGAGACCGTTGATCTTCTCGACCTTCTCGGCCATGTCGCCCGCGGGGTGCATGCCGTTGTAGGCGACCTTGCCGTCGGCGCCGATGATCGCCACGTGCGGGATGCCGTTCACGCCGAAGTCGGGGTTGAAGACGTCCTGCTTCGTCATCGCGATCGGCCAGGTGATGTCCATGGCCTTCGCGTAGTCGGCCATGAGTTCGCACTCCTTCTCGAACTCGGGCGCGTCGACCACGCCACGGTCATCGCGGAAGTACACCTTCTCCTGCGGGCTGGTGATGCCGAGCACCATCACGTCGTAGCCCTTGTAGTAGTCGACCAGTTCACGCACGTTGGGGAACGACCCGACGCACGGACCGCACCAGGTCGCCCAGAAGTCGACCACCACGACCTTGTCGCCGAGACAGCCGAAGCAGTGCCAGGTCTCGCCCGCGTTGTTCCAGGTGATCTCGATCGGCGGCGCGGTGAACCCGATGAGTTCGCCGCGACCGGCGGCACCGTCGAGGTACGCGATCGACCGTTCGAGCCGCGACTTCATGCGGTCGTCGACCTCGCCGTTCTCGAGGGCCGACTTCATGCCCGCGACGATCTTCCCGCGGGCGGCGTCCTTGACCGCCTTCTCCGAACCGGCTCGTCCGAGCAGTCCGGGATAGTCCATCCAGCCGAACAGCGCCGCCGGGTCGTCACCCATCCGGGACGCGAGTCCTTCGAGTTCGTACCGCATGCCGGTGATCTGCTCATCATCGAGTTGGCCAAGCGCCTGGATCACCTCGCCGAGCCGCTCGTCCGGGACCTGCGCGAGACCGTGCATCGCACCGATCTCCATCGCGGCGTCGACCTCGCCGAAGTTGGCGAGCATGAGGGCCGCATCGAGCCACTCCTCACCGTTGCCGATGTCGCGGATCCGGGCGATCCACGCGGGCTTCGCGTTGGGGGTGTACATCCAGAGCATCATCATGCCCCGGATCTCGTCGAGACCACACTCCGCGGGATCGACGCCCTGGAGTTGCTCGTCGAGCACCGCGACGAACTCGGGCGACTCGATGTCGAAGTTCGCACCCTGCTCGCGGTAGAACGCCATGGCGGCACCGGTCTTGGCTTCGATCTCCTCCGGAGTCGGGGGCGCGGCCAGCAGCGTGGCGGGCACCACGGCCAGAAGGAGGGACGACAGGACGGTGGTGCGAATCATGGTCGAGGTTCCTTGGGAGGCCCGAACGGGCGATCGAGACGCGATGCCGATCCGACGACGACCAGCTCCGCGTTTGGCAGCCTACCGGTGTCGTGAAGATTGGATTCGGACGGCGAGCCGAGGTGGAAAAAGACCGCCCGACACTGGCACAATTGTGCCAACTTCGGGAGCCACCATGAACACCACCGCCCTGCTTGCCTTCCTCGGACTGCTGATCGTCACCATGCTCGCCGCCGTCGCACCGAACGACGCCCGCCGCCTTGCGGAGCGATCACCCCTGCTTCCCGCCGTCGAGTCGTACCTCGCCGTCCGGGAAGGCGAGTTCGATCGCATCTCCGAGGATCGACAAGCCGTTCTTCAACCGCTGGCGACGTGGATCGCCGAGGCCCGGGCCGCCGGGCGACCGATTGACCTTGTCTTCGTCTGCACCCACAACAGTCGCCGGAGCCACATGGCCCAGCTCTGGGCGAAGGCCGCGGCCGTCCGCGAAGGCATCGACCTGGCCACCTGGTCAGGCGGAACCGAAGCGACGGCGTTCAACCCTCGGGCGGTGACGGCGATGGACCGGGCGGGCTTCGAGGTGAGCCGGACCACCGGAAACACCAATCCGATCTATCACGTGCGACTCGGAACCGACCTTCCCATCCAGACCTGCTTCTCGAAGCCGTTCGCCGCCGCCCCGAACCCCACCGCCGGGATCGGCGCCGTGATGGTCTGCGGAGATGCGGACCGGCGGTGCCCGATCGTCCCCGGGGCGGCGGGCCGGTTCGCGATCCCATTCGTCGATCCCAAGGTCGCCGACGGGACCCCCGACGAGGCGGCCACCTACGACGAACGATGCGCCCAGATCGCTCGGGAGATGCTGTGGGTGATGACCCAGGCCTCGCGGGGACACTGACAAGGCGACCTCCCGCCCCCTGATGCCCGTCCCGGGGGGCAATGGATGGGCCGCGAGAAACATACGACAAAAACTTCTTGAAACTATTGTCGCGTGTTTGGCGAACCGATGGGGCAGGAACCGCGTTCTCCCGGTCCCACCAGTCCACAGGAGCCGCCTTATCGTGGTTGCCATCGCCGACGCCACACCACCAGCCACGACCATCTCGATCGACCGGGGGCTCCACGATGCCACCGCGCGACTGTTCGAACGCCTGGAGAGAGAGGTCGGCACCGCATCCAGTGCGTCCGGAGGTCCTGCCGGGCCCCTTGGCCCCACCGACGCCGACCCCCTGACATACCTCGCCGCTCAGGTCGGACGGCATGGCCTCCGGGCGGACCTGCGCCGACTCGATGTCCGGGACGCCGTCTGGCTCGCCGATGATCGAACCCCGATCGTCGCGTGGAGCCGCTCGACTGGCGCGTGGGTCGTCATCGGTCGCCACGGCCTGCTTTCTGCGCGGATCTGGACGTCCCGTGACGAGTCGGACGCCGGCCGACTGGTCAGCCGATCCGCCCTCGCCCGTCTGCTCGACGCGACCTCCGACTCGGCCCCGATCGACGTCGCGGTGCTGCAGCCGGAGCGTCCCGCCGATGCCGCGACCACGCCCCATGCCGTCGGCGAGGATGCCACCCACGGACATGCGTCGCCGGTACGACGGCTCATCGCGCTCATGCGCCCCGAGTCGACGGAACTCTGGACGCTCGTCGTCTTCAGTGCGATCACCGGACTGCTCTATCTCGCGCTGCCGCTGGCGGTGAACGCCTTCATCAGCAATCTGAGTTTCGGCACCCGGAGCGGACCTTTCCTCCAGGGACTCGTGGTGCTCGGGGTCGTGCTGCTGCTCTGCCTCGCGGTCGCGGCGGCACTGCGGGGACTGCAGCACACGGTCGTCGAGGTCGTGCAGCGACGAATCTTCGTGCGGCTGGGCTCGGACCTCGCGCATCGGATTCCGCACGTCGACCTCGCCGCGATGGATCGCGTGCATGCGCCGGAACTGGTGAACCGGTTTCTTGACGTCATCACCGTGCAGAAGAGCGCGTCGATGCTGCTGCTGACCGGGGTCAACCTCGTGCTCAGCACGATCATCGGCCTCACAGTGCTGGCGTTCTATCACCCGTTCCTGCTGGCGTTCTCGATCGTGCTGGTCACGGCGCTCGCCGCCATCGTGTTCCTGCTCGGACGCCGCGCCCTCGGAACGAGCATCACCGAGTCGAAGCGCAAGTACGAGGTCGTCGACTGGCTCGAGGAACTCGCCCGGCATCCGCGAGTCTTCAAGGGCCCGGGCGGACTCGAACTCGCGACCACCCGCGCCGACGGTCTGGTGCGGTCGTATCTCGACGCGCGACGGGCCCACTTCCGGATCCTGCTGCGGCAGATCTCCAGTCTCCTCGCGCTCGAAGTCGTCGCCGCCACGCTTCTGCTCGTGGTGGGCGGCTGGCTGGTGCTCGACCAGCAGCTCACCCTCGGCCAGCTGGTGGCGAGCGAGATCATCGTGTCGGCGATCGTGGCGTCGATCTCGAAGCTCGGCAAGCAGTTCGAGGCGTGGTACGACGCGGTCGCCGCGGTCGACAAGCTCGGACATCTCGTGGACCTTCCGCTCGAACGGGCCGGCGGCGAGACGCCGCCCGACACGAACGCCGCCGCCCGCATCGTCGCCACCGAACTCACGCACGCCCGATTCGGCGGCCCGCCGAACTTCGCGCCGCTCGACTTCACGGTCGAATCGGGCGAGCGGGTCGCGGTGCTCGGCGCCCGCGGCAGCGGCACGAGTTCGGTGCTGGAGATGCTGGTCGGCATGCGTCGCCCGCACGGTGGATCGGTCTCGATCGACGGACTGGACGTGCGATCCTGGCATCTCCCATCGTTGCGACGACGCGCCTGCCTCGTACGGTCTGGCGATCTCGTGACCGGCACCATCGCGGACAACATCCGCCTCGGTCGTCCCGAGATCGGACTCATCGAGACGCAGGCGGCCATCGAACTGGTCGGACTGGGCCCGGCGATCCGTGCCCTGCCGGACGGGCTCGACACGCCGCTCGTGACGGGCGGCCTTCCACTCACCGGACGCCAGCGTGCCCGCCTGCTCGTCGCACGGGCGATCGCGATGCGACCACGGTTACTGCTGGTGGACGAACTGCTCGACGGCCTCGACGCGAACACCACCGAGGATCTT
The DNA here is from genome assembly GCA_964481025.1 of uncultured Isosphaeraceae bacterium. GTDB lineage: Bacteria > Planctomycetota > Phycisphaerae > Phycisphaerales > SM1A02. The sequence continues at coordinate 22,415 of CAYZSH010000023.1, forward strand.
CTGGATGCCCTGCTCGCTCCGGATCTGGCGTGCACGGTGGTGCTCGCGACCCGCGATCCGGACCTCGCCTCCCGTTTCCACCGCACGATCGAACTGACCCCTCGGGAGTCGACCGTTGGCTGAGTCTCGCGCCCTCTCCACCTTCCAACTCATGCCGCCGCCACTCCCGGCGATGGTGCAGGCCGGCACCACTCGTGGCACGCGACTTCTCGCCCGCGTGCTCGCACTGCTCACGGTGGCGATCGTGCTCGGCGTCTTCGTGGTGCCGTGGCAGCAGACGGTGCGCGGCACCGGCCGCGTGATCGCGTTCAACCCGCTCGATCGTCGCGTGAACATCGAGGCGCCGGTCGAGGGTCGCGTTCGTCGACTGCATGTCGTGGAGAATCAGACCGTCCGCGAAGGCGACCTCATCGCCGAGATCCAGGACAACGATCCCAACCTGCTCGCGAACCTGCGGCTGCAGCATGACGCGGCGATCGCTCGGGCGGCGGCGGCCGGACAGAAGATCGAGGATCTCGACGAGCAGGTCCGCAACCAGGAACTCGCCCGCCCACAGGCCCTCGACGCCGCGCAGGCGCGGATCGACACCGAGGCCCTGGTGCTGGAGACCAACGAGATCAACGAACGCCGCATGGCGCAACTGCTTGAGACGGGCGACATCTCGCGTCGCGACTGGGAGCTCGCGAAGCTCGCGGTGGACAGTTCGCGCGCCGCCCTCGGCGCCGCCCGCGCGGTGCTGGAACGCACGGCCCGTGACTACGACGCGTCGATCGCTTCGACCCGGGCGAAGATCCGCGAGGCCGAGTCGGATCTCGCATCGGCGAACAAGGACATCGCCTCGATCGACAGTCGCATCGCCAGCACCGAGCAGCAGGTCGTGGTCGCGCCGCGGGATGGCATCGTGCTGAGCATCGCGGCCACCGAGGGCGCGTATCTGAAGCCGGGTTCACCGATCTGCGTGATCATTCCCGACACCGAGGCGCGATTCGTCGAGGCGTGGATCGATGGCATGGACATGCCGCTGATCAGGCCGAGACGCATCCTGCAGGACGGCACCGCCGAGCCGGGCAGCCTCGTCCGACTCCAGTTCGAGGGGTGGCCGGCGATCCAGTGGATGGCCTGGCCGAGCGTCGCGGTCGGCACGTTCGGCGGCGAGGTCGTCGCGGTCGATGCGACCGACGATGGCCAGGGACGGTTCCGGATCGTGGTCGCTGGCGACCCGCAGGATGCCGAGTGGCCCGGACCGCAGTTCCTCAGGCAGGGCGTGCGAGCCAAGGCGTGGGTCCTTCTGCGGAACGTCCCGATGTGGCAGGAGATCTGGCGTCAACTCAATGGCTTCCCGCCGGTGGTGGCGGACGTCGAGCCCTCGCTCGGGGGCGGCAAGGCGGGGAAGTGACCCCGAATCTGTGATGAATCCGGGATCGGGACGGCGTGAGGGCCTAGGGTCGGGACGAGCCTGAGGGGATTCGAGACTCTTCATAAGTCCCGCATCGCCGTGCGGCCAAGGGCGAACGAAATGACCGCTTTCGCCCGCACCGAGTAGGCCCGCCGTGCTATAGTGACATTTGTTTCGCGTATTTTCATTCGCACGTTTCGGAGCGACCGCCTCCGAGCGTCACTCCGTCTTCTTCCGGCCCCTCCCGAGAACCTGCATGCCCAGCTCCGCCGCCATCGCGACCGACGCTCCGAATGCCCCCACACCGTCCCTCGGCCGTGACCTCATCGGTGGCGTGGTCGTCTTCCTCGTCGCCATCCCGCTCTGCCTTGGCATCGCGCTCGCCTCGGGCGCCCCGCTCATGTCCGGACTCATCGCCGGCATCATCGGCGGCATCGTGGTCGGCGCGATCAGTGGCTCGCATGTGAGCGTGTCGGGTCCGGCCGCGGGTCTTGCGGCGATCGTCCTGTCGCAGATCGACTCGCTGGGTGGATTCCAACCGTTCCTTCTGGCGGTCGCGATCGC
>CAYZSH010000024.1:0-22912 GCA_964481025.1 uncultured Isosphaeraceae bacterium
TCCCGCACGCCTGCGACGAACTCGGGGGTGACCGGGTCGGCGTCGTTGTCCCAGGCCTGTCGGATGTAGCTCATGATCGCGGCGATGTCCGCGTCCTTCTTGAACGGCGCCGCCGGCATCGACTGGTCATAGGTCTTTCCAAGCACGTCGATGCGGCCCTGAAGTCCGTGCAGCAGGATGCGGGCGAGTCGTTCCGGGTCGCCGGTGACGTACGGGCTCTCGTCGAGCGGCGGGTACAGCGGCGGAAGTCCGGCGCCGTTGGCCTGATGACACGTCATGCAGTGCGCAAAGAGCGTGCGGCCTCGGGAGACGAGGCCTGCCGCGGAGGTGTCGTAGTCGACGACCTGTTCGAGCCCCGGTCGGCCCGGCCACGCGAGGGTGGGATCGATCAACCGTGCGGCCGTCACGACCCTCGGGTCGCAGTCACCGTTGTTCACGCCCGCGACCGACGCCCAACCCGCGGGTTCGCCGCGAAGATTCAGTCGGCGCGGCTTCTTCGAGTCGGGCTTCGTGCGGACCGCCACCCGATCGAGCAGGAGCAGGCTCGCTCCCGGTGCCTCGTCCGACCAGTCGGCCGCGATCGCGAGCACCGCGGTGGCATCATCGGCGCCGCCCCGCTTGAGCATCGAATCGACCATGTCCTTCAGCACGCGACGCTGCGCCGCGCCGCCGTCACTGAACCACGAGTCGCGGCCCGGTTCACCCTGTGACCGCATGAACGCGACTTCGCGACCGGCGAGTCCCGCCAGCACGGCCTGTCGAATGGTGGCGTCGGACGCTCCGTTCGAAAGCACCCGGTCGAGTGCGGGGAACGCCTCCGCGCTCGGCATCGATCCGATCGAGAGCACCGCCTGCAGACGCACACGGGTGTCCGGGTCGGCGGCGAGTCGCTCGAGCGTGCCGATGGAGAGATACGCGGGGACCGACTCAGCGAGTCGCGCTGCGTGCTCGCGGATCCGCGAGTCCGGATCGCGGCTCGCGGTCTCGATGATCGCGGGGTCGAGGGCGCCGATGCCGTCGATCGTCCAGAGCGCCTGAAGCCGTCGCGAGGTCGGCACCGCGGGGTCCGCGGCGATCGCGATGAGTGACGGAACGACGCCCGTCGCCGTTCGTTCGACGAGGAGCCGCTGCGCCGTGTCGCGGACCGTGCCGTTGTCGTCGTCGCGCAGGATCGCGACCAGCCCGGCATCGTCCATCGCCGCGAAGTCGCGTCGTTCGACGCCGCGGGGCGCGTTCTCGTCGACGACCCGCCAGATCCGACCAAGACCGATCGGCGCCGCCAGTCCGCGCTCCTCGACCTGCTTGCGCAGCCAGGTCGTCATGTAGATGCGGTGCTGCACGATGCCACGGGCGAAGTCGACGACGTAGAGACCGCCGTCCGGTCCGGTCAGGAGATTGACCGGGCGGAAGCGTTCGTCGGTCGAGGCGAGGAACTCCTGCTTGTCGTACGCGGGCGTCGCGACCGGCACGCCGTCGCGCTCGCTCAAGCGGTACCGCTTGACGAGGTTTCCCGCGGTCTCGCAGACGAACGCATCACCGGCGGCGTCCTCGATGAGCGTGCCGCGGAAGATCTCCGGGCCGCAGGCGGCGGTGAACGATCGGAGCGTGCCGTCCTCGCGAAGGGTCGCGTCCTGATAGCCACGGTTGACGCCGGGGGTCTTGCGGATCGGCCAGGTCGAGCGGTCGGTCGCGACCCGGCGCGGAACGTCGGGAAGCCCGCCCGCCTCGGGATTCCGGGCGGCGTAGTGCTTCGGCCACGCGTCTCCGATGAGCGGGTCGCTGTTCGGCGAGTAATAGAGACGACCGAAGTCGTCGCGGGCGACGCCCCATTGACCATGACCGGGGTTGCGGCGGGTCTCGATCTCCAGTCGTCCGTTCTCGCCACGGCGAAGTCGGAACGACTGGCCGTGCTGCGAGGTCTCGTACCAGTTGTCGATGCCGTAGCGAAGACCGTTGCCCGCGTGCTCGGGGTTCTCCAGTCCGCCGAAACCCGAGACCAGCGTCTGGGCGTCGTCGCATCGGCCGTCGCCGTCGAGATCGCGGCAGTAGAGAAGGTTCGGCGGCTCGACCATGAGCAGACCGTCGAAGGCGGGCGCGATCGCCCGCGGCATGACGAGGTGATCGAGGAAGACCACCGACTCGTCCATCACGCCGTCACCGTCGACGTCGCGGAGCCGCACGATCCGTCCGACCGGGGCGTCCTCGCCCTCACCATCGGCGTTCGGCATGTAGCCGCGCATCTCGCAGACCCAGAGATCGCCAGAGGCGTCGAAGACCGCCTGCACCGGATCGCCGATCAGCGGCTCGCTGGCGACGAGTTCGACCCGATGGCCGGGCTGGACGACCAGCGCCTCGAGCGCCTGCGGGGGATCGAGGGGCGGGGAGGCCGGGAGCCGCCAGGCCTCGGGCATCTCGCGCTGGACCTCGCCCGAACGGTCGCCGTTCTGGGCGACGCTCGACGCGACGGGAAGCACGGCCGCGACGAGCGCGGCGGACACGACGACTCTCGGGTGCGAAGGCATCATCCCAGTGTACGAACCGACGCATCCGAATCACACCCGATCTCGACCCTGCGGACGATCGGTATCCTCGGCGACATGAACAAGAAGCACGGATCGTCGACTCGGTATCTCCCGCTGCTCGTGGCCACCCTCGGCGGAGCCCTCGCGAGCACGCCCGTCACCGGCTCGCCGATTCAGGATGTCGATGACGTCATGCCGACGCCGTGGTGGACGACGCTCGAGACCCGGCCGCTGCTTCCCGACGAGGTCGGAGAAGATGGACTTCCGGTCGGGTGGAAGATGGTCGGCGGGCCTGCGACGTACGCGATCGAGCGGGACACCGACGGCAGCGTGATCCTGCACGGCATCGGTGGTGGTCCCCGTAATGCGTTCCTCGTCGATCCCACGATCACCGGGGACTTCCTGCTCGAACTCGACGTGAAGATCGCGCGGGGCGAAGGAAACTCCGGCATCCAGATCCGCAGCACCGTCGATGAGCCGAAGAACCGCATGTTCGGCTACCAGATCGAGGTCGATCCCTCGGAGCGGGCGTGGTCGGGCGGCTTGTACGACGAAGGTCGCCGGGGCTGGATCGCGTCGCTCGCCGACAACGCGGACGCGCGGGAGGCGTTCGCGCCCGGAGAGTGGAACCACTACACGATTCTCGCGATCGGACCGCGGATCCGCACCTGGGTGAACGGCGTGCCGGCGGTCGATCATGTCGATTCCATGGACGCCGAAGGTCGCATCGGGCTGCAGGTCCATTCAGGTCGCTGCGATGTGAGCTGGCGGAACCTGCGGATCGCGGATCTGGGTCGTCGTTCGAAGACGGTTCTGCTTGGTCCGGATCGATCCTCCGGTGATCAGGTGATCGTCGAACCGGCGACCGGTCTCACCAGCGTCGAGGATGGGTGGCGACTGGACGAGGACGGGGTCGCGATCACATCGACGCGGTCGTGGCCGGACGGTCCGAGCGGACTTCGCATCGAAGCCACGATCGAACGCGGCGCCATTCGTCTGGTGCTCGGGGACGAGGCCACCGGTCCGGGTTACATCGCCACGATTCCCGCCCCGCTCGGAGATTCGGAGAACCCCGGGGTCATCCGCGCCTGGCGCTGGATGGATCGAATGCTTCTGATGGTGAACGACAAGCCGCTCACCCCGGGTCCCCGCGACATCGACGGTCCGCTGTCGATCCGACTGGCGAGCGAAGCCGGCACCGTCGGGACGATCCACCTCGTCGAGATCGACTCGCCGACCCCCGCCGAACTGGCCGCGATCGCCGCCACGCCGGAACCGACCGAGGAATGACGCCCGAGCCCGCGGCGGTTCCGGCCACGCTCGACACCTCGGACCTCGCGGTGGTGGTGGTCTTCGCGCTGACGTATCTCGGCGTCGCGATCGGTCGGGTGCCGGGTCTTCGAATCGACCGAGCGGGCATCGCGGTGGTCGGCGCGACCGCGATGATGGCGATCCGACGCGACACGATCGCGGATGTCGCGGCGAAGGCGCCGTGGGACACGATCGCGCTGCTCCTCGGCATGATGATCGTGATCGCGCAACTGCGTCACGCACGGATCGTGCATCGCATCGCATCACTCGTCCTCGACCACACGACGACGCGAATCCCGCTCATGATCCTCGCGGCCGGACTCTCCGCGATCCTGACCAACGACGTCGCCTGTCTTGCGATCGCACCGATCCTCTGCAAGACGCTTCCACGACGCGGCATCGATCCGGTGCCGTGGCTGCTCGCCCTGGCGATCGCGGCCAACCTCGGTTCGGCGACGACGGTGATCGGCAACCCTCAGAACATCCTCGTGGCCGAACGCACGCACCTCGACTTCCTGGGCTATCTGCTCTTCGCGCTGGTGCCGGTCGCGATCGCGCTGGTCGCCGCCCAGTTCATCCTGCACCGACTCGAACCCGGGACGCGGATGCTGCCCGCCGACGATCCGATGCGCGGGGTCGCGGCGGAGGTCGAGCAGGACACGCAGATCCGCCGGGGCGAAGGCATCTTCGGTCTGATCGTGCTCGCCGCGGTGCTCGGCCTCTTCGTGACCGACATTCCACGCGGCCCGATCGCACTCGGGGCCGCGGCGGTGCTGCTTCTCAACCCATCGATCTCGACGCGGAAACTGCTGCGGAAGGTCGACTGGAGTCTGCTGCTGCTCGTGGCAGGACTCGGCATCGTCGTCGAGGACCTGCGCGAGACCGGTCTGCCTCAACGCATCTTCGACGCGACGATCGCCAGCGGAGTCGATCCGCTCTCACCGATCCCGCTCATCGCGCTCACCGCGACCGCGAGTACCCTCGTCAGCAACGTCCCCGCGATCCTGCTGCTGCTCGGTTCCATCCCGGAACCCGGCCCGGAGACCGGAACCCTGCTCGCCCTCGCCTCGACCTTCGCCGGCAACCTGATCGTCGTCGGCAGTCTCGCGAACATCATCGTGGTGACGGTGGCGAGAAGGCACGACATCGAGATCACGGTCGGCAGACACGCCCGAATCGGGATTCCCGTGACGATCGTGTCATTGGTGGTGCTGGCGTTGTGGGGGTGAGATTCGAGCGTCGGTGCGCTGCGGAGGCGTCCGCACCCAATTCCGCTCCCCCGTTTCGGGGGAGCTGTCGCCGAAGGCGACTGAGGGGGTTCCGTTGCCGACTCGAACGATCGCCAAGCCAGCCACACAGCCCCCTCCGCCTGCTTCGCAGGCACCTCCCCCGTCTTCGCGGGGGAGGAGAATCAGTGTGCGTGTCGGCCACACCTACTCACCTGCTCTCCTGGTCTCGCCGAAGGCGTGCCGAAGGCGTCACCCCGCGATCTGACGCGGCCACTCGGCGGGTTCCGCGGCGACCACCTTGTTTCGCCCCGTCGTCTTCGCCTGATACAGCGCCGCATCCGCGGCGGCGACGAGTTTCTCAGGGGTCGGTTCACCGTCGAGGCATGTGAGATCCGCCACGCCGAAGGACGCGCTGATCCGCACCGACGGCCGCTCGTTCCAGCTCACCTGTTCGACGCGGGATCGATGACGTTCCGCGACGCCCGCCGCGACCTCCATCGGTGCCGCGGGCACGATGATCGCGAACTCCTCGCCGCCGTATCGACACGCCACGTCCTGGGCCCGACCGCTTGAGAAGATCGACGCCGCCCGCTCCAGCACCTCGTCGCCGAACGGATGACCGTAGGTGTCGTTGAGGCTCTTGAATCGGTCGAGGTCGCAGAGGATCAACGAGAGCGGTGCGCCGTGACGAAGCGCCCCCGTCATCTCCTTGCGAAGTCGATCGTCGAGGTACGCCCGGTTCCAGAGTCCGGTGAGTCCGTCGAGCTGTGCCCGCTGCGAGAGCATGCGGAGCAGTCGCTGCATGCGAAGTGCGCTGCGAACCCGGGCTCGGAGTTCGGTGACGTCGAACGGCTTCCCGACGAAGTCCACCGCGCCGAGGTCGAGTCCCCGCACCCGATCCATCGTCTCGTTGCTCGCGGAGACGAAGATCACCGCGATGTCGTGCGTCACCGGATCGGCCTTCAACTGCGAGAGCACCTTGAAGCCATCGGAGTCATCGAGGTCGATGTCGAGCAGGATCAGATCAGGCACGGTCTCGCGGGCGACCTGCAGACCCTCGGCCGCGGTCCGCACCGCCTGCAGGTCGATCCGCTCGTGACGGAGACGCGCGCGGAGCAGCCGGTGAACGAGGTCCGAGTCGTCGATCGCGAGCACGCGCGGTCGGATCGGGTCGTCGTGGGACATGCCGGCTCCGGAACCTGAGTCAGGGGACGGGGGGTCAGGCGTCCCTCGGCGGCACCGCCGAGCGACAACAGGAGATCAGGTCCTCGACACGTTCGGCGAGGGCGGAGAGTTCGGCTTCATCATGAAGAAGCTCATACTCCAGGCGCGCCGCCGAGTCGCCGATCGGATCGAAGCCGTATCCGCCCGCGGCCCCCTTCAACTGATGGGAGATCCGCTGGAGGGTCGCCAGATCCTCGGCGAGGTATGCCTGGCGGATCGCATCGACGCGACGATCGAGCTCGTCCACGAAGAGCAGCACCAGGTCCCGAAGGTCGGGATCGTTCTCGTACACGCTGTGCAGCGGCGGCCGGGGGTCGGCATCGGGGTTGGAATCCATGATGAGTGGATCGGTCCGACCCGCACACCGCTTGCGGACCCCGGTACCGGGTTCCCGGAGAGGGTCGGGAGCGGACCGCCGCGGGACCCGCGCATTCGACACGACCCGCACGACCGGAACCCCTCGGGCGGTCCGCTACCATGTCGGTCCACCTTGTCCCCGATCGGGGTTTCCCCTCGATCGTCGGAGTTTCATCATGATCCCCAAGCAGCCGCCCCGCGACGGGCAGCCGGGCTTCCTCTACCTCCCGCCGTACCGCGTGCACGGCATCAGCGTGGCGGGGGAGCAGACCACCATCACCATCCCCGAGTTCGACCTGACCTTCGACATGGGTCAGTGCACCCGCGCGAGTCTCGCGACGCCGCTCATCGCCTTGAGCCACGCGCACATGGACCACGTCGGCGGACTTCCGTACTGGTTCAGTCAGCGTCACTTCCAGAAGCTCGAGGGTGGTCGGGTGCTGTGTCACCCCGACACCGCGGGACCGCTCCGCCAGATGCTCGGTTCCTGGGTCGATGTCGAGCGACAGCGCACGCCGCACGAGGTGCAGGCGATCGAGCCCGATGGCGAGATTCCGCTGCGTCAGGGCGTCGTGCTCCGCGCGATCGCGACGCGGCACACCTGCCCGAGCCTCGGATTCTCGATCGTCGAGAACCGCCGCAAGTTGAAGGACGAGTACCGCGATCTTCCGCAGAGCGAACTGCGGCGGCTGCGACAGGGCGGTGCCGAACTCACGTTCGACACCGAGATCCCGCTCATCGCGTACACCGGCGACACCGATCGCGGCGAGTTCCTCGAACGAGACGAGTTCCGCAAGGCGAAGATCGTCGTCGCGGAATGCACGTTCATGGACCCCGAGCACCGAGGTCGCGCCCGCGTCGGACGACACCTGCATCTCGAGGACATCGCGGAACTTCTATCGATCTGGGAGGCCGAGCACGTCGTGCTCGTGCATCTCTCGCGGCGCACACTCGTCTCCGAAGCGCGCACCCGGATCGAGGAACTCGGCGGCGATGGTTCGCGCGTGCATCTGCTCATGGATCATCGTTCGAATCGTCGTCGATACGACGAGCAGCTCGCCGAGGCGCAGAAGGCTGCGAGCGACGATGTCAAGACGGAAACTCCGGAGGATTCCGGTGATTCCCAAAGTTCCTCGATGATCGATGGAACCGGTTGACGGGCGACCGGGATCCATCTACATTCGGCGTCCCGGTCGCGGTGGGCTTCGTCGACCGGGTTCCATGTCACCAATGAACGGGCTTTGCGTGCCCGTCCCTTCACGGGCGAGCACGCGGGACCGAAGGCGCCGGGGGCGCTGCGGAGGCTGTCCACATGTCCAAGCCGGATCCGGAACTGCGCAGAGCACTCATCAGCCACCTGCGCACGAACCATCCGGACATGTGCCGTGCCTGGTTCGACGACATCGAACCCGTGGACCTCGCCAACGGGGTGCTCCGACTCTGTGTCAGGGAGCCGGTCCAGCTTCGCTATCTCCAGCGGTGCTGCGTGGATCCGTTCACCGAGGCCGCGCAGTCGGCCACCGGGCTTCTGGTCGCGGTGCGATTCGTCTCGCCCGAGGACACCGAAGCCGACCGGGTGGCATCCAACGGATCTTCCAGCCGACCCGCGACGTCGAGCTCGACCACTGGTGACGGCATCGACCTCGCGGCCGAGCAGATGGTGCTCAGCCCCGATTACGTCTTCGACAACTTCATCGTCGGCCCCGGCAACCGTCTGGCCCTGATGGCCGCCAACGCGGTCTCGGAGAAGCCCGGCCGGGCCTACAACCCGTACTTCATCCACGGCGGCGTCGGCCTGGGCAAGACCCACCTCCTGCAGGCGATCTGCCAGCGGATCCTGCGGGACCGACCCGACGCGAACATCTGCTTCATCTCCTGCTCGACCTTCATGGATCTCTTCCATGAGTGCGTCAAGGCCGGGCGGATGCAGGACTTCCGTCACCACTTCCGCACCGCGGACGTGCTCGTGATCGACGACATCCACTTCCTCTCGAAGCACGAGCAGTCGCAGGAGGAGTTCTTCCACACCTTCAACGCCCTCTACCAGTCCGGGCGTCAGATCGTGCTGAGCTCCGACGCGGCTCCCTCCGAGATCCCCGATCTCGAGGAACGGCTCACCAGCCGGTTCAACTGTGGTCTCGTCGCCCGGATCGAGCGTCCCTGCTACGAGACGCGGGTCGCGATCATCAAGTCCAAGGCGGACCTGCACGACCTCGACATTCCCGACGACGTGCCGGCCTACATCGCGGCCCGTCTGGACACGAACATCCGTGAACTCGAGGGTGCCCTGACCAAGATCCGGGGCTTCGCCCTGGCCGAAGGCCGGCCGATCACCCTCGAACTCGCCAAGCGGGCCCTCGCCGACGACCTCGCCCGGTCGTCCAACGACGAGACCGCCGCCCCGAGCATCCAGGCGATCATCGACTCGGTCACCAGGTACTACGACGTCAAGCTCACCGACCTCCTGAGCAAGCGGCGGCACAAGTCGATCACCGTGCCCCGCCAGATCTGCATGTGGCTCGCCCGCCGGCACACCCGATTCAGCCTCGAGGAGATCGGGAGCTACTTCGGCGGCCGCGACCACACGACCGTCATGCACGCGATCCGAGCCATCAACCGTCGTCGCGACGAGGATTCGACCTTCAGCGACGACATCGATCGGCTGGAGAACTCGGTGCTCGGCACCCACGACTGAGTCGGAGGGGCCTCCGTCGATCCGGACGGCCCCCGAGCCGTTCACGCTGCCCCCTCCGCCTGCTTCGCAGGCACCTCCCCCGTCTTCGCGGGGGAGGAGAATTGGTCAACGTGGCGGCCCCGCCCAATTCCGCTCCCCCGTCTTCGCGGGAGAGGAGCGTCGGTGAACGAGGCGACCCCGCCAAATTCCGCTCCCTGGTCCTCGGGGGGAGGAGAGTCGGTGAATTTGGCGGCCCCACCCAATTCCGCTCCCCCGTCCTCGGGGGAGCTGTCGCCGAAGGCGACTGAGGGGGTCCTCTTGCCGACTCGGGCCCTCAAGAACCATCCCTAAGTTGTCCACACCACCGGTGGAAAAAGCGCTGGCGGCGCGCCGGTTCAACGTCGTGGATGAAGCGTGCCTCGGGTCGGTATTCGCCCCACGCCGATCGGATCAGCATTCGATCCGTGTCCGATGACCCGACCCGGCGCCTGCCGACACCTAATCGACAAGTCTTCCGGAACCTATGTGTGTCATAAGACACACTTTGATAGGTGTTTATGGCTCCCTCGCCCCACTTGTCCACATACCGGCGCGACCATTACTAGGGAAGAAGAGATAACTTCTCTTCCTCTCTTGGTAGAGGGGAAGCGACGATCAAAGACCCTCTTGCAGGTCTGTGTGCGGCTTGTGGAGAACGCCAACGACTCAGCGACGGTCGGCGGGCTGACAAGTCGGACACCAGGTCGTTCCTCTCATCGCCAGCCGGGTTTCCGCCAAGGTCGTGCCACAGGCCGGACACGATTCGCCGCCGCGACCGTAGACCGCCAGTTCGCTCGCGAAGTCGCCGGCTGATCCATCGGGGAGGCGGTGATCCCGGATCGTCGATCCGCCCCGATCGATCGCTCGGGCCATGATCCGTCGAAGGGCGGCCGCCAGCCGGTCGGAGGCCATCGGGTCGAGTGATCTGCCCGGGCATTCCGGGTGGATCCCGGCCGCATGGAGCGATTCGTCGGCATAGATGTTCCCGACCCCGGCCACCACGCTCTGATCGAGCAGGGCCACCTTCACGGCCCGGCTGGTGGAGGTCAGGCGGGCGTGAAGGACCGGGCCGGTCACATGGGTCGCCTCCGGTCCCAGACTGCCCAGGAGTCGGGTGCGAAGATCCTCACGATCCCGGGCGAGATGGACCCCGCCGAACCGGCGAGGGTCGATGAACTCCAGCCGGTGGCGACCATCAGCCGTCTCGACCGTCCAGACCACGTGTCGATGGGTGGGGCGGGGCCTGCGGCCGCCCGCCCCGACGAGGTCGAGCCGCCCGGACATGCCGAGCCGAACCACGAGTCCGCCGTCCGGAGAGAAGCCGACCACGAGTTGCTTTCCACGGCGGCCGATTGATTCGATGACGCCGCCCAGTCCCAGCAGTGCGGGCTCGAACCGTCCCCGGCGATGCCCCTCGGGGTCACGGACCACGTCGCGACGGGCGACCTCGACGCGGATGACGCGTCCACCGACCAGAACCGGCTCGACGCGACGACGGATGGCTTCGACTTCGGGGAGTTCCGGCATGCGGGAAACCGTCCGGGACCGGGGGAACGCGCGACTATACTCGGGTCTGCGCCCGTTTCCGCCGGCCGTGCCGCGTTCCGTTCAAGGGTCGCGACGGCCTGCGTCGCCACTCCGAAGACCGGAACCACGATGACCGATTCGATGCTCCACCAGGAAGACCCCGTCGCGGCCGCGGCGGCGGTCCGCACCGTCGCCGAACGCATCCGTGCCGAGGTCGGCAAGGTGATCGTCGGTCAGGAGGAGGTCCTCGAGGAGGTCCTGCTCGCGATCTTCTGCGGCGGCCATGCGATCATCGAAGGCGTGCCCGGTCTGGCGAAGACGCTGCTGGTGCACTCGCTCGCGAGCACGCTGGGCCTTCAGTTCTCCCGGATCCAGTTCACACCGGATCTCATGCCGACCGACATGACCGGCACCGAGGTCATCGAGGAGGACCGCACCACCGGTCGTCGCGAACTCCGCTTCGTGCCCGGTCCGATCTTCGCGAACGTCATCCTCGCCGACGAGATCAACCGCACGCCGCCGAAGACCCAGGGCGCGTTGCTCGAGGCGATGCAGGAGCGGCAGGTCACCGTCGGTGGCAAGACGCACGTCCTGCCGAGTCCGTTCTTCGTGCTGGCGACCCAGAACCCGATCGAGCAGGAAGGCACGTATCCGCTTCCCGAGGCGCAGCTCGACCGGTTCATGTTCAACATCCGCATCGGCTACCCGACCGAGGCCGATGAACTCGCGATCGTCCAGCGCACGACGACCATCGGTGACGCGACCCCCCAGCCGGTGCTCGACGCCGCGGACTGCCTGCGGATCCAGCAACTCGTCCGCCAGGTTCCGGTCGCCGATCACGTCGCCCGCTACGCCCTCCGACTGGTCCGCGCAACCCGCGTCCGGGAGTCGCGCGACGACAAGCCGGAGATCGTGCGGGACTACCTCGCGTGGGGCGCCGGTCCGCGGGCGAGTCAGTTCCTCGTGCTTGCGGCGAAGGCGATGGCTCTCGTCACCGGCTCGACGCACGTCACGCCCGAACTCATCCGCGCCGTGGCGCTGCCGGTCATGCGGCACCGCATCATCGCGAACTTCAATGCGGAGGCCGATGGCGTCACCACCGACGACGTCGTCCGCGGTCTGCTCGACACCATTCCGGTCGACCAGTCCGATCCCGCCACCCGCAGCACGCTCGATTCCGTGACCCGCTGATCGCGGCTTCCGACCCCGCGTTCGTCGAGGTCCGTCGCGCTCCGGAGACCCTTGCTTGTCCGACTCCGCCCCCGGTTCCAGCGGCCTTCGTGCCGAGCAGTACCTGGCTCCCGAGACGATCGGGCAGCTCGGGTCGTTCGAGCTTCGGGCCCGCATGATCGCCGAGGGCGTGATGAGCGGTCAGCATCGCTCGCCGTATCAGGGTCTCGCGGTCGAGTTCGCCGAGCATCGCCAGTACGTCCCCGGCGACGACCTGCGTCACCTCGACTGGAAGGTCTACGGCCGCAGCGACAAGCTGCATCTCAAGCAGTACCAGCAGGAGACCAATCTCGACATCGTCCTGCTGGTCGACTGCTCGGCGTCGATGCGGTTCGGCACGCTCCGGATCAAGTCGGGCTGGGGCGGCACGGATGCGTCGCGGGCGACCACGATGTGGACGAAGTTCGACCACGCCACCGCGATCGCCGCGGCGCTCTGCTACCTCGGACTCCAGCAGCGCGACCGGGTCGGCCTCGCCCTCTTCGCCGATGGCCTACGCGCGCAGGTCCGGCGATCGAACGCTCGCGACACCTGGCGGCGCGTGGTCCGCACCCTCGCGACCGAGCCGGTCTCCGAACCGACCGATCTTCGCAAGACCGCGGACCAGGCGCTCGCGAGCGTGCAGAACCGGTCATTGTTCGTGCTGGTCAGCGATCTGCTCGCCCCGATCGACGCGATCCGGGAGATGGTCGCCCGCTTCCGACACCGTCGCCACGACCTGCTGCTGCTGCAGGTGCTCGATCGACAGGAGCTCCGGTTCGATCTCGACGAAGCGGCGCCGTTCGAGGATCTCGAAGGCGGAGGTCGGCTCGACGTCGATCCGCGGGCGGTGCGCGAGGACTATCTCGACGCGTTGACGCGGCACTGCGGCGAACTCGAACGGATCGCCCGCAGTCACGGCCACGACTATCTGCGGCTCGACACGCATGGTTCGGTCGGGCCCGCGATCGCATCGATGCTCGGTCGACGTCGTCTGCTCGCACGCGGAGGTCGATGGTCGTGACCTTCGTCTCCACCGGTCTCGCGATCGCGGGCGTGCTCGCCGCGTCGATCCCGATCATCATCCATCTGCTGCTGCGTCGTCGTCGCCGTCCGGTCGAGTGGGCCGCGTTCGATCTGCTCCGCGAGGCGATGCGGCGACACCGACGTCGATCGCGGATCGAGCGGCTGCTGCTTCTGACCGTCCGGGCGATCCTGCTGGCGATGCTGGGGGCGGCGCTCGCGCAACCACTGCTCGGCGAACGGTCGGTCATGGTCGGCCCCCGCACCCTTCATGTCGTGCTCGACGACGGCATCGTCTCGGGCGTCGCCGACGAGGACGGTCGCACCGCGCTCGAGCGTCACATCGCAGAGGTTCGAACGGCGATCGACGCCCTCGATTCGGCCGACCGCGTCGGTGTGGTGCTCGCGGGTCGTCCGGTGCGATCGCTCGTCGATCCACCGACTGCGGATCACGACGCGGTCATCCGGGCGATCGAAGGGCTTCCCGCCCGCGAAGGCCGCACCGACCTGGTCGCGGCCCTCGATCTCGTGGCCGACTCGACCGACGCACCTGGCGTGCACGAGATCCTCGTCGCCAGCGACTTCCGGGCGGGCAGTGTGGACGAGTCGGCTCGTCCGCCCGCGATCCTCGGCTCGTCCACCGTCGATGCACCAAGGCTTCGTGCGACGGCACCGGTGTCCGATGATGCGTCGAGCGTGCGGGTCGCCGATCTCGAGATCGCGCGGGCGCCATGGTCGATCGCCGGGTCGGAGACCACGCGACTCGTGCGGGTCGATCTTCGCCGCAGCGGTGACGCGCCGGCCGCGACGAGCACGTTGCGGATCACTGGTGACGCGGTCATCGCCGAGGAGAGTCGCACGATCGACTGGGCCGCAGGCGTGCGGGAGGCGACGGTCGAGCTTCAGGTCGGCGTCGACGACGACGGCGGCGAACTCGTGGCCTCGATCGAGACCGCGGGGGGCGCCGACGATCTTTCACTCGACGATGCTCGCCGCACGCTGGTCGCCGGTCGTCGGCCGACCCGCGTCGTGGTGCTCGATCGGGACGAGTTCGGCGGTGCCGGCCGACTCGATCGATGGCGCGGTGCCGACTGGTTCGCCCGGGCACTTCGTCCGACCGAGGACGGACCCCTCGCCGACGCGATCGAGGTCGATCGGGTCGATCCCGCGACGGTCGATGAACGCGATCTCATGGATGCCGGGTTGGTGGTCGTCGGCCGACCCGATCTCGCGTCCGACGAATTCATGGCCGCACTGGCGGAGTGGACCCGACGCGGAGGCGTCGCGGTCGTGCTTCCGCCGGGATCGGAAACCGTGCGGCCGTGGACGGCGCCGTTGTTCGAGGCGATGTCGCTCGAGTGGACCGCCGCACTCGAACCGGTCGATCTCGATCCGCCGCGGCGACTCGCGACCGATCAGCCGCGTTCACCGATCACGAGGTTGCTCGAAGCCGAACTTCCGGATCTCGCGCCCGGGGTCTCGATCGAGCGGCGACTGCCGATCGCGTCGATCGAGGCCGCGGCCCGCGTGCTCGTCGATGACGCGGGCGATCCGGTCGTGCTTCAGGCCGCGGTCGGCGAGGGCCGGCTGGTGCTCTTCACGGTGGCGCCGGAGTTGATGTGGACCGACTTGCCGGTGCGTCCGCTCATGGTGCCGTTGGTGCAGGAGATCGTGCGACAGGGCGCCGCGCTCGCGCGTCGTGGTCGCGATGGTGAAGTCGGCGGTGCGCCGCCGGTCGTCGCCAGCGCGACGGCGGCGTCGGTCGTGCTTCCCGATGGTCGCCGGGTGGACTGGCCGTGGACGGTCGAGCCCGAGATCGATCGAAGCGGCATCGTCGACGTGCTCGATGTCGGTGAACGGGTGGTGGAACGTCGGGCCGTGAATCCCGCGGTCGAGTCGGCGCTCCTTGAATCGACGTCGATCGACGCGGTCCGCGCTTGGCTCGCACCGACCGGGAACGTCGAGTTCACTGATGCCGTCGTCGAGGATGCGGCGCCTGAGATCGGCGGCAACCTCGCGGCGATTCTCGCCGCGATCGTGCTGGCACTCGCGATCTTCGAGACCGCACTTGCCCGATGGTTCGCGCGAGGCGGGATCGTCGCGCGACGTTCCGCCGGACTCACCGGCGCCAACGCCGACGCCGAGGCGGCGAGCCGGGCTCGACGGGAGGTCGCCGCATGAACGACCTCTGGCGCTGGCTGCTTGGTGTGAAGGACCTTCCCGTCGATGCGGAAGGACTTCGTCCGGCCTGGGAGCGCCCGCTTCCGTCGTGGGGCTGGGTGATGGTCATCGGTCTGGCGATCGCGTTCGCGGCGTGGTCGTATCGCGGCCTCGACGCGTCACCACGTCGTCGCACGATCCTGACCGCTCTGCGAAGCGTCCTGCTCATCGTGCTTGTCGTGTGCGTGTGCGGGCCGATGCTCGAGCTGCCTCGCGAGGACGTCGAACCCGACGCCGTGGTGGTGCTCGTGGATCGAAGCCGCAGCATGGCGGTGCGGGACGGCGAGCGGGGACCGGACGGTCGGGCGACCCGCGAATCGACGTTGAAGTCCGTGCTCGCGGGCGCCGGCGACGCGTGGCGCACGCCGGGCGACTCGCGGCGGATCTCGTGGATCGGATTCGGCGACGGTGCGGTCGAACTCGCGACCGTTCCGGAGACCGGGCCGTCGATGCGGACCGATGCGATTCCGATCGAGACCGGCGAACCGGACGCGTGGCGAACGCGACTTGCGCCCGCGCTGGAGGAAGCGCTTCGTCGCACGACCGGACGACCGTTGGCGGGCGTCGTCATTCTTTCGGACGGTCGCACCGAGGCGCCGCCCGATCGTGAACTCGTCCGACGGCTGGTGTCCTCCGCGGCGCCGGTGCACGTCATTCCGCTCGGTGCCGAGACGCCGATCGGCGATGCGTCGGTCGCGCGGGTCGAGGCGCCGAAGCGGGCGTTCGTGCGGGACGCGGTGCCGGTCGTGGTTCGACTCGACAACCGCGGTCGCAGCGGCGACGTCGTCGTCGAACTCGTGGACGACACCTCGGGGCGGGTGCTCGACTCGTCGATGATCGCGATGAACGCCGAAGGCGAGGAGTTGCTGGAGACGGTCCTGACCGCTCGACCCGGCGACGGGGTCGTCGAAGGTTCGCGCCGCTGGTCGGTCCGCATCGCCGGCGACGCGGACCTCGTGCCCGAGAACGACATCACGTCTTTCCCGATCGAACTCGTCGATCGTCCGCTTCGCGTGCTCTACATCGAGGGTGGACCGCGGTGGGAGTACCGCTATCTCAAGAACCTGCTGGTGCGCGAACCGTCGATCGAGAGCTCGGTCATGCTGCTCTCCGCGGATCGCGACTTCGCGCAGGAGGGCAACACACCGCTCGCGCGACTGCCGCGCGACGCCGACGAGTTCGCACGGTTCGATCTGGTGATTCTCGGTGACGTGCCCGCAGGCTTCCTGACCGAGGCACGGCAGAAGGCGATCCGCGAACTCGTCGAGCGACGAGGTGGTGGTCTCGTGCTGCTCGGAGGTCCGCGATCGATGCCGGGCACCTGGTCGGAGTCGGCGCTCGCATCGCTCGTCCCGTTCAGCGGTGGCTTCGATCTCGAACGACGCGACGCCGCGGTGATGATGCGACCGACCGAGGAGGCCGCTCGTCTCGGCGTGCTTCGACTCGACGAGGAATCGGAGAACGGCTGGCCCGTCGATCTCTCGGATCCCGACTACGGCTGGTCCCGACTGCAGTGGGTGCAGCGGATCGATCCTGAACGACTCAAGCCGACCGCGGAAGTGCTGGCGGAGGCGATCTCCGCCGAAGATCCGACCAACCAGTCGGAGACGACGCCGCTCGTCATCGGCATGCGGTACGGCGCCGGGCAGGTGCTCTACGTCGCGACCGACGAGATCTGGCGGTGGCGGTACGGTCGCGGCGAGACGTTCCATGAACGCTTCTGGATCCAACTGCTGCGGCTGCTCGGTCGCGAGGCGATCGAGTCGGACGTGCCGGTCAGGCTTGCGGCGACGCCCGAGCGGGCGGTCGTCGGTCGGCCGGTGCTTGTGACCGTCGATCTGCTCGACGGCTCGCTCGGCATCGATCCGCCGGAGACCGTGCTCGTCGAGGCCCGTGATGCCGACGGGGAGATCGCGGTGACCGCGGAACTCGCGCGGGCCGCGGAGTCGTCGTGGACCGGCACCTTCATTCCCGAACGACTCGGTCCGCTCGACATCGTCGTCTCGGAGCCGGGGCTTGCCGCGCTCGCCGACGGCGCGACCGTCCGCATCGAGGTCGGTCGCCCCGACGATGAGCTTCGTCTGGCCGATGCGGATCACGCCCTGCTCGCGAGTCTCGCCGAACAGACCGGCGGCGCCGTGCATCGGATCGACGACGATCGCCCGGTGCTCGACCGGGTGCACGAGGCGATCCCGAACCGAGCCATCGTCACCGAGTCCCCGATTCGCGAACGAATCTGGACGTCTCCGCTCTTCTTCATGCTGATACTGCTGCTGGCCGCGACCGAGTGGTCGGTCCGTCGCCTGTCCCGGCTCGATTGAGCCGATTCACACCGCTAGCACCCGTCACTCTTGGACCTGAGGACCCCGATGCCGCCATCCGACGAACTCATCACCCGACTTCGCCGCGTGCGGGGCGTTCTGCGCCGCACCGTCGTCGAGGCGGGGGTGTCTTCGGTCGTCGCGACGGTGGTGCCGGTGGTGATGATCGCCGCCCTCGTGGACTTCGCACTTCGACTGCCCTCGGCCGTGCGGGCGGTGATGCTGCTCGCCGGGCTCGCGTGGCTCGCGGTCGCGCTGCGACGACGGGTCTGGTCGGCGGTTCGATTCCGACCGACGCTGGTCGATGTCGCCCTCCGCATCGAGGCGGCGACACCACCGCTCGCCGGCCGACTTGCCAGCGGCATCGACTTCGTCGAATCGGGCGTCGCGGACCGAAGTCCGCTCGCCGCTCGGGCGGTCCGCGAGGTTGCGACCCGACTCGGTGCCGTCCAGTTCGACTCGATCGCCCGCACCGGCCCGGCACACCTGCTTCTCGCCGCCGCGATCTTCGTCGTCGCACTCGGCGGTGCGGTCACCGCGTGGCGTCCCGACGATGCCTCGATCGCGGCGCAGCGACTCTTCCTGCCGTTCGGCGCGGCCCGCTGGCCCGCGCGGACCGAAGTCGTCTCGGATCTCGAACCCGATCTCGTGCACCCGCGGGGTGAACCGCTCGCGCTCGCGGCGACGCTTCTCAAGGGTGATCCCGAGCGAACCCGGGTGTCGGCGCGGATGCGTCGAGTGCGCGATGGCGTCGCCGACTCGTGGCGCACGCTCGTGCTCGCTCCGCAGTCCGGGGGCCGCTTCGAGCGGATCGTCGAGACCGACGCCGACGAGATCGAGTACGTCTTCGAGACCGACGACTGGGAGACGTCGACCGCACGTGTGCGACTGGTGCCGGCACCCGCGATCGCCGACTCGCGGATCGTCGTCACTCCGCCGCCACACGCTTCCCGGGTGGCGCCCCTGGAAGCCGAACTCGGACCCGGCACCGATCGGCGGGCGCGGGTCGGACGGGCGGTGCTCGAAGGCTCGATCGCGACGCTCGAACTCGAACTCGAGCGACCGCTTCCGGTCGGACGGCTCGAGGATGGTCGGGTCGATCCCGCATTCACGGCCGCCGTGCTCTCGGCGCCTCGCGGGTCCGCTTCGACACCGACGCTCTCGGTCGATTCCGACTCGCCGACCCGATGGTCGATCTCGTGGACGCTCGACAAGGGGGGTGATCTCGGCGTCGATCTCCAGGACGAACATGGGCTTCGCAACCTCGACCCGATCCGTTTCCGCGTGGACACCGTGCCGGACCGGGCACCGTCGGTGACGATCGTCGATCCGGCGGTCGATCGGGCGGTGACCGCTCAGGCGGTGGTGCCGGTCGAGGCGGAGGCGCAGGACGACGTCGGCCTCGCCACGGTTCGAATCGATGCCGCGGTCCGCCGCGGGGGCGTCGTCTCGAGCACCACGACGATCGACGAGGAACGCTCGGACGGCGAAGAGACGGTGATCACCCGCCGCGCGGCGATCGATCTCTCGGGACTGGGTGTCGAAGTCGGTGACGACGTCGAGCTGCTGGCGATCGCCTCCGATCAGCGACCCGATGCTGATCCGGTCCGAAGCGCGCCGCGCCGACTTCGAATCGTCGCCGAGGCGGCGCTGATCGAGCAGTTGCAGGGAGGACTGGCCGCGGTCCGCCGAGATGCGCTGCGGATGGACGACGATCAGGCGCGGATCGAGGCCGGCGTCCGCGACGCCGGTGCCGATCGAGCCCGCGTTCGCGAGCAGGATCGACTGGGAGACCGGGTCGAGGGTGCCCGCGAGACCATCGACGCGATCCGTGAGCGCCAGCAGGAGAACCGGATCGACGACGACATCCTCGACGAGGTGCTCGATCAGGCGGAGAGTCTGCTTGACGCTGCGGCGCGGGCGTCGGATCGCGCAGTGGCATCGCTCGATCAGGCGGCGGCGGCCCGCGAGCGTCAGGCCGCCGCCGAGCGCGACGGTGACGAATCGGCGGCCGCTGAGGCCGACGCCGAGGCGACGGCTTCCGAACAGGAGGCCGCCGAGGCGCAGCGCGACGTGCGTGACGAACTCGCCGATCTCGCGGCGACGCTCGATCGCGGCGAGGACGCCTGGGTCGTGTCCCGTCGCATCGAACAGCTCGCCGAGGATCTCGAGGCACTGCAATCACGCACCGGCGAACTCGCCGAGCAGACGATGGGCCGCGAGCGGGAGGACCTGACCGCGGACGAGCGGCGCGAGCTCGACGACATCACCCGCGAGCAGTCCGAACTCGCGGACCGCGCCGAGGAACTCGTGGATGAACTCGATCGTCGCGCCGACGCGATGGAACGGGCGGATCCGATCGAAAGCGAGGGTCTTCGCGAAGCGGCCCGCGAGGCGCGCCGCCAGGGTCTCGAGGAGCAGATGCGCGAGGCCGAGCAGGACGCCCGCGAGAACCGGCTGCAGCAGGCCGGGCAGGCGCAGCAGCAGGCCGCGGAAGCGCTCGAGCGGATGCAGGAGACGATCGAGGAGGCTCGAAAGGCGCGGGTCGATGAACTCAAGCGTCGCATGGACAGCCTCGTCGAGAGTCTTCAAGCGCTGGTCGCCGCGAGCGAGGACGAGGTGATCGCGCTCGCGCAGGTCGCGGGACCGGAGGACGCGGACGGGGTCGCCGCCCGATCCGAGGCGATGATCCGGCTTCAGCGGAACACGCTCGCGGTCGCGGCCGAAGCCACGGTCGCCGACGAACGCATCGGTCGGATCGTCACCCGTGGTTCCGAGCATCAGGCGGCGTCGATCGGTGATCTTCGACAGGCGCCGCCGGACCTCGAGGGCGCCCGGGATGCGGAGGAGCGAGGGCTCGCATCGCTTCGCGAGGCACTCGAACTTGCCGAGAAGGCCGCCGAGCAGCTCGCCCAGCAGCAGGCCGATGCCCAGCGGGAGCAACTGCTCGCCGCGTATCGCCTGATCCTCGAGTCGCAGACCGGCATCCGCGTCGAGACCGAACGCATCGCACCCGCGGAGGGTGAACGTCTCGATCGCCGAGGACTCGTGGCGTCACGACGACTGGCGACCGACGAGGAATCGGTCGGCGAGTCGTTGACCACGGTGCAGACCGACTTCACCGCGGTCGAGGACTCGCTCGTCTTCTCGATGACGCATCGAAACCTCGATCGTTGGGTCGCCGACGTCGCGAACCGGTTGCGTGATGGTCGACCGGATGCCGGCACGCTGGCGCGGCAGACCATGATCATCGAGGCGGTCGGCGGATTGATCGAGGCGCTCGATCGCGAACAGCAGGCCCCCGACGATCCCTTCGGCCAGCAGGAACAGGGTGGCGGCGGCGGGGGGGAGCAGGGTGGTGAGCAGGGTGATCAACCGCAGCCGCTCATCCCGCCGATCGCGGAACTGAAGATGCTCCGGACGATCCAGATCCAGATTCTCGAAGCCACCCGGCGACTCGATCAGTCCGGTCTGGAAGGCGCGGATCGTGAAGCGGAACTCGCGGAACTCTCGCGGATGCAGTCCGATCTCCATGGCGTCGGTTCGGCACTGCTCAACACGCTCGAACCACAGCCGCTCGAGCCGGCCGCCGGGAACCAGGGACCTCAGGAAAAGGAGCCGAGCCGATGAGTGGAACCGATCGAACGGGACTCTCGCACTCGCGCACGAAGATCGTCGCTTCCGCATCGGCCATCGCGCTGTCGTTGGCGATGCTGCCGGGCGTCGCGTCCGGATTCGTCCTTGCCGACGATCCGCCGCCGCCGACGTCCCCGCCGACGGAGCCGGCGTCCGCGGAACCGCCCGCGACCGACCCCCCGCCGTCACTCGACGACCTTCTCGATCTCGAACCCGAGTCGGATGCCGAGGGCACCGCCGATGATGCCGCGATCGCCGAGAGCGATCGAGCGCGACTCGACGCGGCGCTGGCCGAACAGGAACCGTCGCAGGCGTTCCGGGCCGCAGTCGAGGACATGCTCGTCTCGACCGAACTCCTCGGTCAGCGACAGGCGACCGGACTCGGCACCCAGCGACTTCAGCAGCGGATCGTCGATCGGCTGCAGGCGCTGATCGATGCGGCGGCCCGACAGCAACAGCAGCAGTCGAGTTCGTCGAGTTCGTCCTCCTCGCAGCAACAGCAGCAACAGCAGCAGCAGGAGCCGGGCAAGCGGTCGGATCAGCAGTCGCAGCAGCAGCAACAGCAGCAGCAGAACGGTGATCAACGCTCCGAGGACGGCACCGACGGAAGTTCGGTCCAACCACCGCCGCCGGAGGGTGCCGAGCTCGGTGGCGCGCTCGAGGGCTCGGGCGTCGAATGGGGCAACCTGCCGCCTCGCATGCGCGATCTCGTCACCCAGGGCCTCCGTGACCGGGTATCGGAGGTCTATCGATCGCTCACCGAGGCGTACTACAAGCGGATGGCCGAGGAGGGCGCGAAGTGATCGGCACCTTCGTTCGTTCAGGGATTCTGCGCGGAGCCCTCGTGCTGGGCGTCGCGGGATCCGCGTCCGCGCAGGACGTCGATGGACCGCAGATTCCCGGCCTCGCGGATCGCCCCGGCGCCGAGAGCGCTCCGATCATCGACGAGATGACGCCCGAACTCGATCGCGGCGTGCGTCGCGGACTGGCGGCACTCGCGGCGATGCAGAACGCCGACGGGAGCTTCGGTCGCGGTCGGTACGGTCGGCACGTCGGCATCACCGCGTTGTGTGCGCTCGCGTTCATGGCCGATGGCCATCTGCCGGATCGGGGCGGATACGGAACCGTGGTGCGACGGGCGCTCGACTTCGTGCTGGAAGGCGCGACCGAGACCGGACTGCTCGCGGCCGAGACGTCGCACGGACCGATGTACGGCCACGGCTTCGCGACCCTCTTCCTCGGCGAGATCCATGGTATGAACCCCGACGACGAGCGGGTCCGCGATGCGCTCGGTCGAGCGGTGCGGGTGATCGTGGACAGTCAGAACGAGGAGGGCGGCTGGCGCTACAACCCGGTTCCGCTCGATGCCGACGTCTCGGTGACGATCTGCGAGATCATGGCGCTTCGCAGCGCCCGAAACGCCGGAGTCAAGGTGCCGCGGGAGACGATCGACAAGGCGGTCGAGTACGTCCGGAAGTGCCAGAATCCCGATGGCGGCTTCCGCTACATGACCCAGCCGGGCGGCAGCGCGTGGCCGCGCACCGCGGCGGGTGTCGCGAGCCTCTTCTACGCAGGCATCTACGAGGACGACGCGATCGAGCGTGGTCTCGACTACATGTC
>CAYZSH010000025.1:0-21497 GCA_964481025.1 uncultured Isosphaeraceae bacterium
GGTTGTGGCTGTTCTCGATCGAGAGGAACTTCGAGCGGGGGGCGTGGATGTCGCGATGTCGGATCGCGCGATGCACCGAGGCCGGTTCGAAGACGCCTCCGGGGCCGTCGAGCGGAGCGATCATGCAGCCCGAGAGCGCCGCCGGGGCGCCGGTCTCGTAATGGATGATGTGGCTCTCGCGATGCGCGATGATCTCGTCGCCTGGCTCGCACGCGCCGCGGATCGCGAGTTGATTCGCCATCGTCCCGCTCGGCGTGAAGAGGCCGGCTTCCTTGCCGAGTCGCGCGGCGACCGCGGACTCGAACGCCTGCACGCTCGGTTCGTCGCCGAGGACGTCGTCGCCGAGGGGCGCGGCTCGCATCGCGTCCCACATCGCCGGGGTGGGGCGGGTGACCGTGTCACTGCGCAGATCGACGGTGATGGTGGTCATGCGTCCTCGGCGGTGGTCGTCTTGACGGGCGCGGACGTGTCGGCGTCCGACTCGGCGCCCTGGTTGGGCGTCGTCTGGATGTCGGCTCCGGTGGTCGCAGGTGCGTTGTCCACCTTGCTCCGGAGCACCGACTTGGATCGCAGGTTCACGAAGTCACTGATCAGGGCCGCGAACAGGCCATCGATCGCATTCTGCGCCGGCGGCGAGATGCCGACCACGTTCTCGGCGGTGAGGGTGCCTTCGCCGACGCCTTGCCAGACCAGCGTCCCGGTCGGGGCGTGCCAGAGCCCGACGAGGCCTTCGATCGAGATCCAGCCGGTCCTGATGAAGGTGAGTCCCGTGAACGTGAAGCGGCTGGCGTTGTCGACCTTGACGCTCACCACGGCCGGGACAAGCAGGTACTCGACGTCGAGGAGCCGTCCGATCGCCCGGAGGTGCTCCGGATCCGCGAGTCCGTTGGATCGGAGCTGCATCATGAGGGACGAGAGATCGTCGTACCGCCCGGCCCGAATCGCGGTGTTGAGCGTCTGGTCATACGGGATCGCGGTGAATGCCTTCTGCGGATCCCTCTCCAGAAGTGAGAACGGGCGATAGTCGCGGTGCATGCAGTCGGCGAACGAGATGTTCGTGCTTGGCCCGTGTCCGACGCCGCTGCTGGCCATGATCGCCGGGAGCACGGCGCATCGCGGCGGCAGCGCGGTCATCAGTTCGAGCGGATCCCCGAAGTCCTGATACGTCCGCGCCTGCGTCGTCACGCCGATCTCCACCGACGCGCTGGCACATCCGGCGACCGGGAGCGCGATCAGCGCAGACACGAGCAGCAGGAGGAACGGACGCATCGCCGCGCGGCAGGCGTCTTCGAATCGACGTGGCATTCGAGCAACGATACCCGGACGACGTGTCATTCCTCGACGGTCGACGGCGCGTTGACCTGGCGATCCAGCGGAACGAGCGTCATGCCGCCGACCGCCTCGACCCGGAGTTCGAAGACGTCGCCGGGACGCATCGGCTTGTAGACCGACTCCCCCTGCGCCACCCGGAGCCCGGCGGCGCGGGCCGCGTCGGGGTCGGTCGCCAGCGTCCAGAATCGCTTCCAGATCGCCTGCTGGAAGCGGACCGCCTCGCTCCCGGCGTATCCGTCCGGAATCGCCCCCGGAGTATCCAAGGGGATGCCGTCCCGAGGTGCCATGGAATCCGAGTAGACCCGGCGGAGCAGGACGAGCGTCCGCTCCCGGAGCGGGTCGTCGCCGGAGGCGACCTTTCCAGCGGGGAAGCGGGCGGTCCAGCCGTCGATGTGGACGATCTCGCCGGGTATCTCGAGGTCCCGGCGGGCCAGTTCGCGGCCCTCGTCGTCGAGTTCGATGAAACGCAGGGCCGTCCGCGGGTCTTCTCCCTCGGTCCCCTCGATTCGATCCAGCACCTCGATCCGGGCGAGGCGGCGGTCGCGTCCCAGCCGCTCGATCGCCGCGTCGCGGGCCGCGACCTCCGCCGCCATCCGGGTCTCGAGGTCGGCGATCTCGGCCCGGAGCCGGGATTCGCGGTCGAGCGTCCACCAGGCCAGCCCGCCGATGACGACTCCGCCCAGCACCACCGCGATCGATGCGACTCGGATCGTCGCGAACGCCAGGCCGATCGTGCTCGGGCGAGAGGGCATCGAGTCGACATCGGCCGGAGAATGCACGAAACATGCGAATTCCGCCGATGACCGTTCCATGCGCGCGGATCGCGACAGTGGCGGCGGAGTCGCCGATCGAGGACGTGGCCGACCGGGTTCCGGTTGGCTGACGGCGATCGCGCTGTGGACCATGCTCGGAGCACCGCCGGCGCCGGCCGTCGGATCGCCGCAGGAGTCGCCCGATCCGGTCTTGATGCGGATCGACTTCGAGGATCGCGAGACCGCGACCGCGGACTGGTCGCATGTCTTCGAGCAGGCCCCGGGCCTTCCTCGGCGGAGCCTCTTCTTCGACGCGGTCGTCGATGAGACCGTGGCATCCGCGGGCGGCTCGAGTCTCCGGCTTCACCTCGAGGGCGGATCGATCTCGTATCGCATGCGACCGGAGGCGGCGGTCCCGATCGGCGTGGATTCCGACTATCGCGTCTCGGCGCGGGTGCGGACCGAGGCCCTTCACCACGCGACTGCGCGACTGGAGATCCGGGTGGTGGACGTTCGCCGGTGGCGTGACGCCGAGGACGCCGACGGCGATCCGGTCGCCGACGCGACGGTCGCGATGGTCCACGCGACCGCGGAGGAGAACGTTGTCGATGGCATCTGGACGGAACTCGCAGCGTCCGTCCGGACCGATGGGCCGGCCTTCGAGGATCTCGACGAACTTCTGCTCTTCGTCGCTCTGCAAGTGGTTCAGCCCGGCTTCGACGACCTCGCCGACGCCACGCCCGAGATCGTCCCGACCGTGCGGCTTGAGGACATCGACGGTCGCGCGTGGTTCGACGAGATCGAGATCCGGCGATCGCCGCGACTGCGGGTCGCGACGCTGGCGGACTCGGGCATCGTGCGGAGTCAGGAACCGATCGGTTTCGAGGTCGTGGTGGACGATCCGACCGGCGCCACGATGCAGGCATCGATCGATCTGCGGAACGCCGATGGGCGGATCGTCGATCGGCGGAACATCCCGATCGATGAATCCGGCACGCAGCGGATCACGCTGGCGGCCGATGGCCCAGGATGGTTCGAGGCGGTGCTGAGGACGCGGGATCGTGGTGGTCGGGTCTCGACCCGACGACACGCCGTGCTCGTACTGCCCGACTCCGATCGTCGGGCGGGACGCGAGTCTCCGAGGTTCGGGGTCACCATCGCCCGCTGGACGCCCGAGTCGCTTGGCGGTCTGGAGCGCACGCTGGACGTGCTCGATCCTGACGCGGTCGAGATGCCGATCTGGCCGGCCGAGAACGACGGCCGTCCCAGTCTCGAGGGCGTCGAGTCCGTCCGACGTCTGCTTGATCGACAGCGACGAGCCGGGCGTGAGCCGATGGTCGCGGTCGACCGGCTGCATGGTGGACTCGCGGCCACCGCACGCGTGGAACCGCACGCGGTCCGGGCGGCACTCGAGGACGACGCCGAATCCGTCTGGCGTCACGCGATCGGCGACTGGATGCAGCGGCTCGGCACCGCGATCTCCCGCTGGCGGGTCGACGGTGGGCCGGTCGTCGCCGGTCCACCGGCGCTCTTCACGGAACTGGCGGCGTCCTACGTCGCGGATCCGATCGTGCTCGTGACCGCGCCGTTTGATCGACCGAGTCCCGATTGGGGCGGTGACGAGGCGTGTCGCATCGGGACGTCGGATCTGAGCAGCGACGCCCAGGCCGATCTCGTGGCCGATCGTCCCGCCGACTCGACGCTGCTGCTTTCGTCGCCACCCGGCGACTGGACGGTGAAGGACCGCATCGACGCCGCGGCGCGCCGGGGTCTGGTCGCGTGGAACGCCGGTGCGGGTCGGATTCTCCTTCGGTGGGATCCACTGAGCCCGCCGGATCCGGCGCTGGTCGCGTGGAGCGGGCTGGCCCGTGGACTCGGATCGCGACGTCCGGTGGGTGAGGTCCGCGCGTCCGACACGATCACCTGTCTCGTGGGCGACGACGGGTACGACCTGGCGATCGTGGCGTGGTCCGATCTGGTCGAACGAACCGAGCGACTGCGGATTCCGGTGGGCGTGGACTCGGTCGAAGTGCTCGAACTCGATGGACGACGGCGGCGAGTGACCACCGATGATGGTCTGCTCGACCTCGAGGTCGGATCGACGCCGCGATTCGTGCTCGGCGCCGATCGACTTCCGACGATGCTCGCCGCATCGACCCGGTTCGAGCCCGCGATCCTCGGGCTCGGGCAACGAGAGCAGTCGGTCGAGCTGGTGATCCGGAATCCGATCGCGGATCCGATCGATGGTGAGATTCGCTTCGATCCGCCCGCCGGGTGGACGATCGAACCTGCTCGCCCCCGGCTGCGGGCCTCGGCCGGCGAGACGATTCGTCTCCCGCTCACCATCACCTGGTCGGGACCGCAGGCCCTCGGGCCGATCGATGTTCCGATGCGGCTCGACATTCGATCGCCGCGGCCGAGCCAGGTGCCGATCGCGGTGCCGCTCGAACTCGAGAGCGACGCCCTGATGGTCACCGCGGACTGGTCGATCGCCCGAGATGGTCCAGCCAGCGAGGCGCCGATCATCCTCACGGTCGAGATCGAGAACGTCAGCGACCGCACGCTCGATCTTGAACTCGCGGTCTCGGCCTGGCGGGTCGGAAGGGAACGACGCAACATCTCCGAACTCGCGCCGGGGCAGCGTGAGGTCCGCCGACTGCTGATCCGCGCCGGACTCGATCGACTCGCGGGCACCGATGTCCGCGTCGAGGTTCGCGAACTCGACGGCCCGGAGAGCGTGGCACTGCGGGTCCCGCTCGCCGCCGACGCGGGCGTCACGGCGACTGCGGTGGTGCCGTCACCGTGATGCGTTCGTTCCCGACCTCGACGCCCGACCCCGCAGGATTCCACCGCTCAGCGGAAGATGTCACCGCCGCCCGGTGTGCGTCCCGCCACCGAGACCGCGGTGATCGATCGGACTTCCCAGGGGCCGTCCGACGGCGGCGGCGTCCACTCGAAGATCCATCGACTCGGCACCATTCCGTAGCTCGAGGAGGTGCTGGTCAGGCAGGCGAGTTCGACCCAGATCGATCCGGAGCCGTCGTCGGCCGCGTCGAGCAGCGTGATGGTGTTGTCCTGAACGCGGTGCGGCCCGTCGAGTTGCTCGAGGGCCCGGTCGAGCGATTCACGCGGAAATCCGGGCGACTCGATTCGTCCGACGTGCAGCGTGGCATCGGGATGCAGCCACGCGAGGAGGTCGTCGACCCGACCATCCACCGCGTCGTCCACGAAGGCGGTCGTCGCCGCGAGCGCCCGCTCGCGATCCGTCTGCACGAGCGTGCCGATGACGCCGATCGAGACGGCCAGCACCGCCGAGACCGCGCCGGCGATCAGCAGACGCCGGTCTTCGCGATCCAGCGAGATCCAGACGAGCACCGCGGCCAGAAGTCCCAGCACGATGACGGTCGGCCAGGGCGATTCGAGCACGCGTCGCACGAAGAATCCGCTGGTGTCCTCGGGCATCTGGAGAGTTCCTCGTGGGCCGCGGGTCCGGCCGCGTCGACATGCAGGGCCGCGTCCGGTCGTGGTGATGCAGTTCCGGATCGTACGCTTCCCCGGCCCGTCGCCGCATTCGACCGGTCCGCCCCCGATCCATCGTGACCCTCGGCGCATCGAAGACTCCATGGACACCCTCGACGAACTCGACCTGAATCTTCAGACCACGGCGTCCGATGTCGTGCTCGAACGCAATCTCGCGGTGGTGCGCACCCGGGATGCGGCGCTGGCCACGCGGATCTCGGAGGCGCCGGTCGAGTCACTCGAGATCGAGTCGGCCGAGGACGGTCGTCCGACCGGCGTCTGGCGGGGCCGTCGCCTCGCCAGCGCCCGTCATCCCGGCGAGGAAGCGGCCCGCATGCTCGAAGGGCTCGACCTGCGC
This sequence comes from uncultured Isosphaeraceae bacterium, assembly GCA_964481025.1. GTDB lineage: Bacteria > Planctomycetota > Phycisphaerae > Phycisphaerales > SM1A02. Next base: position 5,962 of record CAYZSH010000025.1, read on the forward strand.
ACCGCGGGACTCGTGGCGGTCACGGGATTCGGACTCGGCCATCACGTCGCGGCGCTCGCCCGGCGGATGCGGCAGGCCGGCGTGATTCTCGTCCTCGAGCCGGATGTCGCGCTGCTGCGGGCGGTGTTGTCGAGGGTCGACGTGGCCGACTGGTTCGCGGCGGCCAACGTCCAGATCGTCACCGAACCGATCTCGGGCGAGATCGCGGCCCGTCTCCGCGGCGCCGAGCCGCTCGTCATGATCGGGATTCGACTGCTCGAACATCCGCCCAGCCGGGCGCGACTCGGTGACGCCGCGACCGCCTTCGTCGGCAGCGTGCGCGAGATCGCGGCCAACGCGAAGATGAATCTGGTGACGACCCTCGTGCGGTGCGCCTCGACGCTCGAGAACCAGCTCGGGAATCTCCCGATCTACGCGACGGGCAGCGGGATCGAGGACCTGCGTGACGCGGCGCGCGGCCGGCTCGGCATCGTGGTCAGCGCCGGCCCGAGTCTCCGACGCAACATCGACCTCCTTGCGGGGCCGGGTGTTCGCGACCGCTGCGTGATCGTCGCGACCCAGACCACCCTGCGGCCGTTGCTCGCCGCGGGGGTCGCGCCGCACTTCGTCACCGCGATCGACTATCACGCGATCTCCCGGCGCTTCTACGAGGGCATCACCGCGGACATGGTCCGCGACACCGAGCTGGTGATCGACTCCAAGGTGAATCCGGTCGTCGTCGAAGCCTGGCCGGGTCGGGTGCGGGTGATTCCGTCCGCCGAGCTCGACCGCGTGCTCGGTCCGCTCGCGCGTCGCGAGCAGGGCGTGCCCGCGAGTGCCACGGTCGCGCATCTCTGCTACTCGATCGCCCGGCATCTCGGGTGTGATCCGGTCGCGCTCATCGGTCAGGATCTCGGGTTCACGGACGGTCTCTACTACGCCCCCGGCAACGCGATCCACGATCTCTGGACCCCCGAGTTCAACGCCTTCAACACCGTCGAGACCATGGAGTGGGAGCGGATCGTGCGACACCGTCCGATCCTCTCCGCGCGGGAGGACGTGCACGGACGTCGGATCTTCACCGACGCGCAGATGCTCACCTACCTGCAGACCTTCGAGCTGATGTTCGCCGACGATGCGGCCCGCGGACTGACCACGATCGACGCCAGCGAAGGCGGCGTCCGCAAGGCTCGGACCGAGGTCCTCGGACTGGCGGAGACCCTCGCGCAGCATGCGCCGGCGGACGTGGCGCCGATCTCGCTGCCGCACGCCGCGTCCCCCGACCCGTCGCGGTTCGACGCGGTCGTCGCCCGAGTCAAGGCCCTGATCGACGACGTCGCACAGGTCGCCGACGCCTCGAGCGAGGCGGGGCGGATCCTCGCCCGCATGGCCGCGGATCAGCACGATCGTCGACGGATGGACGGCCACTTCAAGCGGCTCGACGCCGTGCGGGAGACCGTGGAGGCCAGACCCGATGCCCGAGGTCTCACCGACCTCGTCAACCAGATCGGCGTGTACAAGCGGCTGCGGGCCGACCGGGTCATCTCGCTCGAGCGCGACATCGATCCGGTCGCACGCCAGCGACTCGAGATCGAGCGCGACATCGTGAACGTCGAATGGACTGGCGAGGCGTCCCGGCTCCTCGGGGAGATGCTCGAGGGGGTCGGAGAACAGCTCCGGACCGGAGAACGTCGCGACCTCGGACGCACCGCCGCGGACATCGAGCGCCAGGCCGGACTCGCGGCCGAGAGGGATGACGATCGTCGCGTGTTCGCGATCGTGCCGCTCGATTCCGATCGGGGCGGCACGGGCATTGCCAGACGTCTCGACGCGCCGTTCGCCGGGGGGCGGCTGCTGCAGCGCACGCTCGAACGCCTCGGTCGCAGCGAGGAACTCGCGGGCATCATCCTGCTTGCGGCCGACGATCTCGACGTCGACGCACTCGTCGATCCGAAGTCGATCGGACTTCCGATCACGGTGCATCGATGCGGCGCGGCGGTGTTCCCCGCATCGCATGAGGCGATCCGTGCGGCTCGTGCGGTCACGCCGCTGTCGTGGCGGGGCGGCATTCACGGGTTGACCGTGTTCGACGAGGTACTGGTCGCCGGCCCGTCGGTGTCGGCACTCGATGCGGTCAAGGGTGACGGGGCGGTGCTGGTCGGCCCCGACTGGCCGATGCTTCCGGTCCACGGTGACCATGGCGTCGATGCAGTCGTGCGCCGCTGGCGCGATCGTCGCGACCAACCGTTCGTCTTCGTGCAGGCGCCACCCGGACTCTCCACGTTTCTGGCGCCGCGCGGTCTGCTTGAGTCGTTCGCCACGATGCCGACCCGGCGGGCGTCGATCGGTCACCTGCTCGGCTATCGCCCCGAACGTCCGCAGGGTGATCCGGTCGCGACGGAGCAGTGCGTCGTGCCGCCGGCGGCGGTCCGCGACGCGATCGGACGCTTCATCGTGGATTCGCCGCGGCAGCGGATGCGGATCCGCCGATGCCTCGAGGACCTCTTCGAGGAGGGCGGGCGCGAGCCGGCGACCCGCGAACTGGTGGAGCGTCTCGAGTCGCGGATGTTCGGGACTCCGCTCATGGCGCCGCAGTTCACGCGGATCGAACTCTGCACCGGTCGTGGCGGGGTGCCGCGGGGGATTCCGTTCGTCGCCGAGGTTCAGCGGCCGCCGATGGATGAATCGACCTTCCGTCGGATCGTCGGCGAGCTCGGAGAGACGGGCGATGCGGTCGTGACGTTCGACGGATTCGGCGATCCCCTCCTTCATCCTCGATTCGACGACTTCGCCCGGATCGCCATCGATGCCGGCGTCCGCCTCGTGCGGATTCGGACGGACCTCGCCGTCGATCCGTCGATCATCGAACGACTGCTTGCCGCCCCGATCGACGTCGTCGAGGTCGATCTCGACGCCGAGCACCCCGAGACCTACCACCGGATGCACGGAGGACGATGGTTCGACCGGGTCAGGGAGAACATCGAGCGGCTCATCGCGGGACGACGATCGGTCGATCCGGGCACGCCTCTTCCCGCGGAGATTCCCGCGGAAGGTCGTTTCGGTCTTCCGTGGATCGTGCCCCGCATCCAGCGTCGGACGGAGACGATCGACGAGCTCCCGGAGTTCTTCGAACGATGGCGACGGCGGCTCGGTTGCGCCGTGATCGACGGTCCGGTCCGGTGGCCACGCGGTCTCGGGGACACGCCCGACACGCTCTCGCCGACGCATCCGCCGTGCCGCGCGGATCGGCTCGTGGCCGCGACCCGCATGACGATTCTCAGCGACGGCTCGGTGCCCGTCTCGGAGACCGATCCCCTCGGTGATGATCTCGTCGGACGGGTCGGGGATCGCCCGCTTCGAGACCTCTGGCGACAGGTCGTCGAGGAGCGACGGGAACTGGATGTCGAGATCGGGGCGCCGCCCGCACCGATGCGAGCGTGAGCGAGGACAGCATGAACGACACCACGCCGATCACCGATTCGATCGAACGCGTCGCGACCGCGGTGGTGATCGGCCGCGCCGGAAGCCGCGGTCTTCCCGGCAAGAACGCGATGCTCGTCGGAGGGGTTCCGATGATCGCCCGCAGCGTCGGGCATGCGCTCGAGTCGAGGCGCGTCGCCCGCATCCTGTGTTCGACCGACGGCGATAGGATCGCGGAGGCTGCATCCGCGGCCGGCGCGGAGATCGTGCGACGTCCGAACGAGCTCGCCGACGACCAGGCGACGGTCGATGCCGCGGTGCGCCACGCGATCGAGGCTTCCGGCGATCGGTCGCCGGTCGTCGTCATCCTGTACGGCAACATCCCGGTGCGACCGGCGGGGCTCGTCGATCGGGCGGTCGAGCGGCTCGTGGCGACCGGCGCGGACAGCGTGCAGAGTTACGCGCCGGTCGGCAAGCACCATCCGTACTGGACGTGTCGGATGGGCGAGGCGGGCGAGATCTCGGCCTGGGAGCCGAATGCGGTGTACCGACGCCAGGACCTTCCGCCTGCGTTCATTCCCGACGGTGGCGTCATCGCGGTGACCCGAGCGTCGTTGTTCCGGGTCGAGCCCGGACGACCGCACGCCTTCCTCGGCGACGACCGTCGCGGCATCGAGAACGAGGCCGGTGCCGTCGTCGATGTGGACGACGAGATCGACCTGCTCGTCGCCGAAGCGATTCTCGCTCGACAGGCGAGGGCAGCGTCGGGGGAGGGCGTCTCATGAAGCCGACGGTGCGCATCCGCGACCGGGTGATCGAAGTCGGGGCGCCGATCTTCGTGATCGCGGAGATCGGCGTGAACCACGACGGCGACGTCGAACGGGCTGTGGAGCTCGTCGACGCCGCGGCGGCCGCGGGGGCGGACGCCGTCAAGTTCCAGTGGTTCGAGGCGGATCGACTCGTGGGCGACGCATCCGCGACCGCCGACTACCAGCGTCGCGCGGGCGTCGCGGATCAGAAGTCGATGCTGCGAGCGCTCGAACTCGACGCCGACGCGCTGGCTCGCTGTGTCGATGCCGCGCACCGACGTGACCTCGCCGCGATCGTCACGGTGTTCAGCACCGAGCTCGTCGATTCCGCCGCGACGCTCGGCTGGGACGCGTGGAAGACCGCGTCGCCGGATCTCGTGCATCGTCCACTGCTGGAAGCCCTCGCCGCGGATGGTCGGCCGATGCTCGTCTCGACCGGGGCGGCGGATCTCGAGGAGATCCGACGGACCGATGCGTGGCTCGACTCGTCGGCCGTCGCGTTTCTGCATTGCGTGAGCGCGTACCCGACGCCCGAGCCGGAGGCCGCGTTGTCGGGCATCGCGGCGATCGCGACCGCCACCGGGCGACCGACGGGCTACAGCGATCACACGGCCGAGATGACCACTGGCGGGCTGGCGGTCGCGGCGGGCGCGGTGGTGCTCGAGAAGCACCTGACCTGGAGTCGATCCGCAGCGGGTCCCGACCATGCGGCGAGCATCGAGCCGGAGGGACTCGCGGAGTACGTCCGCTTCGTGCGCCGGGCGCACGCGGCGGTCGGTCCGGGCGGAAAGCGGGTCGGTGAGATCGAGACCGATGTGCGACGCGTCGCTCGTCAGTCGATCCGGGCGGCGCGGAATCTCGAATCGGGCGTGAGGCTCGGCGAGTCGGACGTCGTCGTGAAGCGCCCGGGCGATGGTCTCGAGCCGTGGCGACTCGGCGAGGTGATCGGCCGGACCCTGAATCGCGACGTGCAGGCCGACGCGGCGATTCGGGCGGAGGATCTCGCGTGACTCGGCGGGTCGCGATCGTCACCGGCACGCGTGCCGAGTTCGGTCTGCTGCGATCGACGATCGACGCGGTGGCGGCGCATCCCGAACTCGAGTGCCTCGTCGTCGCCGGCGGTGCGCATCTGCTGCCACCGGCGAGGACGATCGACGAGGTTCGTCGGTCGTTGCCGACGGGCGCGACGCTCGTCGCCGAAGTGCCGATGCAGGTGCCGGGAAGGTTCGGGCGTGACGAGGATGCCGCCGCGCTTGGACGCGGCGTCTCCGGATTCGCGGAGGCCTTCGGCGGTCTCGACCCGGCTGCGGTCGTCGTGCTCGGTGACCGCATCGAGGCGCTCGCGGCCGCGTCGGCGGCCTCGATCGGCGGTCGTCGCGTCGTGCATCTTCATGGTGGAGATCGCGCCGAGGGGGTGGCGGACGAGGCGATGCGTCACGCGATCACGGCGCTCTCGCATCTGCATCTGGCGGCGACCGAGGAGAGCGGGGCGCGGCTTCGACGCATGGGCGAGGATCCCGCGACCGTCCACGTCGTCGGAAGCCCGGCGGTCGATGGTCTTGCGGCGATCGGTCCGCTCGACGAGGCGGAGTTCGAGGCGCTCGGATCGCCACGCACGATCGTGCTTCAACACGGCGCCGGTCTCGATGCGCTCACGGAGGCAGCGTGGGCAGATTCGGCGGTCGCCGCGGCGGTCACGCACGGATCGACCCTCGTCCTTTCACCGAACGCCGATCCGGGAAGTGACGTCGTCCTCGATCGCATCGACGCCGCGGCCGCCACCGACGATCGGATTGTCCGACTCGATCATCTCCCGCGCGAGCGTTTCGTGGCGCTGTTGCGAAGGATCGACGCGATCATCGGCAACTCGAGCGCGGGGCTCATCGAGGCGGCGATCGTCGGATGCCCCGCGATCAACCTCGGTCCCAGACAGGGTGGCCGCGAGCGTCCGGCATCGGTCACCGACATCGAGGCTCCCGACGCCGAGATGATCGGCCGGGCGATCGAGCTCGCCAGGACCGTGTCGCGCACCGTCGGTCATCCTTACGGCACCCCGGGGGTCGGCGAAAGGATCGCCGACCTCATCGCCCGGCTCGACACCACCCGCCCTCCGAGGAAACGCCTCGCCCACTGACGTCGAGCCCTCGATTCCCCTTTCCCATCTCTATCCATCTTCCATGCCTACCTTCGAGCTTCCCCTTCTGACCGTCACTCCCGATCACTGGGGCGAGCACGCGCTGGCCGATCCGTGTGCGCTTCTCAACGATCATGCGCACCTCGAGAAGAAGGCGGCGCAGAATGCGCTGGAACTCCTGCATCGCTGGCCGGAGCCGTGTCCGCCCGAGAACTGGGTGGTCGCGATGACCGCGGTGGCGAAGGACGAGGTGGAGCATCTTGCGCTCGTGGTGCGACTTCTCTCCCGCCGAGGCGGAACCCTGACCAAGTCGCATCGGAACGACTACGCCGCCGCGCTCCGCGGGCTCATTCGCGGGGGCGGTGAACCCGAGACGATCGACCGGCTCATGGTCTCGGCGCTCATCGAGGCGCGATCCTGCGAACGATTCGAGATCCTCGCCCGCGTCTGCACCGATGAGAAACTCGCCAAGGTCTACAGCGGACTCTGGGCGAGCGAGAAGGGGCACTACCTCTCGTTCATCGACCTGGCGCGTCAGATCGCGGCGCGGCAGGGCGAGGAGCACGCGGTCGAGCGTCGCTGGCAGGAGATGCTTGAATCCGAGGCGGAGATCATCACCGCGCAGCGACCCGGTCCCCGCATGCACTCGTGGGTGGGTTGATGCCCCGCTCCGTCGGGTCCGGGAATCATGAGGTCCCCGGATCATCCGGATCAGACCGAGCCGATGCCCGCCCGCAGATCGCTCCGTGGGTTCCCCTGGTGGATCCTCGAATCCGACCCGCCGACGTCGAATGGTCCAACCCCCCGGGAGTGGGTGAGGCGTCGGTCACGGATCGACCGGCGAAGGACATACGGCACACGGTGGGAGCACGCGATGGATCACGGGCACGAGGTCGGAGCGAACGGTGCGGCGATGGCCGCGGTTCGAAACATCAGCCACATCGCGACGTTGCCCGAGGTGACGGTCCGGATCATCGATCTGGTCGAGGATCCCTCGTCGAGTGCTCGTGATCTGCACGAACTCATCGCCTCGGATCCGGCGCTCACCGCCCGCATGCTCAAGGTCGTGAACTCCGCCTTCTACGGACTTCCGCGACAGATCGCGTCGATCAACCGGGCGGTCTCCCTGCTCGGACTCAACGCGGTGAAGAACATCGCGGTCGCCGCCAGTCTCGCGAAGCTCTTCCGAGGCGGGGCGGTCGGACCGAACTTCGACGCCCACCAGCTCTGGACGCACTCCTGCGCGACCGCGGCGGCGGCTCGAACCGTGGCGGCGCTCGCGGGTCGCAAGGGTGCGGCCGACGAGGCGTTCCTCGCGGGACTCGTCCACGACGTCGGCGTGCTGGTCGAACTGCAGCACGATCGGGCCCGGTTCGCCGCGGCCGTCGAACAGGCGGCGAACACCGGCGATCTCCGGACCGCGGAGCGCACCGCACTCGGCGACACGCACGAAGGGTTCGGCTCGGCGCTCTGCGAGCACTGGAAGTTCCCCTCGAGTCTTGTCTGGGTCGCCGGACATCATCACGAGCCGATGGCGGTGCCGGGTGCGAACCGGGACCTGCCCCTCATCGTGCACGTCGCGGATCACATCGCCGGCGAGATCGCCGGTGGCTTCACCCTCGATCTTCGGCCCGACGGGCCCGATCCCGCGGTGCTCGACGCCCTTCGTCTCGGCGAAACGGCACTCGAGGAGGTCCGTGACGCCGTCCGTGAGGTCATGTCCAGCGACGACGAGATGATGGCCGCCGCCTGAGGCGGGGGAGACGGATCCTCTCGGGTCCGCCTACCATCCTCGGGTCATGGATGCCTACCGCGTTGACTTCGGCCGGCCGATCGCCCTGTTCGTTCTTCCGAATGTGGGGCTGATGCCGCACATCGCGCAGCGTTTCCACATCTTCGAGCCGCGGTATCGGCAGATGATCGGCGCCGCGATCGCCGAGGGGCAGGGACATATGGAACGGTCGGCACCGATCGCGGTGGCGATGGCGGACGCGGCGGGCGGAGACATCAACGGACTTCGCTCCGTGGTCTGCGTCGGGCATCTGTCCAACGTCGAGCCCTACGACGACGGGCGCTTCGATATTGATCTGCAGGGCGTCTGCCGAGCGAGGATCGACGAGATCGACGCAGCGGAAGGGAGTCGGCTCTACGACCGTGCCTGGCTTCGGCCGCTGGCACCGGCCGCGTCGGCCGAGCCGCCGATGCTGGAGGTTCGACGGACGGTGCGATCCCTGCTGTCCAACCCCCGTCTGAGTCGACTCTGCGTCGGTGAGTTCGTGCGCAGGCTTGCATCCCACGAGCAGCTTCCGATCTCGGCGATGCTCGATCTGATCGGATTCGTGACCTTCTCCGACCCCGAGCGGCGCTACGACCTGCTCTCGCATCCGGACTGTCGGGATCGCGCCGCGATCGTCACCCGCGAACTTCAGGAACTCGACACGCTCGTCTCGCTCGTCGATCGACAGCAGCCCGCCGCGTGGCCCAAAGGCATCGGACTCAACTGACGGTCACGGCGTCGCGCGACGCGGGTCCGGGACGGCGTCCAGCGACTCGTTCCAGGAGGCGATGGCGGTCGCGTACGGCGCAAGCAGCGGTGCGGGGTCGCCGACGAGCTCGATCGAGTCGATCCGGGCGCCCTTCTGCATCGCGTTCACGACGTCCTGGCCGTCCACCACCACCGCAAAGATCGGGTACTTGAAGGTGAATCGCTCGGACTGCGGCTTGGTGGTCACGAAGAACTCGTTGGGGCGAACCGGCGAGGCATCGTCGTCGGCGAGTTTCGTCAGCGCGACCATGCCGCCTCGATCGAACCTCAGATCGGGCGAGAACTCCGGCATGAATCGGTACCCGCACTCCCAGCGCCGGGTCTCGTCGTTCCATGGGTTGCCGGCCTGCCGGATCACCCGCGAGTGGCGATAGAACTCGAGTCCGTCGTAGAAGCCCCGCTGGACGAGATTCACGAAGCTCGCGCAGGCGACCGGCGCGACGTCCGGGCGAAGCTCGATCCGGAAGTCGCCGTCCGACGTGTGAACGATCGCCTCGACGGGGCCCGTCTCGACCGCCTCGACCGGCGCAGGCTGGGGCGAGGATGACGCCGACCGATCCTCGTCGGTGCAGGCGGCGATCATCGTCGTCAGAAGGCCGGCGACGGCGAACAGCACTCCGCGGCTGATGCCGCGGTGCGGCCGGAGGGAGATCGTCGGGACGGTGGTCATCAGATGGCGTGTCCGGGGGGTGTGACGCGACGGTCAGGACCTAGGGCAGACCGCGAGGATATGACACCGGGCCGCGGTCGGTCGATTCGACTCGCGCGCCCTCCGCAGGTTCCACGACCAACGGCGTCGGTCGATCCCTGAGATGCGGCTCGATCGTCGCCACGATCCCGCGGAGGAGATCGTCGGATCGGGCGCGATCGGCGACCACCAGCACCGAACCGCCGAAGCCGCCGCCGACCATCCGGGCGCCGAACACGCCGTCCTGGCGGCGGTGTCTCGCCGCTTCGACGATCAGGTCGACCTCCGGCACCGTCACGCCGAAGTCGTCGCGGAGCGAGTCGTGCCCGTCGAAGAGCAGGTCGCCGAGGCATTCGAGATCGCCGGATCGCAGCGCGGTCTCCGCCGCTCGCACGCGTTCGATCTCGGTGATGACGTGTCGGGCGCGGCGAAGATCCGTCGAGTCGACTCCGGCAGGATGAAGATCGTCGAGGGTCGCGAGACGCAGCGGCTTCCCGATCGCCCGTTCGACGCGGTCCAGCGCCTCGAGTCGCGATGCGTAGCCGCCGTCCGAAAGTCGGTGTCGGACGCCGGAGTCGATCAACGCGATCACGACCCGGTCGGGATCCGGCGCCGGAATGGTCGAGATCCCGAGCGTCGCGCAGTCGATGCGAAGCACGCGACCGGACCGGCCCGCTGCGGACGCCAGCATGTCCATGATCCCGCACGGGGTTCCGACGAATTCATTTTCGGCGCGACGAGCGGCGGTGGCGAGCGTCCCGACATCGGGCAGGTCGAGACCGAGGGCTTGCGAGACGGCGAGTCCGACCGCGACTTCGAGCGCCGCACTCGACGAGATGCCGGCGCCGATCGGAAGATCGCCGGCGATCGCGATCGTCAGCGGGGGGACCTCGACTTCCGCCAGCGACGGCATCGCGACGAGCATGCCGGCGACGTGGTTCACGAACGCGTGTCGGGGATCGGTGAGCGGCGACTGCGGCGGGGGACCGTCGCAGGTCCACGCCCGGCCGAGGTCCGACGCGATCACCCGGGTCCGGCCATCCGTCGAGACACCGACGGCGACCGTGATGCGACGATCGATCGCGAAGGGAAGCACGACACCACCGCGGTGATCGACGTGTTCGCCGATCAGATTGACGCGGCCGGGTGCGGAGGCGATGGCGAGCGTCCCGGGGGCGATCACGGGACGCACTTCCGCGGTCGTGATGGCGATCGGCGATCGTGGTTCGGAGTGTGGACGTCGAGTCATGCTAGTCTCCGAGCATCGCGGATCACGGTACGTCACCGTGGCTCGATCCACGCGGCCCCGGAGTGTCGCCATGCACGGACTCGTGATCTTCGACGTCGATGGCACGCTCGCGCACACCAGCCGCGTGGACGACGACTGCTGGGTCGATGCCGCCCGGTCGGTGCTCGGGATCGACTCGATGAGCACCGACTGGTCGGACTACTCGCACTCGACCGACGAGGCGATCGCGAGCGACCTCATCCGGGACCGGACCACGCTGCCGCAGACGCTTGAGACGGTGCATCGGATCCGCGATGCCTTCATCGACCGCATTCGCGGAGCGCTCGCGACCGACGCGGGGCTGTTCCGGCCGGTCCCCGGATCGCCCGAGGTCTTCGCGCGGCTCCGCGAGGCCGGCTGGGCGAGCGCGATCGCGACTGGCGGTTGGCGGACGACCGCGTGCCTCAAGCTCGACGCCGCGGGGGTGCCGCATGCCTCGGTACCGGCGGCACACGCCGACGACACGCACCCCCGCGAGTCGATCGTGACGATCGCCGCCGAGCGGGCGGAGCGGCATCACGACCGGACGTTCGAGCGGCTGGTGTACGTCGGCGACGGTGTCTGGGACGTCCGGGCGGCGAGTCGGCTCGGGATCGGGTTCGTCGGCATCGCGGAAGGGGACCGCGCCGAGCGGCTTCGCGCGGAAGGGGCCAGGATCGTCCTTCCGGGCTTCGCCGATGTCGAGGTGTTTCTCGATGCGGTCAGCTCCACCGCGGCGGGACCGCGTCGATCCATCGCCTGAACCTCGGGCGGTCGACGTGTCCGACGGGCCCGCGATCGGGACGCGTCGGATCGACTCGATGCCGTCGATCGAGTGTTAGAGTCTTGAACGTCGCCTCGGGAGCGCCCGAGCCGTCATCCTGACACGCCTCCGGAGTCGATTCATGGGTGCATCCCTGCTGCTGCTGGTGATCGCGGTGCCGATCGTCGTCATCGTCGGACTGGCCCTCTTCGTCATCGGGATCTACAACGGTCTTCAGCGGAAGAAGCTCGGCGCCGAGAATGCCTGGAGCGACATCGACGTCCAGCTGAAGCGGCGACACGACCTCATTCCGAACCTCGTGAACACCGTCAAGGGCTACGCGAGTCACGAGAGCGGCACGCTCGAGGCGGTCACCGCGGCCCGCAATCAGGCGATGGGGGCTCACGGGGTCGCCGAGCAGATCGGCGCCGAGAACATGCTCACCCAGGCGCTCGGTCGGCTCATGGCCGTGAGCGAGGCGTATCCCGATCTCAAGGCGAACACCAACTTCCTGAACCTGCAGGAGGAGCTGACCAGCACCGAGAACAAGATCGGTTTCTCGCGTCAGCACTACAACCGTTCGGTCAACGTCTTCAACGAGGCGACCAAGGTCTTCCCGTCGAACATCATCGCCGGCATGTTCGGCTTCAGTGAACTGGAGTTCTTCGAACTCGACGCGGCCGAGGCCGCCGCCGCCCGGCAGGCGCCCAAGGTCGAGTTCTGATGCTCTTCGCGGTCGGCGCCGTGCTTCCCCTCGTCATCATTCCCGTGGTCGTGGTGCTCGCCGCCTTCGGGATGTACTACGCGTGGAAGGCGGAGCAGAAGCGGCTGGAGGAGTTCCGCTCGCTCGCCGCGGAGCTCGGGCTGCAGTTCTCCGAGGACCGTGACTCCGGTCACGACGATCGCTTCGCCCGCTTCGCGCTCTTCCGACGGGGACGATCGAGGGTCGCGTACAACACGTTGACCGGATCCATCGAGGTCGCGGGTCACGACGTCCGGGTCCGCATGGGCGACTTTCAGTACAAGGTCGATCGCGGTTCCGGCAAGAACCGTCGCACCGAAACGGTCCGATTGAGCTACCTCATCGCGTGGAATCCGATCGGCACCTGCCCGGAGACGATCGTGCGGCGAGAGGGGATCTTCGATCGTGTGGCGGGTGTCCTCGGCTTCGACGACATCGACTTCGAGAGCGTCGAGTTCAGCAGGGCGTTCCACGTCTCGAGCGACGACAAGCGATTCGCGTACGACCTGATCGACCCGCGGATGATGGAGTACCTCCTCGCCTCCGGCCCGCCCGCGTTCGAGCTCGACGGGGGGCTCATCTGTCTGAGCACCGGCAAGGGACGCTGGGAGGTCGCGGAGTTCCGCCGACGACTCGACTGGCTCGGTGGATTCCTCGAGCGATGGCCGCGGCATCTCGCGGATTCGATGTCGCCCGCGGAGCCTGGTGAAGGCGATCGGGCCGAAGGAGCGTTCGCATGGTTTTCGTGATCGCCTTGGTCGTGATCGTGGTGCTGATGCCGATCATCTGGCTCATCGCCACCTACAACCGTTTCCAGTCGGTGAACCAGCATCTTCGCGAGAGCTGGGCGGACGTCGACGTCGAACTTCAGCGGCGGTACGACCTCATCCCGAACCTCGTCGAGACGGTCAAGGGCTATGCCGCACACGAGCGGGAGACGATCGAGCGCGTGATCGAGCTCCGCAACCGCGCCGCCGCGAATCACGAGCGGCCCGATCGGCAGAGCGGCGACGAACAGGCGCTCGAGGCCGGACTGGGCCGACTTCTCGCGGTCGCCGAGGCGTATCCCGATCTCAAGGCGGACGCGAACTTTCTCGAACTCCAGCGGGAACTCGCCAACACCGAGGATCGGATCGCCGCGGGCCGCCGGTTCTACAACGGCAACGTCCGCGAGCTCAACCAACTCTGCGTGACCTTCCCGTCGAGCCTTGTGGCCGGGGTCTTCGGCTTCCGGTCGCAGGGCTTCTTCGAGAGCGGTGACGAGGCCCGGGCGACGCCACGAATCGACCTCGGCCGCTGATCGGGACGTCGTCCGAAGTCCGCACTGGCGGCCCGACCGAATCCCGCGGATGATGCGGACATGGCACGCGAACGGATCGTCTCGGGTGAGTCGCAGCGCGAGGATCGCGAACCGGCGACCGGTGCGCGCCCGACCCCGATCGATTCCTCTTCCATCGACTCCGGGCAGCAGGCCCCGGCGGTCCGTCCGAAGACGCTCGCGGAGTACGTCGGTCAGGCGGCGCTCATCGAACGACTCACGATCGCGCTTCAGGCGGTCAAGGAGCGGCGAGAGTCGCTCGAACACCTGCTCCTCCACGGTCCGCCGGGACTCGGCAAGACCACGCTCGCGCACGTCGTCGCCGAGGAGATGGGCACTCGGGCGTGGGTCACCAGTGGCCCGGCGCTCACCAAGGCCGCGGATCTCGTCGGCACGCTCACCCGACTCGGCGAGGGCGACATCCTCTTCATCGACGAGATCCACCGACTGCCGGCCGCGGTCGAGGAGTACATCTATCCCGCGATGGAGGATTTCAAGGTCGACTTCACGGTGGACAGCGGGATGCACGCCAAGGTGATCTCGCTCACGCTGAAGCCCTTCACCCTGATCGGGGCGACGACGCGGGCGGGCATGCTCACGCAGCCGCTTCGGGCGAGGTTCGGCATCACGCATCACCTCGAGTACTACCCACGCGAGGATCTCGTCTCGATCCTCCAGCGGGCGGCGACGAAACTCGCGATCGACGCGGTGGCCGACGAGGGGTTCGACGCGATCGCGAGACGCAGCCGCGGCACCCCGCGGGTCGCGCTTCGACTGCTGCGTCGGGTCCGCGATTTCGCGCAGGTTCGAGGTACCGGGGTGGTGGACGAGACGGCGGTCGCGGCGGCGCTCGAGCTCGAACGCGTCGATGAACTCGGTCTCGACGAGATCGATCGCCGCTACCTGCGGGTGCTCGCGGAGGTGTACGAAGGTGGGCCGGCGGGACTCGAGGCGATCGCCGCGACGATGGGCGACGACGCAGGCACGCTGGAAGACGTGGTCGAGCCGTACCTGCTCCAGATCGGCTTCCTGGCCCGGACGCCGCGAGGGCGGAAGTTGACTGCGGCGGGCGAGGGTTGGGTTGCCGACGCGCGGAGCACCTGATGCGAGGTCTGGCGATCGGCGTGGTGGTCGGCGGGCTGCTCGTCGGGATCGGCTTCGCCGGCATTCCCGCAGCGATGGGGCTTCCGATTCCCAACGGCCTGCTCGCCGTCTCGATCGGTTTCGCATTGGTCGGTCCGGTGATCGGCGGCATCCTCCTCGTGATGGACCGGCGTCATCGACGTCTGGCTCGCGAGGGTCTGCGTCGATGTCCGGGCTGTGGACAGACCATCGCCGAGCGGGCGTCGCAGTGCGGTGAGTGTGGCCGGACGTTCGCGGCGCAGGACCCGCTGACCCGGGCGGTGGCGAGAGCGAGGATCGGGAGCGATGAACGCCAGCCTTGCCCGGCATGTGGCGAACGGGTCAATCTTGATCGTGTGTTCGACGCGCCGAAGACGGTGCCGGGCCAGCATCGATGCGAACGATGCGGGTCGTTGGGGCACGAGTGAGGGGGCGCCTTTGGCGAGAGCAGGAGAGCAGGTGATCAGGAGAGCAGGAGACTTTGGGGGTGTGCGGTCACCGAGTCGGCCGCCGATCGAGTCGGCGAGGCAGCCCCCTCAGTCGCCTTCGGCGACAGCTCCCCCGGAAACGGGGGAGCGGAATCGTGATGTCGGCGTGGCGATTCGATTCCCCTCCCCCGCGTGCGGGGGAGGTGCCCGCGGAGCGGGCGGAGGGGGAACGTGGCTGATTCGGCGCGCGATCGAGTCGGCGAGGCAGCCCCCTCAGTCGCCTTCGGCGACAGCTCCCCCGGAAACGGGGGAGCGGAATCG
>CAYZSH010000026.1:0-21373 GCA_964481025.1 uncultured Isosphaeraceae bacterium
GCCGGTGGGACGCATGTCCTCGCGTCCGAATCCTCTACGTCGAATGGCGATGGCTTGGGCCTCTCAGGCGGCGGGGGTCGAAGAAACACGAAGACCCTCTTCGGAACCGCCGCGGTGCCGAAGGGGGGTCGAGCCATGGGGGGTGGATGCGACGAGGGCCTGCAGATCGGGGACGCCGAGCGTCCTCATGATGCGGGCCGGGCGGATTCGTGCATGTGGCAGCGGGTCCGTGAGGGTTCGGCGGGGCCGAACCCGACTCGTCGGGGTCCGATGAACACCATCGGACCCTGATCCAGAACAGTACATCGGCCGAACGGCCCATTCAAGACGACCTTCGGAATACGGATCGAAACTCCGCCTCGACTTTCTCGCGCCCATTCGGGAGATTCGAGTGGATGCCGTGGTTCCGGGGAGGCATGTTCAATCATCGGCTACCGGACGTGACGTCCCCCTCTCCAGCCCCCCAGATCGGACGACCCCATGCGGCTCACCACCCTCGGTGCGATCGTGGCCCTCTCCGCGGCCTCCCCGGCCCTTGCCGGCACCACCTTCAACTTCTCCGCCGACATCTACGGAAGCACCGCCGACAGCGGGCCGCTCGCCGCGGGGCAGGGGACCTTCACGGTCCTGGACCTCTACCTGGCCAACACCAGTGCCGACGATCTCCGCGTGCTGTCGTTGTTCTACGTGAACATCGCGCTTGGAGACGGCGAATTCGTGCATCACGACGCCAGCGGCGGCGGCCAGTGGTCCGCCGCCTTCAACGCGTTCGGCGCCAACAGCAAGATCGACAGTTTCGTGACCTTCGGGGCGGGCTCCGGCAGCGACCCGTTCGCCGCCACCCTTGATCCGAACTTCAACGGGTCGGTCGCGGGCAGCGTGTCGGCCGACGCCGGTTGGTACAACGGTGACCCGAACAACGGTCAGGGCAACGTCGCCGCCGGAGACCGGCTCTTCATCGGTCGGTTCGTCATTGCGAACACCCTCGCCGCGGACACCACGTTCAGCGTGTCCGGCGACTTCTCGTACAACTTCCAGTCCCCGGGCGTCTTCTACGACAACGACTCGCAGGTCTTCACCTTGCCGTCGTCGGCCCCGGCCGTTCCCGGCCCGTTTGCGGTGGCCGCTATCGCGGGCGTCGGACTCGCGGGTCGAGGTCGGCGTCGCTGAGGCCGCGTGCGCCTTCGGCGAGAGCAGGAGATCAGGAGAGCAGGTGAGCAGGAGAGCGCGGGGTCGCGCGGTTGATGAGTCGGCCACCGACCCCTCAGTCGCCTTCGGCGACAGCTCCCCGCAAGGCGGGGAGCGGCTTTGGTTGGGGCGTCGCCGTCTCGCACCCTCCCTTCGGCGAGAGCAGGTGAGCAGGAGAGCGGGAGCGAGGCCTCGCGTCCTTCGCTGTCCCCCGCCTTGCGGGGGACAGGTCCGCGACGCGGGCCAGGGGGTCGGTCTCGGGCTCGGTGGCGTTCGAACGCCCGGTGGCCGATTCAGCCCGCGTCGACCGTTTCGAACCGGTCGATGAGCCGCGTCTCGCCGCGGGTGCGGCTTTCGGTGGAGACGGTCTCCAGGAAGTCGTCGAGACCCATCGAGCCGAGGTTCCGCTCGATGCCGAACGCCCGGATCGAGACCTCGCGGTTCTCAGCGTCTCGTGGACCGACCACGGCGAGGTACGGCACCTTCATGTCGGTGGCGACCTTCACCTTGGCCTGGATGCGCTCCGAGCCGTCGTCGAGCGTCGCCCGGATGCCGAGGTCCTTGAGCTTCGCAAGCACCTCGCGGGCGTAGTCGGCGCTCTTGTCGCTGATCGGCAGCACCCTCACCTGCTCGGGCGCCAGCCAGCAGGGGAACGCCCCGGCGAAGTGCTCGATGAGCACGCCCACGAACCGTTCCATCGAGCCGAACGGGGCGCGGTGGATCATGACCGGACGATGCCGCGCGTTGTCGGCGCCGATGTACTCCAGCCCGAACCGCTCGGGCAGGTTGTAGTCGACCTGCACGGTGCCGAGCTGCCATTCGCGGCCGATGACGTCCTTGACCACGAAGTCGATCTTCGGGCCGTAGAACGCCGCCTCGCCGGGCTCTTCGCTGAACTTCGCACCGAGCTCGCGGGCCGCGTCGCGACACGCCTGCTCGGCCTTGTCCCAGTTCGCCGGATCGCCGACGTACTTGCTTGAATCGGGATCGCGCAGTCCGACGCGGACGCGGTAGTCCTCCATCCCGAGCGTCTTGAAGATCAGCTTCACGATCGAGAGACAGCCTCGGACCTCGTCTGCGATCTGGTCCTCGCGGCAGAAGAGGTGGGCGTCGTCCTGGGTGAACCCGCGGACGCGGGTGAGTCCGCCGATCTCGCCCGACTGCTCCCAGCGATAGACGGTGCCGAACTCCGCGAGACGCAGCGGCAGATCGCGGTAGCTCCGCTGCTCGCTCGCGTAGATGCGGATGTGGTGCGGGCAGTTCATCGGCTTCAGGAGGTAGCCGTCGATCTCGCCCTCGTCGAGCCGGTTCGCCAGTTCACCGCAGGTGCAGCCTTCGGTCGCCAGTTCGTGGATCTGCGCCCGGTCGATGACCGGGGTGTACTGGCTCTCCTGGTAGTACGGGAAGTGACCGCTGGTGCGGTACAGGTCGAGCTTGCCGATGTGCGGCGTGAAGACCTGGTGATAGCCCTGCTTGCGGAGTTCCTCGCCGATGAAGTCCTGGAGGCACTGACGCACGACGGCGCCGTTCGGCGTCCAGAGGATGAGTCCCTGGCCGACCTGTTCGTCGATGTGGAAGAGCCGCAGTTGCTTTCCGAGCACGCGGTGGTCGCGCTTGCGGGCCTCCTCGATCCGCTCGAGATGATCCGCGAGCTGCTTCTTGTCGGCGAACGCGGTGCCGTAGACGCGGGTGAGCCGGTCGCTGTTCTCGTCGCCGTGCCAGTAGCTCGACGCGAGGCTCATCACCTTGAAGGCGCCGATCCGCCCGGTCGAGGGGACGTGAGGGCCTCGGCAGAGATCCTCCCAGTTGGATCCGGGAGTTCCGGTCGCGTACCAGGAGAGTTCCGCGGAGCCCGCCTCGGCGGCGCGTTCGGCGTTGTCGATCTTGTACTTCGATCCCTCGGATCGAAGCTTGTCCATGCCCTCGGCGATCGGCATCTCGTAGCGGGTGAAGGGACGGTCCTCCTTCACGATCCGGGCCATCTCCTGCTCGATCCGCTCGAAGTCGTCGCTGGAGACGGTGACGCCCTCGGGGAACGCCATGTCGTAGTAGAAGCCCTGCTCGACCGGCGGACCGTAGACGAGCTGCACGCCGGGGAAGAGGTTGGTGATCGCCTCGGCCATGACGTGCGCGGTCGAGTGCCGCAGGAGGAACAGCGCCTGCTCGTCGAGCTCACCCTCGCGGGTCTTCGCGGTCACGAGCGACATCGCACAGTCCTGCGAGATCGGCGTCGAAAGGTCGCAGAGCACGCCGTCGATCGTCGCGCCGAGCGCCGCCTTCGCGAGGCCGGGGCCGATGTCGGCGGCGACCTGACCGGGCGTGGTGGGGGCGTCGTACTGGCGTTCACTCCCGTCGGGGAGGGTGATGCGGGGCATGATGGGTGCTCTGGGCTGGCGAAGGTGTGGAATGCGGACGAACGACGATCAATCGAAGAGGGGAGCCTGATTCGGCGCCGGAGGCGGCTTCCGCTTGAGCTCTTCGACCAGATCGGCGAAATCGTCCGCCGAGCCGAACTGTTCCTGCTCGCTCGCGAAGCGGATGTACGCGACGGCGTCGATGCCTCGCAGCGCCGCGGAGACGCGGCGGCCGATCTCGGAGGTCGGCACTTCACGATCGAACTCGCGGTGCAGCTCCTCGTCGATCCGGCGGACGATCTCCTCCTTGACCTCCTCGGCGATCGGCCGCTTGCCGCAGGCCGCGTGGAGTCCGCGAAGGATCTTGTCCGGGTCGAAGGGCACCCGCGAGGCGTCCCGCTTCACGACCGTGAGCCGACGAGCCTTCTCGATCCGCTCGTAGGTCGTGAATCGTTGCCCGCACCCCTCGCTGTCGCACGAACGGCGACGGCGGATCGAACTCCCGTCCTCACTGGGGCGGGAGTCGACCACCGAGGTCTTGGGTGAATCGCAGTAGGGGCAGCGCACGTCGGCTCCGGATGAGGCGTCCGTAGTCTGGCCGCCTGATGGTCACGGGTCAAACCGAAGCGTCAGTCGATCGGTTCGAGATCCGCCCGCAGCACCGAGTAGCCGTCGAGTTCGAAGTGCTCGATCACGAGTTCGACCGTCCGGGTCTCGATGATCTCGAACTCGGCGGTGTCCTCGGTCGGGGGGTGCCAGGTCCAGTTGTCGATGATCCGCCGACCGTCGAGGGTCGCCCGGACGCCGTCGTCGGAGAGGATCCGGAGCCGGTATCGGCCTGAGGGAAGCCGCAGCGAGGCCCGGGCGATCGTCCCGAACCGCTCGCGGCCGGGCAGTGGACCGCCATCCTCGATGAGGGCGTCGGCGGGGGCGAGGTCCGAGGGGCCGCCCATCGCATAGACGAGGTCGAGTTCGGGAGCGGTCCAGCGGAGTCGAGCGGCCAGTCGGTCGCGGACCCAGGCACCGGGATCCTCGCGCGGATCGGCCGAGGTCGCGAACGATGTGATCTCCCAGCGGGTCTGCGGGAATCTCCCCTCGACCACCATGGGGTCGGCACCTTCTGGAACGACCCGCAGCTGGTAGCGGATGAACCCCGGCGCGTCGTCGTCGTCCGGGGCGGGCTGGACGATGATCCGATCGAGCAGTTCGCCCCGGGTCGCGGTGGCGGCGCCCTCGATCTCGACCCGGGCGATCGGCAGCGGCCCGAGCAGTCGCCACTCGTGCGATGCCGCGCCGGTCGTCTCCTGTCGGAGCATCGGGCGCGACCAGTCGTACGGTCCCCACTCGGTCATGACGATGCGGTCGCGGCCCGCGAGGGCGCGGCGGGCATCGACGGGGCGATTGGCGCCCGGAATCGTCGGCGACTGCGTCTCCCCGGGCCTCGGCTCGACCGACTCGCCGTTGTCGAGGAGATCGCCGCCCCGGATCGGCACGGCGCAGTCGATCCCGTTCCCACGGAGCACGGTGCCCGCGGATGCCTCCAGTGCGAGGCCGGTGCCGTCGCCCGTGATCACGTTGCGCTCGATCACGGTGTCGTCGGTGCGACGCAGATCGATCGCGGTGCCGCAGTCGGTGAATCGGTTGTCGACGATCCGATTCCCGGCGCTGCGGACGTCGTTGGCCTGCGCCCACGGCGTCGCGAGCAGCGACTGGTCCTCGTCCCACCAGAGTTCGACACCCTCGGTGTCCCGCGTGAATCGATTGCCCGCGATGGTGTTGCCGACGCCGTGTTCGATGTCGATGCCGCCACCTTCGCGACCGTACGCCATGCTTCCGTTGTCGGCGAAGTCGTTGCCTCGGATCATCGCGGCCGACGAGTAACCACCCCAGACGCCGCAGATGCCGTTGTCATGGAGCCGGTTGGATTCGAGCGTCCACGCATGGCTGAAGGTCATCTCGAAGCCGTGCGCCACCGCATGGGAGAGATCGTTGCCGAAGAAGAGGTTGTTCGAGTTCCCGCGGTGTCGATACCAGTCCGCCGGGTCGTCCCCGGCGGTGTCCGCGGGGGGGGGCGTCTGTCCGAGCGCTTCGCGGCCGCCGAAACCGAAGACGCCATCGCCCCCGTGCGTGCACGAGTTCTCCAGCACGCGGTTGCCCGTGCACTGCTCGAACATGAGGATGCCCGCCGAGTCCTGGCCACGGTTGTAGACGCCGTGGCTGTAGCCGCGGACGCAGAAGTCGAAGGCGTTGCGGGCGATCGTCGAATCGGACGTCCGCCACATCGAGAGCCCCCAGCCGCTCAGGAACGAACAGTCGCAATCGACCACCGTCGCGGCGTTCACGCCTTCGAGCATGATGCCGTTCTGGCTACCCCGGACCCGGATGCGACGCAGGATCGGTCGTTCCGCGCGGATCTCCCGGATGCTCGCGCCGTAGCGTTTGGACCATTGACCCTCGTCGTTCTCGTGGGGCCAGAGCCAGTCGGCCGGATCCTCGCGTTCCGGAGTCGAGCCGAGTCGCTGTGCGAACTGGTGCGACGCGTCGAGATCCTCGATGACGACGTCCTCCGCGTCACGCACCTCGACGCCGACGCGGAAACCGTGGACCGCGCCGCCTCGGAGCACGACGCGATCGCCGAGGATCACGATGCCGACGCCGTCGCGACGATCGGGGGCGGTCTCCGCGGCGGACCCGCGGATCGCGCCTTCGATCGAGACCGTGATCCCGTCACCGACGATCCGCACGAGTCCGTCGCCGGCGATATCGGTGATCGGGGTGGGGGCGGCGACGAGAATGCAGCTTTCGTCGATGACGAGGTCGTCGCGATCGACCACGATCCGAGGCGGGGCGGGCGCGGTGGTCGAGGCGGTCGCGGGGGGGAGGGCGGGGGCCAGGGTGGCAAGAAGGAACGACACCGTCGAACGCGATGCGGTTCGACGGTGTCGGTACGGCCTCTCGGGCGATCGATTCACGCGGTCGGCTCCGCTCCCCGAATCAGACGTCCTCGATCTCGGTGACCTTCTTCGAGACCATCTCGTCGATGCGGGTGACGTGCTTCTTCGTCTCGTCCTCGATCTCGTTCTTCGCACGCTCGACGTCGTCGTCGGAGAGCTTCTGCTCGGCGCCCGTCGACTCGATGCCCTTGATCGCATCGCGACGCAGGTTGCGGCAGGCGACCTTGGCGTCCTCGCCCATCTTCTTGCACTGGGTGACCAGCTGCCTGCGTCGGTCGGAGGAGGGGGCGGGGACGGACACGCGGATCGCCGAGCCTTCGGCCATCGGGTTGAGTCCGAGGTCCGCGGCCTCGATCGCCTTGATGATGTCGTTCTTCGAGGCGGGATCGAACGGCTTCACCAGCAGCTGCTGGCTCTCGGCGACGGAGATCGCCGCGAGTTCCCGCAGGTCGGTGTGCGAGCCGTAGTAGTCGACCTTGACGTACTCGAGCAGGGCGGTGTTCGCTCGGCCGGTGCGCATGCCGCGGAGTTCCTTCTGAAGGTACTCCAGCGTCTTGTCCATGCCGTCGGTGGTCTCGAGCAGGATCTCGTCGATGTCCATCAGGGTCTCCAGGGCGGTCCGGCGTCGGGCGACCTGAGGGCCCGCGACCGCGAAACGGCGAGTGTACGGGATTCCGGCCCGGGCCTCGGGCGGCTCAGGATCCGATGTTGTCGACGACGGTGCCGATGGTCTCGCCGCCGACCACGCGGGCGATGTTGCCCGGGGTCTGGAAGTCGAAGACCTGGACCGGAAGGTCGTGCTCGCGGCACATCGTGAGTGCCGTCATGTCCATCACCCCGAGCTGCTTCTCGATCGCCTCGGCGAAGGTGAGATGGTCATACCGGGTCGCGGTCGGGTCCTTCTTGGGGTCGGCGGTGTAGATGCCATCGACCTTGGTGGCCTTGAGCAGGCGGTCGGCCCCGAGCTCGATGCCGCGGAGGCTCGCGCAGGTGTCGGTGGTGAAGAACGGGTTGCCGGTGCCCGCGACGAGGATGACGACCCGGCCCTTCTCGAGGTGCCGGATGGCCCGCAGTCGGATGAACGGCTCGGCGACCGCGGTCAGGTTGATCGCGGACATGCACCGGGCGGGGATGCCCTGGCGTTCGAGGGCCTCCTTGAGGGCCACCCCGTTGATGACCGTCCCCAGCATGCCCATGTAGTCGGCGG
Source organism: uncultured Isosphaeraceae bacterium (assembly GCA_964481025.1). Taxonomy (GTDB): domain Bacteria; phylum Planctomycetota; class Phycisphaerae; order Phycisphaerales; family SM1A02. The sequence continues at coordinate 7,704 of CAYZSH010000026.1, forward strand.
TCGACTGATCGATCGTCCCCGACTTCGAGAGCGTCGCCCCGCGGATGATGTTGCCGCCGCCGCAGACCACCGCGACCTGAACGCCCAGCTTGCAGGCGGCGGCGACCTCGCTGGCGATGTGGCCGAGCTGATCGGGGCCGATGCCGAGGGTGCCGGGGGCGGTGAAGCTCTCGCCGCTGATCTTGAGGACGACGCGGCGGGGGGCGGTGGTCATGACGGACTCCGGAGGGAATGGGACGGGAACGGAGAGTGTCGCCGCCAACCGCGTTCCCGGTCAACTGCGGGCAATTCCGCGCCGTCGTAGGATTCGGGTCCGAACGGCCGCGTCCCGTACGTATGGAGCCGGTACGAGCCCGCCGAAAGCGCGGGACCGAGGTCGGGACCCTCGCTCGAATCGGTTCTGGGAATCCTCATGGCTTCGAACGCCCCGTCCGACAACCCGGAGACCACCTCGCTCGGTCGGATGGACGCGGCGGCGCTCGAGGCTCGGATCCGGGAGCTCGTCGACGAACGTCGCCGGCTGGTTCGCCAGCGACGGATTCACCTGCTGCTGCTCGGACTGGCGGTGAGTCTCCCGATCCACATCGCGATCATCATCTGGCTCTCGCTCAGCTACAAGGCGTTGCCGGCCGGTCCCGCGGGGCCGGCGCCGGTGGTGCTCGATCTCTCGGTGCTTCCGGACGAGACGCTCCAGGACATGCTCGAGCCGGTCGAGACCGAGGACATGCTCACGCCCGAGCTCGAGATCGATCCGGGCGACGAGGCACTGGCGCTCGAGCTCGAGCAGACGGCGCTGCCGAGCCTCGAGATCGATCGCGGTGCGTCGGGACTCACGACCGACATCGCGGGCAGCGCGACCGGCGGCGGGGCGGGACTCGGCGCCGGGCAGGGCGCGGGCACGGCGTTCTTCGGCATCCAGGCCCGCGGCAACCGCTTCGCGTACGTCGTGGACATCTCCGGATCGATGGCGAACAACGATCGACTCGTGCTCGCGATGGGGGAACTTCAGCGTTCGATCGAGGCGTTGCCCGACTTCGCGCAGTTCAAGATCGCGCTCTACTCCGACGACGTGGTCATCCCGCCGGTGCAGCGAGGGTGGCTCCGGGCGAGCCGCGGCCGGGTCCGTTCGATCGCCAACTGGCTGCAACGCGAGGTCGGTGCCGGTGGCTCCACGCAGCCGCTCCCGGCGTTCCGCTACCTCTGGTCGGACGACGAGCGGCCCGACGTCGTCTTCTTCCTGACCGACGGCGAGATCCCCGACTCGACCGCGGCCGAGGTGATGACCCTCAACTCCCGTCCGGGTGGTCGTCCGGCGGTGATCAACTGCATCGCGTTCAGCGCGGATGCGTCCCAGAGCGAGTTGCGCGACATCGCCCGTCGGAGCGAAGGCGTCTTCCGGTTCGTCCCGGATCAGGGAGGCCGACCGTGATCGTCGGCCGTCGCCGCAGACTCGGAGTCGCGCTCTGCGCCGTGTCGCTGGTCGGCGCCGTCGCGGAGGCCGCGGATCGGTACGTTCACCGACGGAGCGGACTCCCGCCGTGGCAGGTCGAACGCGTGGCGGCGACCGCCGACGAACTCATCGTGAGCATCCTCGATCGTGGGCTCGTGCGCGAGGCACGGATTCCGTGGGACGAGGTGGCGGCCGTCGATCCCGATCCGCAGGGACGGCTGGAGGTCGGCATCGAGTCCGGGCTCGCGCTCGGGGATCGGATCTGGCGGGGCGTGAGACGTCTTCAGCGAGGCGATGCGCGGTTGGCGCGGCTTGCATTCGAGCAGGCGCTCGAGTTCGACCCGCGGATGCCCGGCCCGTTGTCCTCGGCGGCGATCGAGGGGGCGGTGCGATCCGGCATCGGACTCGGCGAGATCGACTCGGTGCTCGTCGAGGCCGAGGTGCTGGGTGAACTCGCGCTCGCGGGTGGCCGCAGCGACCGTTTCGACGGGCCCGCGTTCGATCGATCCACCATCGACGAATCGACCTCGCTCGTCCCCGAGGTGCCGCCGGTCGGTGAGGAGGTCGATCCGATCGAGCTGCGACGACGTCTCCGGGCGATGCCGATCCTGTGCGAGGCGTCCGAGGCGCGACGCGACCTCTGGATCCGACTCATCGAGCGGGCGGGTCCCCCGGACCTTCCGGATCGTGGACTCGATCGCGGGACCCGCTTCCTGCTCGACCTCGCCCGACTCGACGCCGCCGACGACCGGACCCGCGCGGCGGCTCGTGCGAGGCTGCTGGACGATCTCGATGGCAGCCCCGCGTGGCGCGTCGCCTGGGTCCGCTGGTTCGCCGGAAGTGCGCAGATCGCGCATGCGGGCGACGACACCGACGCCGCACTCCTGGGAACGCTCGATCTCGTGAACGTGCTCGCTCTGGAGGACGCGGCGCCGCCGATTCTCCGGGTCGCATCCCTTCGACTCGCCGCCGACACCCTCACCCGGCTGGGCCGGACCGAGGATGCCGCGATCATCGAGTCCATCTTCGCCTTCGAACATCCCGACCGCATCGGAACGGAGTCCTCCCCGTGAATCCCCTCGATCCCGCATTCCTCACCTCCCTGATGGCGCAGGCCGCCGATGCCGGCGGTGACGCCGAGCAGCAGGGCGCCAGTCTGCTCACGTACATCACCGGCGGTGGTCTGATCGGCTGGATCATCGTGGCGTTGAGCGTCGTCGCGGTCTGCCTGGTCGTGATCCATTCGATCCAGATCCGTCGAACCGCGCTGCTTCCGCCCGGACAGGTCGTCGCCATCCGCGACATGCTCACGGACGGTCGGGTCGATGCCACGCTCGACTACTGCAACCAGGCGTCCAACGACTCGTTCCTGACCCGGATCCTCTCTCCGGGGCTCACCCGATTCCTCCGATCACCGTTCGGAGCCTTCGAGATCAAGCAGGCGATCGAGGAGGCCGGACAGGAGCAGGCGGCACGGCTCTACCGCGCGACCGACGGCCTCGGGATCATCGGCACCGTCGCGCCGCTCCTCGGCCTGCTCGGCACGGTGCAGGGCATGATCGGAGCCTTCGACACCGTCGCGTCCAGCGCGGTCAACGACGCCAACTACTACGAGGCGCTCGCGGGCAACATCTCGCTCGCGCTCATCACGACCATGCAGGGCCTCATCGTCGCGATCCCCTGCGTCACGCTGTTCACGGTGTTCCGCAACCGCATCGACGCGATCGCATCGGAGGCGGGGCAGGAACTGGATCGCATGGTGCTGCTTCTGGAGGCGTCCGGTGACGGCTCCGCCGCGGGGGCCCCGGGCATGCCGCGGCCGATTCCCGGGCCGGGAGGAGTCACCTCGTGAACGTCGGCGTGCGGAAGGCTCGGGAGCGCCAGCTTCCCGTCGACATGACTCCCATGATCGACATCGTCTTCCAGTTGCTCATCTTCTTCCTCACCACCGCCCAGCTCGCCCAGTTCTCCCGGGCCGAGATGGACCTGCCCACCGAGGCGGGCGAGCAGGTGGAGGACGCCGCCGAGGCCGGGCTCATCGTGAACGTGATGGCCGACGGCTCGATCGTCATCGCGGCCGAGACCCTGGAGCTCGCGGCGTTCGAGATCATGGCGACCGAGCTCGTGCTGGAGGCGGGCGAGGCCGCCGCCACGCTTCGTCCGCTCGTGCGAGCCGATCGAAACGCGCCGACCATCGCTCTGAATCGTGTGCTTCTGGCACTCCAGCGGGCGGGAGTCCCCGCCGTCCGCATCGCCACCGCTCCGGGATCCTGACTCGTGCGACTCGCGCCCAGACATCGCGAAGGCAACCGCCGCGTCGTGCTTTCGATGTCGTCGATGATCGACGTCACGTTCCTGCTGCTGGCGTACTTCCTGCTCACGACGATCGTGACGCAGCGCGAGGACCGACTCAGCCCGAATCTGGCGATCGATCGATCGAGCGCCGGCACGAGCGAACAGGATCTCGAGCCGCAGGTGCTTGAGGTGGCGCTTCGGGACGGCGTGGTCACGTGGTCGCTCGGGACGCGGGTGTTCACCGAACGCGGCGAACTCCGGGCGGCGTTGGAGGAACTTCCCAAGGCGCCGGGGCTCTTCGTGAGGGTCCTGGAGGGACCGACGGTCGCCGCGGCGGCCGCCGCGATCCAGTGTGGTCGCGACGCGGGCTTCAGGGAGGTGACGTATGTCCCGGTCGAGGAGTGATCGTGCCACTCGGCGCCACCGAGGCTGGCGCGGGCTGCTCGGGACGGCGCTGCTCGCGCTGGCGCTGGTGCTGCCGGTCGCGTCCGCGGTCGCGCAGGATCGCACCGCGGCGTGGCTGGAGTCCAAGGGACTCGACGAGCTTCTGGCCCGTCACCTGGAGAACGATCTCGCCGCCGCCCAGGGCGATCAGGGGGCACGCGCCCGCATCGCGGGCAGACTCGCCCTGACATACGCCCGATTGCTCGGACGCGTGGAGGACGACGACCGACGCGCGGCGATCGTCGAGCGATCCGGGCGGATCATCGACATCGTGCCGCGATCCGAGGTCGGGGAGCTCCGGATCGCGCTGGTGCGGAACCGCTACGTCCGCGCCTCGCGGATCATGGAGGACGACCGCGTCGGTGCCGCGGAGGCGGACGAGGTCGCGCAGGCGGTCGAGGAACTCGCCGCGCTCGCGGTCGAGCTCGATGGCGTGCGACAGAACGCGATCAAGGAGGCCGAACAGGAATCCCGAGCGCAGGGGCGCCGCGTCGATGAACGGATCGAGCGTCAACTGGAACTCGCGGCCGCGGCGGGTCTGCTCGAGGGCTGGACGCGGTACTACGTCGGCATCGCGCGGAAGGACCGTCGGCAGCTCGAAATCGCGCAGCTCGCCCTCGGGTCGGTGCTGCGAGGCGAGTCGCCGATCCCGGATGCCGAGGAGGTCTCGATCGATCTTCAGATGGTCGAGAGCTTCGCCAACGCGGTGCTCGCCAACGCGATGGTGACCTCGGTGGTCGATTCGCCCGCGGTCGCCGCGAAGTGGTTCGATCGCCTCGACATGTCGGTGACGCACGACGCCGTCCGTCGGTCGGCGCCTGGCTGGCGGCTCGCGTCGCTGATCGAGGCCGGGGACTTCGAGGATGCGGAGGCGTACCTGCGGGAACTGATCGAGCGGGCTCGGACCGAAGGGGAATCCGCGCTGCCGGTCGGCTGGATCCGACTCGCGGCGGTCGGCGCGATGCGAAGGACGTCGAGCACGCCGGCGGCGATGCCGATTGCGCAGCTCGCGCTGGCGACGCTCGCGGCCCGCGGGGAACTGGGGCAGGTGCGCGGGCTCGCAGCGGACTTCGGACTCGACGCGCTGGGCGACTCGGGGTTCATCTTCGGGTACGTCCGTGGACTCGAGCAGCATCGCCTCGCGGTCGAGGCCCGCGAGGCGGGTGACGACGCGGCCGCACAGCGGGGGTACGACAAGGCGATCACGCTGCTTCGCGGAGCGCTCGAGGAACCCGACGCCGACGACTTCGCCGATTCGGTCGGATCCGCGACACTGATCATCGCGTGGAGTCTGTTCGAGGTCGGCCGGGTCGAGGAGGCCGCGGACGCGTTCGAGCAGGCGGCCGAGTCCATGACCGGGAAGAATCGATCGAACGCCATGTGGGGTGCGATCGTCGCGCTCGATCGACTCGTGGCCGAGGGCGGCGAGCGGGCGCCCGCGGTCGTGGCCCGTCGTGATGCGCTCGCCGAGCGGTTTCTCGATGCGTTCCCGGCCGACGAGCGGGCGCCGTCGCTGGTGATCCGTCGGCTTGCGGAGGAGGAGAATCCCGACGACGAGGACCTGGCGCTCCTGCTCGGCGTGCCGCGGAATCATCCGAACTGGGAGACTGCGCGGCGACGGGCCGTCCAGTCGCTCTACGAACGATTCCGTGCGGCACAGGGCGACGCGCGGGCGGCGGCCGGCGTGCGGATGCTCGATGCGGCCGACGAACTGCTTCAACGCGATCGGGCCGAGGACGGCATGTTCACGGACATGCGTGGGCTCGACGGCATGCTGCTTCGTCAGGCCGCCGAGGTGGCGAGCGACGAGGACGTTCACGAGGCGTCCCGCGCGGAGAGCTACATCGATCGACTTCAGGCCGCCTTCGACGGTGGGGCGATGCCGGGGCTTCCGGATCTTCCTAACGAGCTGCAGCATCGACGGCTCGGCGTGGCGCTCGGAGACGGCGACTTCACGCAGGCGGAGGTGCTGCTCCGGGCGATGCCGGTGGCGGCGTCCGCACCGGAGGCGGCCCGATGGCTGCGACTCGGCGCGCTGCGGCTTCACAATGCCGCGATGGCCCGCATGCGGGAGACCGCGGTCACCATCGACGTGGCGCGGGCGGGTGCCGAAGCGGGAACGAGGTATCTCGAACTTCTCGGCAGGCTCGACGAAGACGAGACCGCTGCCGACGACGGCGACTCCGGGACCGAACCGCCTGATCGGTTCGCGGTGCTCGATCGCGAACGATTCCTGCCGACCGCACGCAACGTCGCGGACGCGCGAAAGGCGATGTACGACTTCGCCGGTGATCGCGCCGACGGCGAGGAGGCGCTCGCGTGGTACCGGGCGATCCTCGAACGACGTCCGCTCGACGGCGCCGTGCTGCAATCGACCGCGGAACTGGCGGAATCGCTGGGGCAGGCGGACGTCGCGCTCGATTCGTGGCGGCGGCTCGTCCGGGCGGCGCCCGATGGCGACGAGCGGTGGTGGCGGGCGAAGGTCGGTCAGATCCGCACGCTCCTCGGCATCGACGCCGTGGCCGCTCGCGAGGTTCTGGATCAGGTCCGGACCCTGCATCCCGATCTCGGGCCCGAGCCGTGGCGTGCCCTGCTCCGTGACCTCGACGTGCGGATCGACGTGACGCTGGGGCGCGAGGCGATCGGCGTGGACACGCCAGCCAGCGGTGGATCGGAGGCCGACGGATGAGCGGACCGACCAACGATCCCGCCCGCGATGCGGCGTTGGCCACGCTCCTGGGGTGCAGTCGCGCCGCCGGGCCGCGGGCGGTGCTCGGGCTTGGCGATGGACCGCTGGATCTCGACACGCTGGAAGCGGCGCTGGCGACGCGTCGCCGGATCGTTCAAGGGAAGGCCGCGACGTCCGAGTTGGCGACCGCGGCGATCGCGGAACTCGAAGCAGCCGCCGCGGCGCTTCGGCCATCCGCGACGCCCGGGCACCGTGGGGCCACGACGCCCAGGCCGCCGACACCGTCGCCGCTGCCGCCGATCAGACCCCGTCAGGCACCCGCGAAGATCCCGCTTCCGCCCGGACCGATCGCGTCTCGACCGGTGGCGCCCGGAAAGCCAGGTACGACCCCGCCCGCGGGCGCGGCGGCGCGGCCGCAACCGGTGCGTCCGAAGCCGACCGTGACCGCGGCGCACCTCACGCCGTTCGACCGACTGGTGCTTTCGATCCTCGTCTCGGGTGGTGGATGGAACGCTCGCACCCGCGTGCTCGTCGCGGGGCTTGCGCATCAGAACGGACTCGATGCCGCGACGCTTCGACGCGTGGTCACCGGTCTGGCCGGGTTCATGCGGCAGCAGGGCGTGGCGGGCACCTTCGGCGAGGTCGCCCGCGCCGGGCAGCGTCCGGCCCCGCCGCCGACTCCGGGTCGGCTGGAGTCGGCGATCCTGCGGGTCAGCGAGGGGGTCGGTCGCGAGTTCCGTGGCGACACGAAGTCATCGTTCTATCGACTGGTCGCGCTCTTCGGATTGCTTGCGGTCTTCTTCGGCGTGGTGCTGGTGACGGCGCTGACCGCGCCCTCGCCGGTCGTGCGTGACACGAACCTGCGGCGACAGGAGGCCGAAGCGATCCTCACGCGACAACAGGAGAAGGACGCCCGGACCGACGGGCTCGATCCGACGCATGTCGTGGTGCCGAGCACGCGACCGGGGGTCGTTCGTCCGGTCGTGTTCGATCGGCCGCCGATGTTCCGCGGCGAGGGCAAGCCCGACGCCGTCGTGCTGGATCTCACGCAGGTCGCCACCGCGCTCGACGATCTGTCGGCACTCGCACGTCGGCTCGAACTCGATGCGGATCGACTCCCCGACGTGCAGGTGATGCGATGGAACGAGATCGTCGATCTGCTCTCCCGCACCTGGACGAGCATGCCCGCGGACGAGCGACGTCGTGCCATCGACGGCCTGCTCGGCGTGCTGAAGTTCGCCGATGATCCGGTCGTCGCGGACAGACTGCTCGGGACCCTCCAGATCGAGCCCGAGGCTCCGGTCCGCGATCAGCTCGATCCGTGGCGCCGCGCCTTCCGCGGCGGCATGCTCGGCGAGATCGTGGTGAACGGCGACCTGCCCGAGCCGGTGCGGACGATCGCCCGCACGTTCGTGCGGGAGACGTTGCCGGGTTCGGACGGCCGACACACCACCGGCGGACCGTTCGTCGAGCTCGGCGGTCGGACGCTCGACGCGACCGGCGCGGCGCTCGTCGGGCAGGCCGGCGTGCTCGATCTGGCGATCTTCGAGAACGGTTGGGAGCGATGGTTCGAGTCGCAGGCGGCGCTTCGTCGCCCCGAGGCCGTCCAGCGATCGCTCGTCTCGGCGCTCGGGTTGGTGCTGCGGACGAACCGAGGTCTGTCGAGATCCGGTCCGGCGACCGACCTGCTCGGTCGACTGGTGCGGGAGATCGACTGGACCGCGGGCGGCCCCGATCCCGAGGCGCTGCGAGATGCGTATCAGTCGTGGATGAGGGATCCCGCGATCACTTCCGATGCACTCTGGGTGCTCGGCAGCGTGCTCGACGGACCTGCGGGAATCGGCTGGTATCGCCCCGAATACGTGATCGAACCCGACGCCGACACCGGCGAGCGCATTCGACGGCTCGCCGATGCGCTCGCGGGCTGGCCGGAGCCGCAGGTCGCCACCGCCCGGGGCGAACTGCTTCCCGTCGATCCCGTGCTGCTCGGGCAACTCGATCGACTCGGTCCCGCGGTCCGTTCGCGGTTGCGCGACGCCCGCTCGACGCGCGAGCGACTCGAGGCGCTGCTCGCCGCGGAACGACTGGCACTCGCGACGGCGCTTCTGTCCGCGGACCGGATCCGCGAGGCGGAGGCGACGATCGGGCTGGTCATCGGGCAGATCGACTCCGGCGATCCCGGGGTCGAGATCCCCGACGTGCTCTCACCGGTGCGCCGCGGCAACGACGGCGAGTTCGCCTTCAGCCTGAAGGAGGCGGCCGGCGACACCAATGCGCAGATGGCGCTCATCAAGTCCCTCCTCTCGGACCCGCTCTCGGGTGATCTCGGGCCGCGGGACGCGGAGGCGTTGGTGCAGCTCGTCTGGCGCGGGAAGCCCGCGGTGGTTCGGGAGACGGCCCGCATCGCGGTGCTCGACATGTACCCCGCGGGTCCGAACGTCGCGGTCGAGATGCTCGACACCGCGGACCGCGCCTCGACCAACGAGGGCACCGCCGAGTTCATCGAGCGATACACCGGCACGATCCTGCCCGCCCGCGGCGACGCCGGTTGGGACGAGGCGGTGCGGACGGCGCTCGCGTCGCATGCCGCGAGCCTGCTGGATCAGGAGGCGGACGGCGTGGATCGGATCGTGCGGGCGATCGCCGAGGTCGTCGGCACCCGCGCGGTCGCACGCGGCAGCGACGGTCGGGCGTCGATTCCCGGTGAACCCGCCGCCGCCGCGATCGACGCCACCGACGCGACCCGACGGATCGCGGAAGGACTGTTCCTCGCGCCGGGGGGCGATCGGTCGCTCGAGGATCTCGACCGACGACGAGCGTCGCTGCGGCGGCTGGCCGCCGACGATGTCCGACTGCTCATCGCCGAGCACATCTCGGAACTGGAGTACCTCGCGTTCGTGCTGGAGGCCCGGGTCCCGGTTCGACGGGCCGAACTTCGGAAGGTCGTTCAGGACGCCGCCGAGGAGCGGGCGTCGTCGGTCACCGGCGTGCAGCAGGCGGTCGAGACGATGCTTCGGATGGTCGAACTCGACCGACTCAGGATGGTCCCGCGCGAGGACGGTCCACTGGGAGGCGTGATATGAACACCCGATCGTCGCAGGGCCTCGGTCGCCGATCGGCAGCCATCGTCGCGGTGGTGCTGCTCGCGGCTTTCCGGCCGTCGTTCGGGGCACGATCGATGCACACCCTCGAACCGCCGACGTCGTCGATCGACGTCCAGTCACGTCTGGAAGCCCTCGACCCCGCGCGACCGATGGGCTACATCGAACTCGCGGAGGACATCGCCGAGGGACTCTCCGCAGGCGAGAGTTCGGAGCGGGCGCTGGCGCGACGCCTCTACGGTCTTGCCGGTCGCCTGGATCCCGACGGACTGGCGGCATCCGCGGCGCTCGGGCTCGCGTCGCTCGCGCCGAACGCGAGGATGGCCGAGCGATACCGCGCGATCGCGATGCTCGCGGAGACGGGCGTTCGTCCGGCGTCGTCGGTCAGGCGGATCGAGGTGGATGCCGCCACCGCGATGGAGATCGCGGAGGCGTTCTCCGCGTTTCGGCAGGGCCGATCCGCTCCGATGCGTCGCGTGCTCGAGGATCCGGCCCGTCGTCGGCTTCTCCAGACCTGGGATGACGCGCTGTCTGGCGGCGTGGACTGGCTCGATCGTCAGAGTCGCACCGGCGGGAACCAGCGTCCGGTGCTCGATGCCGAGGAGGTGCTCGCCATGATCCGAATCGAACTTCTCCTGCTCGATCGCGGCCGACCGGCGTGGAGCACGCTTCTTCCGCTCGAAGGCGATCCGCCGCTCCTCGATCTCCAGACCGAGAGCGTCGCGACCATGCTTCTGGATGCCGACGCGGCGAGCCGTCCCCGATACCGCAACGGCGTCTGGGTGAAGTGAGGCACCGGTTCGCGGTCGGGCGTGCTCAGGCGTCCGAGTCGTAGGGCGGCCACTCGATGTCGCCGAGATGGGCGGCGTAGGCCGCATGACGACCGACACTGGTGGTGTAGAGCGGCCGACTGACCTGATCGAAACTGAGAGTCCGCAGCGGGCGACCGGACTCGTGGAATCGACGGCAGGATTCGTCCCACTCGAGCCCGAGGAACTCGACGATCCGCGGGAACTCGTGATCGGGATCGCGCACGAGTCGTTCGTAGCGGACTTCGAGGATCGGCAGGTCGATCGTCCGGCGCCAGTGGTCCATGAGACGTCGCGACGCCTCCCAGGCCGCGGCGGTGGCAGCGAGACTCACGGTCCATGGGTGCTTCGCGAGGTTGAACTGGCCGAGGTGGCAGGAGATCGCGACGTCGCGAGGATCGCGGATGACGTGCAGCACCCGCGATCCCGGCAGCAGTCGCCATGCGAGTCCCAGGAGTCGATCGTTCGCAAGCGACTTGTCGACGATCCGCGTCACGCCCGCCGGCACCGGCGCCGCGAGATCCGCGAGCGTGCGGGCGGCGAGCTTCGTCCAGCCGTCCGCCGCGAGGCTCTCGCCGCGGAGGGACGCGAGCGCCGCGGCGGCACGCTCGAGGATCGGACGCTCGCCGACGCCGGCCGCGAGCGGATGAGCGTCGATGATGCGGTCGACGAGACTCGTTCCCGATCTCGGCATGCCCGCGATGAAGACGGGACGTTCATCCATCGGTCCAAGTGGCAGTCGTTCGAGCGCGATCCGGCCGTTGGCGGCGATGAACCGATCGGCGTCGGCCAGAATCGATTCGGGCGACGGTGACGGCGGATCGAGTCGATGCCGTTCGGTGGCGGCGGTGAACGCCTCGTCGTGACGCCCGGCGCGATCGAGCGCCTTCGTGAGCAGATCGAGGGCACCACGCTGCTCGACGGGCGTCGGATCCGAGGCGAGCGCCGTCCGCAGACGGTCGATCGCGGCGTCGAGCTCGCGTCGCTGGATCTCGATCGAGGCGAGGGTGATCGCGGTGCGGCGGGCGGTCGCGGCGTCGAGGTCGGACCGGTCGAGCACCGGGGCGAGGGCGTCCGCCGCCTCGTCCGCCCGCCCGAGTTCGACGAGCATCGCCGCGGTCTGGATCCGCGCCGCGGCGTTCCGCGGATCGAGCGTGATCGCCGCACGGCACGCGGCGACCGCGGCGTCGTTCTCGACCATGTTCAGGTGGTACTGCGCCAGCTGCAGGTGCGCCGCGACCGACGGTTCGACCTTCAACGACTTCTCGAGCAGCGACTTCGCCTCGCCCGCGCGATGTGAGATCATCGCGATCCGGCCGCGAACGTAGAGGCCTTCGGCGTCCTTCGCGGGCTTCGCGGCGCTTTGCCGGACCAGCGCATCGGCCTCGTCCGCGCGACCCGAAGCCGCGAGCTGAAAGGCCTGCTGGAAGATCGCCGTTCGGTTCCCGTTCACCGGCACTCCGGAGTCATCTGGCCGTTCAGACCGCCGCGAGGCCGCGTTCGAGATCCGCGATGAGATCATCGACGTGCTCGACGCCGACCGAGAGACGGATCAGACCGTCGGAGATGCCGAGTGCGTCGCGCTGCGCGGGGGGCACCGAGGCGTGGGTCATGATCGCGGGATGCTCGATGAGGCTCTCGACGCCGCCGAGGCTTTCGGCGAGCGTGAACATGTGCACGGTCTCGAGCATGCGGCGGCTTTCGTCGAGCCCGCCCTTGAGGAACATCGTGATCATGCCGCCACCCGCGGGCTGGCCCGCGAAGCGCATCTGCCGCGACGCGACCTCGAACTGCGGATGCGAGGGAAGGCCGGGGAAGGTCACCCGCTCGACCTTGGGATGCGACTCGAGCCAGGTGGCGATCGTCGTGGCGCTCTCGCAGTGCCGCTGCATGCGGAGGGCGAGCGTCTTCACGCCTCGGAGCCCGAGGTATGAATCGAACGGCCCGAGCACCGAGCCGACCGAGTTCTGCAGGAAGCGGATGCGGCCGACGAGGTCGGGATCCTTCGCGACGAGGGCGCCGCCGACCACGTCGGAGTGGCCCCCGAGGTACTTGGTGATCGAGTGCAGCACGATGTCCGCACCGTGTTCCAGCGGCCGTTGCAGCGCGGGGGTGGCGAAGGTGTTGTCGACGACGACGAGGGCGCCGTGACGATGGGCGACCTCGGACACCGCCGCGATGTCGCTGACCTTGAGCGTGGGGTTCGTCGGCGTCTCGATCCAGACCATCGCGGTCGAGTCGCCGCGTTCCGCGAGTGCCGCCTCGACGTTCGCGGGGTCGGTGGTGTCGACGTAGCGGACCCGGAGCCCCTGCGATCGTTCCCGCACCCGCGAGAAGAGTCGGTTCGTGCCACCGTAGAGGTCGTCACCGGCGATCAGCAGACCACCGTGATCGAGCAGTTCAAGCGCCGTGCCCGCGGCGGCGAGGCCGGAACTGAACGCGAAGCCGCCGTGCGAGGCATCGACCGTCGAGTCGAGTCCGGTGCCTTCGAGGGCCGCGAGCGCCCGCTCGAAGGAGTAGCGGGTGAGGTTGTGGCTGCGCGAATACTCGTAGCCCCGGTGCACGCCCGGCGATTCCTGGGCGTAGGTCGAGGAGGTGTAGATCGCGGGCATGACGGCGCCGGTGACCGCACAGGTCTCCTGGCCGCCGTGGATGCAGAGGGATTCGAATTTGAGGTCTGACATGGGAGGGATTCGAGATTCGAGATTCGAGATTCGAGATTGGAGATTGGAGAGTGGGACGGCGAGGCACGCACCTCTTGTCTCATCTCCTGCTCACCTGATCACCTGCTCTCCTGCTCTCGCCGAAGGCGAACGCCTTCGGCGAACGCCGAAGGCGTCACGGCAACTGCTTCTTGAGGTAGTTGATCAGGTCGATCTTCG
>CAYZSH010000027.1:0-9326 GCA_964481025.1 uncultured Isosphaeraceae bacterium
AGAATGCCGGGCATCCGGACATCGTCGTCGGCCGACGCCCGGGCCGCAACCGAGGCTTCCGGACCTGCCTCCGCGCCGATCGTGCCGATCGCGCGTTCCGGAGAGGACCGGGAACCGTCGCCGAGCAGTCGCCGAGGCGGGAATCCGCCTGCCTTCGGGTTCAACGGTCGATGACCCGGTCGCCGGCGACGGTCACGCCGCCGGAGGGAGAAGGGAGAGAGCGACATGGGCGAAGCCAGTGCCCGGGACTTCGGCCATCCTCGGCCCCGACGGGGCCTCACGCTCATCGAGTCGGTGATCGCGACCGCCGTCCTGGCGGTCGCGATCACCGCCGTCTATTCGGCGCTGGCCGCCGGCACCGTGCACGCGGCGGAATCCGCCGAGGATCTCGCCGCCACCGTCGCGGTCGAGGATCTTCTCAATCGCATCCTGGCCGATGATCCCGACCGCCTCGACGACTGGGACGGCCACGAGGAGGCCGTCGGCAACCTCGTCGACGCCGACGGCACGCCGCTGGCCGGAGGCGTCGGCCGAGTCGGACGTCGGGCGACCGTCGAGCGACTGGATCGCGAACTCAAGGGCGGCCCGAGCATCCGAGGATGGAACATCCGGGTCGAGGCCATCGACGCCGCCGGACGACCGCTCGGCGGCATCGATCGGTGGATTCCCGATGCCGCGGAGGTCGGGGGATGAGCCGGCACCGCGACCATCGCCGACGTGGACTCTCCCTGCTCGAGCTGATCCTCGGCCTGTCGATGACGACGCTCGTCGCGGCAGGTGTGGCGGGCATGCTCGCAGGACTCGGGTCGGGGATCGCGGTCGGCCGCGACGCCCGCACGTCGATGCTCGCCGCGGCCGCGACGCAGCGTCGCGTGCTCGAGGATGTGGCCGATCACGCGGCGATCCTCGACCACTCACCGGATCGCGCGGTCCTCTGGCGGGGCGACCTGCGACCGGGCGGAACCGTGGAGGCGAGCGAACTGACGTGGATCTCGACCGACGATCCGGATGGTCTGGTGATGGAACGGGTCGTCTTCCCCGACGATTGGACCACGCTCGAGCGGGCGATGGTGGATCGGCGCGTGGACGCCGACGACGACCTCTGGGAGATCGCCGCGACCCTGCGCGGCCGCGGTGTCCTCGAGCGTCGGGTGCTGGCCGACGACCTGCTCGGCGTGACGCTGACCACCCTCGACGGCGGTCGCGGACTCCGCATCGATCTGGCCTTTGAACTTGCGACGGGTCGCCACGACGCGACGATCACGATCCCCATCCGCGACCGGATGCCGGAGGCCTGGCGATGATGTCCACGATGCCCTTCCGACGCGACCGATCGACGCGGCGCGGCGCCGCCCTGCTGCTGGTGCTGATCGCGCTGGCGGTCGGCCTGCTGCTGGTGGCGACCTGGCTCGACGGACGTCGGGAATCGGTCCCCGTCGCGCAACGAGTCGCCGCCAACGCGATGGCACGGATGGCCGCGGCCGGCGGCGCCGACCTCGCGGTCGCGACGATCGATGCCGAGACCGACTGGCGGTCGGCGATGGATGACGGTCGATTCGACGCCGCGTTCGTGATGGCCACCGCCACCTGCTCGCTTCGAATCGTGGATGCGGAGACCGACGCCGAGCCGTCGGACGATACGGTGAGTCTTCGGATCGTCTGCACCGCGGACGTCGACGACGTGACGGTCTCGGTCGAGCGCACGATCGACGTCGATGCCTCGACGCCGACCGTCGATCTGGGCCTCGGCGAAACCGCGATCGTCGTCGAACACGAACTCCGCATCCGCGACGAGTCCGCGCTTCTGCCCTGGACCGCGCGGCCCGGCAACGACGAAGGTCCTCTGGTGGTCGGCTCGCTCGACGGCCGGGCCGACGCGGTGTTCGTCGAGGACGCCGCGGTGGCGCTGGGCACCGAGATGCTGTTCGTCGATGACCGTTCGGCGCCCGGGTCGTTCGCCGGCTGGCGACAGCTCCCCGACGTGCTGCCCGCGATCGTGCCGCCGACCGTCCCCGCGCCGGACCTCGAGCGTGCGAGCGCCGACCGAAGCCTGGTCGAACTCGGTTCGGTTCCCGAGACGGACATGCTGTCGGGCCAGGTCCGCGTACCCGCCCGGACGACGCTCGCGTTCGACGGCGATCGCGTGATCCGAAGTCTGAGCGGAATCGAAGTCGCGGACGGCGCGATGATCGAGGTCACCCGCGGCACGCTCGTGCTCGACGCGGCCGAGGACCTGATCATCCGGAGTGCGACGATCTCGGTCGCGGATGGTGCGAATCTTGTTCTCCGGGCCGGACGCGAGATGCGACTCCACGACGCGACCATCGTCCCGGAGGCCGTCTCGCCCGCCGACGCCGCGGGCGAGTTCCCATCGACTTCGGTCCCGCGCGACACGCTCGTCGCGACCCTCGACGGTTCCTCCGGCTCGATCGTCGTCGAAGGCCGCTCCGCGGTCGTCATGTCGATCGTGGCACCGGGAGGCACCGTGATGATCCGCGACGACGCGGTGCTTCACGGCCGAATCCTGGCCGCCGACGTCGAACTCGGCGGTCACGCGCTCGTCTACGCCCGTCCGGACGACGGCCAGATCATCGGACTCACGAGCCCGATCGGCCCGCATCGCGAGGACGATGGCCTTCTGATCGCGGAACTCGCATCCGCCGATCTCGGCTCGCCGTCGGCGATGCTTGCCGCGGCGGATCGCATCGGTCTTCCCGTCGTGCTGCTCGCCGAGAGGGTCGAACCCGATCCCGAGATCGTGGCCCGTCGAGGCGAGGAGATCCGCGAACGGGTTCGCCGGTCGCTCGACGAACGACGTCGCCGGCGGAACGGACCTCGTTGGGCATGGGCCGATCGGGAGCGTGACGAGTGAGGCGCGGCACCACGCTGCTCGAGATGATCGTGGTGGTCGCGGTGCTCGCCGCGATCGCCGCCATCGCCGTACCGCTGGTGGCCGACCGCGGCGGCGCCAGACTCGCGGCCGCGGAGACGCTGCTGCGGGACGATCTTGAACAGGCGCGGCATCGCACGATCGCGGACCCGGCCCGGGCGGTGATGCTGCTTCTCGACGCCGATGGTCGCGGCTGGCGACTCGCGGATGCGGACGATCGATCGCCGATCGAACGCATCGACGGCGCCCCGTGGACGGTCCGGTTCGGCGAAGGACCCGCCGAGGGTCTCGACGGCATGACGGTGACCCGCGACGACGATCCGACCGCACGAGCGTTGCGATTCGACGCCGACGGCACCGCGATCCTCGACGCCCCGGCCCGCTACTCGCTGCACGATGACGGACACCACCGCTCACTCGTGGTCGGCGTGGTCACCGGACTGGTGCGGGTGGTCGACTCGCACTGATCGTCCGAACCCGCAGGTGCGAAGGCGGACCGAATCCGTATCGCGGCCGCAAGATCCAGGACGCTCACGCAGCCGTCCCCGTCGAGATCCAGATTCCGTGACAGCATCGGACCTGTTCGCCCCATGTTCCTCAGGATCTCGAAGATGTCGACGGCGACCATCGGCATCCGCCGGTTGAAGGTCGACGATCCCTCCGCCCGTTCGTACCCACGCCGAGCCGCGATCGTCGACGTGGGCTCCTGACGAGGGGGAAGAGCCTGGAACGATGACTCCCGCGGCGTCTTGACCACCAATCGCTTCACGATCAACGCCGAGTGGAGCTCGTGAGCCGGTCCACCGATTCGGAGCTTGGTCGGAGCCGAAGGCGCCGTGACCGGAATGACGATCTCGTCCGGCGTCTCACCGATCGAACCGGCCGACCTGACCATCAGACGCATGACCCCGCCTCGACAGGAAAGGCGTGCCGTCAATGTATCGCCCCGCACGAAATGGTAGGGCTCGATGTCCGGGACCTCGATGCTCGAGAAGGTCGTCTCGATCCGGAACTCACCTCCGGAGAGGCGATGCCGAAGAGTGACATGGTGACCGCCGGGGAACATCCAGGTGCACAGGGAGAGGACCGGCATGCGGGAACCCACCGAGAAGTCCGCACCTTCCGGCGGAACCTGCAGCTCGATGTCGACCGACCAATCCGACGATCGAATCTCAAGCGGAAAATCGACGCGGTCCCCTGGAATCTGCAGGTCGGCGATCGGATCGAGCATCCAGTTCGGAGGACCAGCCCCAAGGGTGGCGCTCCGAAGGACCAGCAGGAAGTCGACCGGGGATGGTTCGCCGGATGTTCGATTGAACAAGGACACCGTGCAGTCCGCTCGCAGCCCGGAGATGTAGCTCCAAGCGTCGCAGTCGTTCCAATCCCCGGTGGAGGCGATGTGGAATGCCTTGCTCGACGTTCCCGAACCTCGCTCGATCTCCGTCTCAAGCAGGAACTTGCTGGAGAGTCGATTGAGCACCTTCATGTGCACGCCGACTGAAGCGGATCCGGGGTCGAAATCCGGCGGACGAGGATCAATCAGATCGAATCGCACAAGGGTGCCCGCACCGGTCGTGGGACGGCCGGTCACGTGGTAGCAGATCGCATCCGGCCCCGGGGTCCAACCAGTTGACGGGGGAAGATCGCCCGGATCGATCCGAGTGACCGTGATGCCGGGTCCGGCGACCAGGGCGTCCGCCTCTCGGTGCCGCCCGCTCTCGTCGCGGAGGAGGTCGAGTCCGCCCGGGCGGACCAGCAACCCCTGCGCCGCATCCAGATTCTCCGGCGGTGTGCAACGAAGAATGCCGGCCGGCCCCACGCTGTTCTGGCGGTGAAGATGAAGACGTCCACCGAGGAGGAATGGAATGGCGATGCGATCGAATCCCTGCGGCAGCCTCGCCACCGTGGCGAACTTCTCTCCGTCCGGACTGAACAGCGTTCGACTGAAGTGCGGGTAACCGCCATCAAAGGCATACCTGGCGACCACCGGCCCCATGGACTCCGGCCGATCTCGATGCACCCAACTCGTGGTTGTGCCGATCGAACCGTCGAGCAGAGCGGCGGGTTGATCACCGAAGAGCGCGGTGAACCGCGGCGGCGTGTCGTCCCCATTCTGGGGAACCACGACGGAGTAGACGGCCGCCGACACGTTGTCGCCTCCCACCAGCAACGTGTCGAGATCATTCCCGCAGCAGCACGCCCAGAACTGATTGACTGGAACCCGAGTCCCGTCCGGGGCATCTCCCTGCCAACGAGGGACCACGGTCCATTGAGTCGGATCGTCGTACCGATCCCAGTCCTGGCACCGTAGCAACGCGACCCGGTTGTGAATCGAGTCACCGATCGCCAGCACGACCCCTGCGGGCGTCCAGCCCGCCGCGTGGTAGTGCTCGCCGACCGTGCCCCAGCTTGAGACAATCTCCGCAACGGGCCCGATCTGCCAGGCGTCCCCCACCGCCGCGCGGTCGAGACGGATGAGTCCGCACTGACCGCCCGGAGCCTTCCGATCGGGGAGATGGTTCAGATAGTCCACGAACGGCACGAACGCCGTGCGGAAGTCGGCATCACGCGACGTGGGGTAGTACGACGCCATCGAACTGATGTAGCCACGAGGATGATCGCGGGCTTCGGGGGGGGCATCGATGGGAACATCCATCGCCAGCACCCATTCCCAGGTACCGGAAAGCTGTTCCTGGATCGCCGCCACGGTGAGGCCGGCGTTCTCGGCCGATGGGCCTTCGGGGAGCAGCGTCCATTCCCGACGCTCCATCAGCATCAGCGCGAGCCCGGGCAGCATCACGCCACTCACGATGCGATGGGTGACGTCCTCCTTCTCCCACGGGGTCCCCAGCAGTGCGTCCGGAGTGAGTTCGCCGTTCCAATTCCGCGACATCGGAACGCGGAGCGTAGGCGGCAAGGCGAGATCGCCCCCGTTCCAGATCACCAGCTCCATGCGCTGGCGATCGAACATGGCCAGTCGCGGAGAGGTCTGATCGCGGGACCATCCCGGCATCACCACCGAGGCGAGGCTGATCGGTTCGGAGATGCGCCGCCACGGTCCAGCCTGACCGCACGCACGAGCGAGGTCGAAGATCGGCTGCTCCGCCCCACGAACCACGCCAGCAACCTCGTCCCAGACCAGCCCCCCGTGATCGATGATGGGTGGAGGCAAAGGGCCATGGAATCCGCCGTCGATGACGAGTTCCCGCCGGTCGGCCTCCTCGACAGGCGTCATCGCCTTCGCTGCACCGGGCGTCCCACCTGAAAGGGTGAGCAGGAGCAGACCGACGATGACGACACCTCGACGCATGAAGACACCCTTCTGCAGTTGATGGGACGCCCGAAGTATTGGCACGTCAAGGATACGAGCCAGCAAAGGCACGAATCTCCGATGGCGATTTTCGCTCTCGAAGCGCACCGACTGATCCAGAACCCCACTGGCTAGCCGATAACCCCTACCGAAGCCCGTACTCCTTGAGCTTCCGGTACAGGGTGCGTTCGCCGATGCCCAGCAGATTCGCGGTCTGTTCGCGGTTGCCGCCGGTCAGGGCGAGGGTCTGGCGGATCGCCTCCTTCTCCAGCCTGTCGAGCCCCACACCCGCGAGCGAGCCGGCTCCGAGCCCGCCCGAAGCCTCGTCGTCGTGATCCTCGACCCGGATCTCCTCGGGCACGTCCCGAACCTCGATCCGGTCGTCGTCGCAGGCGATCACCATGCGATGCACCGCGTTGAACAGTTCCCGCACGTTGCCCGGCCACGAGTAGCTCACGAGCCGGAGCATCGCGGGCTCGCTCACCGTCGGAATCGGACGGTCCATCTCGGCGGCGAACCGTCCGGCCGCGTGATTCACGAGCAGCGGGATGTCGTCGCGTCGCTCGCGGAGCGGCGGAATGCGGATCTCGACGCCGCGGATGCGGAAGTAGAGGTCCTCGCGGAACGCGCCTTCCTCGGACGCCTTGCGGAGGTCGCGATTGGTCGCGCTCACGAATCGGACGTCGACGGTGCGGGGATCGTTCGAGCCGAGACGGATCACCTCGCCGCTCTCCAGCACCCGGAGCAGTCGCGGCTGCATCGACACCGGCATGTCCCCGATCTCGTCGAGGAAGAGCGTGCCGCCGTCGGCGTACTCGAAGACGCCCTCGCGGTCGCGATCGGCGCCGGTGTACGCACCGCGGACGTGACCGAAGAGCTGGTCCTCGAGCAGACTCTCGCTCTGCCCTGCCGTGTTGAAGGTCGCGTACCGCTTGGACGCCCGCTTGCTGAGTCGGTGGATCGCGGCGGCGACGAGTTCCTTGCCGGTCCCGCTCTCGCCGGTCACGAGCACGGGAATCGTGCTCGGGGCGACCTTGCGGATCTGGTTGATGACGCCGCGGATGCCCGCCGAGTCGCCGATGATGCCTTCGACGCCGTAGGCGGCATCGAGCTGGCCTTCGAGTCGGGCCGCCCGGTGCCGCAGCAGCACGGTCTCCGCGGCACGGTCGACGAGATTCCGGAAGACCACGAGGTCGAGCGGCTTCTCGATGAAGTCGTACGCCCCGCCCTTGAGCGCGGCCTTCGCGGTCGGCACGTCGCCGTGGGCGGTGACGAGGATCGTCGCCGCGTCGGGCTGGTGTTCCTGCACGAGAGCGAGGACGTCGAGCCCGGCCTGCTCGTGCTCCATGACCAGATCGGTCACGACCACGTCGAAGGCACCGTGCACGATCTCGTCCCGGGCGGGTTCGAGTCCGTGGACGATGGTGCAGACATGGCCGGGCTTCCGCAGCGCCTCGGCCATGACCTCGGCGTGCTCGGGCTCGTCGTCGATGATGAGGACCTGAGCCCGCATCGACCGGGCGTTCGGGGAATCGGTGACGTCTCCGCTCATGGCGACGATTGTACGAGACCCGGGACCGGAGACCCCGCGCATTGACGAGTCGGGCCGCTCGGCGCCGATAGACTCGGAACGATGCGTTCCTCGTCCTCCGCCGCGGCCGACGCCGCCTCCGACCTTCACGACACGACGTCCACCGACCCCTTCCGCGGCCGGCGGATCCACTTCGTCGGGATCGGCGGCTCCGGCATGTCCGGACTCGCCCGGATCGCCCTCGACCGCGGGGCCCTGGTCTCGGGCACCGACGCCGGCGAGTCGCAGGCGATCGACGAGCTCCGCGCCGCAGGCATCGAGGTCTCGACCGGCGAGGACGAATCCGCCACCAGACTGCCCGACGACTGCGACCTCGTGGTCGCCAGCGCCGCGATCCGTCCCGAACATCCGTGCCGACAGGCCGCCGCCGCCCGCGGGATCCGGGTCGCGAGCTACGCCGAAGCCGTCGGCATGGCGATGCACGGCCGCACCGGGGTCTCGATCGCGGGCACCCACGGCAAGAGCACCACGACTTCGATGCTCGCGCACGGCCTCGTGAGCTGCGGACTCGATCCGAGCTTCATCGCGGGCGCCCACTGCCCGCAGCTCGGGGGCGGCTGGCGGGTCGGCGCCGAGCGGATCGGGGCGGACGAGGCATCCAGCCCCGGCGTCTTCGTCGCCGAGGCCTGCGAGTTCAACCGCTCGTTCCACCACCACCGACCGACCGTCGCGCTCGTCAACAACGTCGAGGAGGACCACCTCGACTTCTACGGCTCGATCGACGAGATCGTCGAGAGCTTCCGCGACTTCGCCCGGCTGCTGCCGCCCGAGGCGGACGGTGGTTCGCTCCTCATCGCCCACGAGGGCGCGCATCGACGCGAGATCACCGCCGGTCTCCGCTGCCGCGTCCGCACGTTCGGCTTCTCGCCCGCCGCCGACTATCAGGTCGTCTTCGACGCCGCGGTCGGTCGCATCGGCATCCTCGAGAACGGGGTCTGGATCACGCAGTGGAACAGCCGGCTCGCCGGTGATCACAACGCGCTCAATGCGGCGGCGGCGGCGATCCTCGGCCACTGGCTCGGCGCCGACTGGGACGCGATCGCCGCGGCGCTCGCCGACTTCGAGGGAGTCGATCGCCGCATGCAGCGACTCGGCACCGTCGCCACCCCGGACGGCGGCGAGGCGCTGATCATCGACGACTACGGGCATCATCCGAGCGAGTGCGAGGCGACGCTCCGCGCCCTTCGCACCCGGTTCCAGCCCCGCCGTCTGATCTGCGTCTTCCAGCCGCACCAGCACTCCCGCACCCGCTTCCTGCTCGAGCAGTTCGCGACCGCGTTCGGGCAGGCGGATCTCGTCATCGTTCCCGAGATCTTCTTCGTGCGGGACAGCGAGGAGGAGCGTCGCCGCATCTCGGCGTCCGACCTCGTCGATCGCCTCCGCGCCCGCGGCACGACCGCGATGCACGTGCATCCCTTCGAGGCGATCGTGGAGCATCTCGAAGAGGTCCTGCGCGGCGACGATCTGGTGGTGGTGATGGGCGCGGGCCCTGTCTGGAGGATCGGCCGATCGCTCGTCGATCGCGGCGACGCCCG
>CAYZSH010000027.1:9426-20174 GCA_964481025.1 uncultured Isosphaeraceae bacterium
GCTCCGTGACCGCCCCGACGACGACCTCCGGACTGTTCGGCGATCTCGCGGTCGACGTCGAGTTCGACGCACCCGTCGGGCGCGACTCGTGGTTCGGCGTCGGCGGTACCGCGGACATCCTGCTCCACCCGCATGACCCCGCCGCCCTCGCCGAGATCGTGCGGCGTTGCCGACGGCAGGCGGTGCCGCTGCGCATCTTCGGCGAAGGCGCCAACCTGCTCGTCGATGACGCGGGCGTCGGGGGCGTCGTGGTGCGACTCGACCGTCCGGCGTTCCGCGATCTCGAACGCAACGCCGACGGCGACGTCGAACTCGTGCGGGTCGGGGCCGGCGCGGATCTCGCGAAGACGCTGATGGAACTCGCCCGCTCGGGGCTCGCGGGACTCGAGGCGCTCATGGGCGTGCCCGCGTCGATCGGCGGCGCCATCCGCATGAACGCCGGCGGCGCGTTCGGATCGATCGGCGACGCCGTGCACGCCGTGGCGTGCCTCGACGCGCACGGCGGCGAGAGGCTCTATCCCGCGAGCGAACTCCGCTTCGAGTACCGCCGCACGAACATCGCCGATCCGATCGTGACCTCGGCGGTCTTCCGCGTCACGCCGGACGATCCCGTGGCCCTCCGCGCCCGGATCAAGGAGATCGCGGCGTACAAGAAGTCCACGCAGCCGCTCGCCGAGAAGTCCGCGGGCTGCATGTTCCGCAACCCGACCGATCCCGCGACCGGTGAACGCACGTCCGCCGGTCGCATCATCGACGAGTGCGGGCTCAAGGGTCTGCGGCTCGGCAGCGCGGTCGTCTCGCCCGTGCACGCGAACTTCATCACCGTGGATCGCGGCGGCTTCGCCCGCGACGCCATCCAGCTCGGCGACGAGATCATCCGCCGCGTCCGCGACGCCCGCGACATCGAACTGCACCGCGAGGTCGTGGTCTGGCGCCGGGACGACGACTCGGAGTCGGGTGCGTCATGAGCGACAAGACCACGGTCACGGTGCTCATGGGCGGCCCCGACGCCGAGCATGACGTCAGTCTGCAGTCGGGTTCCCGCGTGGCCGAGGCGCTCGCGGGCTTCGACGACCTCGTGGTTCGCACTCGCGTCCTTCCCCGCACCACGCCGCCCGACCGCGATGCGCTCGCCGCGATGCTCGACGAGGACGAGTGCGACGTGGTCTTCCCGGTGCTGCACGGTCCGTGGGGCGAAGGCGGTCCGCTGCAGCGGATGCTGGAGTCGATCGGCCGCCCCTTCGTCGGCTGCGGCGCCGAGGCGGCGGCGATCGCCATGGACAAGCTCGCGTCGAAGCGGGCCGCTGCGATCGCCGGCCTGCCGACCCCGGACGCCGTCGAGGTGAACGATGGACGACCGATCCCGCTCGAGACGCCGTTCGTCATCAAGCCGGTGGATGAAGGCTCGAGCGTCGGTGTCCGATTCGTGCACGACCCCGGAGACGCGGATGCCGCGATCGCCGAACTGCGTCCGAACCATCGTCGGCTCATGGCCGAGACGTTCGTGCGCGGTCGCGAACTGACCGTCGGCATCCTCGGCGACCGGACGCTTCCGGTCATCGAGATCGTGCCCACCACCGCGTTCTACGACTACGAGGCGAAGTACCTTCGGGACGACACCCGCTACGTCGTCGATCCGCCGCTTCCCGAGGGCGTGGCCGCGCAGATCGCCCGGTGGAGCCTCGTGCTGCACCGCGCCATCGACGCGCGACACGTCTCCCGCGTGGACTGGCTGCTGGAGACGCCCGAGGACGGCTCGCCCGCGCGTTGCTGGTTTCTCGAGGTGAACACGATGCCCGGCATGACGAGTCATTCACTCGTGCCGATGGCCGCCGCCGCGGTCGGGATCGACTTTCCGTCGCTCTGCCGCTCGCTCGCGCTCGGCTGCCGTTCCTGAGGGCGAAGCCTCAGCGGGCGCAGGTCGTCGCGCGATACGTCACGACGTCGGCGGGAAGACTGATTCTTCCCCCGAGGCAGTGCGTGTCGATGCGACCGTACTTCTCGACGAGTGCGTCGAGGTAGTACAACTTGTCGGCCGCGGGTGGTTCGCCGAGCGAATTCGAGTCGGGCGGCAGCCCCCAGACGATCGAGCAGTCGTCGGTCCGCAGCACGAGTCCGTCGGCCTTCCCGAAGTTGGAGAGATCGACGGAGCGCACCTGGTCGTACCACGGGTGACTTCGCATCAGTGCATGCAACGAGATGCCCGCCCCCACGTCCTCGCCCCAGAACTCACCGATCCTCGGCGCCTGACGCACGCGTGGAGACACGATTCGAGGAAGCGCCATCGCCATGCCGGGATCGAAGGCGTACGGCAGACGACGGCCCCTTCGATCGACCAGCACGTCCTTCGGTTCACCATCGAGCAGGCCGTGGACCACCGCCGCCGGCACGACCCAGTCGGCCTCGACCTGCACCCGACCGGGGCCGATCCATCGAACCTGCGTCACGGCCTCGAACCATCCGCTGGCCGCGAGCGCCTCCCGCGCGGCGATGAGACCTTCCCGATCCGAGACGCTGGCACGATCGATGCCGATGGCGGCGGCCACCGTGCCCTCGAGGGTCGGGCGCAGATCCGGGTCGGTTCGGAACCAGTCCGGCGACTGCGCAAACTCGACGGCGATGGTCGAGATCCGCTCGAGATCGCGGGCCTCCGCGCGCCGTTCCAGCTCGGGAATGCCGGCGGCGATCCCCCAGCCCAGCAGGACGGCGCCACCGATCCACGCGACGGCCTTGAACGCGACGATCGTGCGAGGACCGGTCGCCACGCCGACGAGACGGCCGAGGAACGACGGACTGTCGGTGGTCGCGCGGCCCCGGGTGGAACCACGCCCCTTGCTCGAACCGGAACGACTGGATCGTCTCGCTGCCATGGTCCCTGCCATCGGCCGGAATCCCCCGTTCGCCCCAGAAACGCCACCGGGCGGGCACGGCTATGCTCGCAGCGTGACCGTCGTCCCCCGCCCCGACCAACCCCAACCTCCTCGCGGCCTCGTGGTCGGCGCGAGCGTGTGGATCGCCGTGTCGTGGCTCGTCCTGATGGGACCGACGCCACCGCTTCAACCGACGTCGCTGTCGTACACCCCGGCGATCCGCATGATGATCCAGTCGATGCTGGGACTGACCGTGATCGCCTGGCCGTTGCTGCGGCTGTCCTGCCCGGCCCGGACGCGGCCGGTGCTTTCAGCGATGCTCGACACCATCGCCCTCATCGTCTTCTGGCAGATCATGCTCTGGCCGATGCGGCTGGTGACGACCTGGCCGATCGGCCGCCTGCTGGCCGTCGACGCCGAGGCGATCGCCGCGTGTCTTCTGGTCGGAGCCGTCGTCGCATGGTCCACCGTCACCAACCGTGGACGCACCGGCTCGATGCTGTTCCTGCTCGTCTGGGCGATCGCGATGCCTGCGGTGCTGGCGAGCGTCGGACGGTCCAGCCACGCCCTCGACGGACCGTTCCTGCGGGCATGGGCCGAAGCCGGGCGCGGCCCCGGCCCCTTGCTCGCCGACGGCTGGTGGCCTGCGGCGGCGACCACGATCGTCGCCGGGGTTCTCTGGGTCGTGGCGGCGACCCGGTCCCCCGCGCTCGCTGGCAGCCCCCCCGTCACCTCGGTATCCTGATCCCCAGTTCGATGACTCGCGACGCCTCGCCGAACCCGGCGGGGCTTTCTTCACGATCATCGGTCCCCGCGAGACGATCCGGTCCGCACCACCCCAAGCCCCCCACCGATCGGGAGCCGACGATGGAATTCCTCACCCGCGCCGACAAGGAGAAGCTCGAACAGGAGCTTCGAGATCTCCACTCCCGTGGCAAGGAGATCATCGTCCGCATCGCGGAAGCCCGGGCCCTCGGCGACCTCAAGGAGAACGCGGAATACCACGCGGCCCGCGAGGATCAGGGGATGAACAACGCGAAGATCAAGGACATCGAGGAGCGACTGGCGAACTGCCAGGTCTCCGACGATCTCGACATCCCCGAGGACATGGTGTTCGTGGGCGCCACCGTGAAGCTTCGCGAGGTCGACAGCGGCGACGAGGATCTCTACAAGATCGTCGGCACCGCCAGCAACGACTTCTCGCTCGACTACGTCGAGGTCACGACCACCAGCCCGCTCGGCGAGGCCCTCATGAAGGCCCGGGTCGGCGAGGTCGTGCGGGTCGATCTCCCCAAGGGCGCGACCCAGTTCGAGATCCTCGAGATCGTCTGATCACGCCAAGGTCGAGACCGCAGCAGACACGCCCCTCCCCGGCGAAGGAGCCGTGATGATCGATCGATTCATCGCCTGGCTTTCCGAATCGGGGCTGACCGGCGAGGCCATCATCCTCGCCGACCTCGCCCTGCGCGTCGGGTTCGTCCTCGTCATCCTCGCCCGTCGCCGCACCTCGCCCGAGGCTCGGATCGGCTGGATCGTGCTGCTGCTCGCGGCGCCGTTCGTCGGCACCGCGGGGTTCCTCCTCTTCGGCGAGACCAGACTCGGCCGGCGTCGCATCCGACGCCACCGCGCGATCCTCGAAGCCCTCGACCGGCCTGAGATCCACGCCGACGGCGACCCGCTCGCCGCCGCCCACGGGGCACTCGGGCCCAGCGAGCATCACCTCGCCCGACTCGCCGAACGGATCAGTGGCGGTCCGCCCGTCCGCGGCAACGACCTGCAGCTCTTCGGCGACAGCGACCGCGTGGCCGAACGGATCGAAGCGGACATCGACGCCGCCGAGCGGATCTGCCACTTCCTCTTCTACATCTGGCTCGACGACGGCACCGGGAACCGCATCGGCGACGCGCTCGTCCGGGCGGCCGCCCGAGGCGTGACCTGCCGGGTGCTGGTGGACGCGGTCGGCAGCAAGGTGTTCCTGAAGTCCGATCTCTGCCGACGGATGCGGGCCGGAGGCGTGCAGGTGCAGGCGGCGCTGCCGGTGACCGCGATCCGCGCCCTCTTCGCCCGGATCGACCTGCGGAATCACCGCAAGATCGCGGTGATCGACGACCGCATCGCCTGGACCGGCAGCCAGAACATGGCCGACGCGAGCTTCGCCCCGAAGCCGAAGTTCGCACCCTGGGTCGACTGCGCGGTGAGGGCCGAGGGTCCGATCGCCAAGGAACTGCATCTGCTCTTCGTCGAGGACTGGTATCTCGACACCGACGAGTCGCTCGTGGACTGTCTGCTGCGACCGGTCGAGCCGATCGAGCCGATCGGGAGCGGGTCGATCTGCCAGGTGTTCGCGAGCGGCCCGAACTTCGAGAACGCCGCCGCCACGCAGCTCATCCAGTCGTGCATCCACGAGGCGGATTCGGAGCTCGTGCTCACCACGCCCTACTTCGTGCCGGACGGCGCCACGATCGTCAACCTTGCGACCGCGGCCCGCCGCGGCATCGACGTCACCGTGGTGCTGCCGCGTCGGAACGATTCCAAGCTGGTCGGTCTCGCCAGCCGGTCGAACTACGGACCGCTGCTCGATGCCGGCGTGAAACTGCTCGAATTCGAGGGCGGCCTGCTGCATGCGAAGACGATCTGCGTCGATCGACGTGTCGCGGTCGTGACGAGCTGCAACCTCGACCGCCGCAGTTTCGATCTCAACTTCGAGGCGGGCATCCTGGTCTACGACACCGACTTCGCCAGCACGCTGCGATTCCTGCAGCAGGGCTACATGGATCGAAGCGTGGTGGTGGACCCGGACGCGTGGCAGGCTCGCCCGACGCGGTCCCGACTCGTCGAGAACGCCGCGGGGCTGCTCTCGCCGCTGCTCTAGCCTTCGCGTTCCTTCCGCTTCGCCCGAAGCACCGATTCGAGTGCGCTGATCGCCTCGCGGATCTCGCGGCGATCGTCGTCGTCCACGTCGCCGTCGCTGAGGACCGCGATCGCCTCCGCCGCCTCCTTGATCGCGCTGGTCATCGCGGCGTCCTCTTCCAGCCGCGGCACGAAGTGGCCGCCCATCTCCGCGGCGATGAAGTCGAGCGTCCGCTCGCCCGCCTCGGGCGTCGCAGCCTGCAGGCCGCGGATGAGTCGTGCAATCGGATTCGGTTGCACGCCCGAGAGAATGCGGTTGACCTGCCGGGTGGTGATGCCGAGCGACGCGGCGAACCGCTTCACGCCGACGCTCTCGACGAGTTCGGCGAAGCGGGCGAGACACGCGTGCTCGAAGTCCTGATCGTCCACCACGCGTCGAGTGCTCATGAACCGCTCCTTCGAATCGTGACCCGTTCGCCGCGAAGCACCGCGGTCTGCTTCGCCGTGCCGTCGGGCCAGCGCACCTCGACCGACACCGGCCCTTCATCACTTCCCGGCATGCCGAAGTGCGCCTCGGGCGCCGCATTCGACTGGAACGGCCCGCCGCCTCGGATCCAGCGGCGTTGCGTCCCGCCGTCCGCCGAACCAACGACCACCTCGGCCCCCGTCGAGGGCACGGGCCGCACGACCAGCCAGTCGTCCCCCGCCCCGGCGTCAGGGACGTGCCGATTCTCCAGCAGTCGCAGCGGCCCGTTGTGCTCCGCGATCACGATGTCGACGTCGCCGTCGAGATCGAGATCCGCGAAGACCGCGCTGCGATCACGATGCGGCTCGGCCAGCCATCGGTTCGCCGTGAGCAACGCTGCGTCTCGTGGATCTCCCGGATCGACGAACTGGAAGCGATCGCCGTCGCGTCGCCAGACCGCGGGCGGCTGCAACGCGGCGCTGTCCATCGTCTCGACGCTGGCCTGCGGGTAGACGTGGCCGTTCACGACCACGAGGTCCTCGTCGCCGTCGTGCTCGAGATCCACGAACTCGCACGCCCAGCCGAGCAGCGGACGCGAGCCTTCGGCGAGCCCGAGCGGACGCGTGCGGTCGTCGAAGAAGCCGTCGCGGTTCGCGTGCAGCGTATTGGTGTCGCTCGAGAAGTTCGTGCTGAAGACGTCGGGGGTGCCGTCGCCGTCGGCATCGCCGATCGCCATGCCCATCGTCGCCTGCGCATCGCCTTCGCGGTTGGTCGCGAGGCCGAGCCGCACCGCGTCGTCGCGGAAGTTCCAGTCGCCGAGATTCCGGAAGAACTGGTTGGGATGCGAGTCGTTGCCGATCAGGACGTCCTGCCGACCATCGCGATCGAGATCGGCGATGACGAGGTTGAGTCCGTAGCGGGCGGGGGCGTCGATCCGGCGGCGTTCGAAACGACCGCCGACGTTCTCGTACCAGCGGTCCGGTCGCGCATCGAGTCCGCGCGGTCCCGAGAGCACCTCGATGCCGCGGAACGTCGAGGTCGCGGGCGGCGACGCGGGATCGATGTCGAGATAGCCGACCGCCACGAGATCGAGATCGCCGTCGCCGTCGAGATCGCCGAGTCCGACACTCGACGTCCATCCAGGGTCCTCGCCGATTCCCCACGCCTCCGTGGCGTCCTCGAACCGACCGTCGCCCCGGCCGAGCCAGAGTCGATCGGCGCCGAGCGTGCCGATGACGAGATCGTCGTGGCCGTCGCCGTTCACGTCGCCGACCGCGACGCCGAACGACCAGTCGCGATGCGCCTCCAGACCGGAGCCTTCGGTCGCGTCCTCGAATGCCAGCCGCCCGGTCTCGATCCGGAGATTCCGGAGATATCTCGCGCCCGGCCCCGCGTGCGGTGCGTCGAGCGTCGCGCCGTTGGGCACGATCAGATCGAGATCGCCGTCACCGTCGCCGTCGATGAGACCGAGTCCGACGCCCTTCACCTCGACGATCGCGGTCGAAGGATCGCGTCCGCTGGTGGTGAGGATGCCGGCGAGCCCGGATGCCTGGGTCGCATCGATGAACCGGAACGGAACCTCGGTTGCGACGTCCCGCGTGGTGTCGGTCGACGACGCCGGGTCGGACGCCCGATCGCACGAGGCGAGAAGCGCCACCGGCAGAAGAATGATGGTCGGCGCACGCCCGATCACGCCTCGGGTTCCGCGAGATCACCGTCGATCGGCGCCCCGACGCGGATCCGTGCGTTGCGTTCCTCGCGGGTCGCCCACTCGACCTTGTCAGCGTCGCCGAGTCGCTCGTGACCACGGGCGAGCTTGGCCCAGCCTTCGTAATGATCGGGGAATTGAATGACGCCCTTGTGGAACGACGCGGTCGCCTCCTCGATCCGCCCGAGCTCCCAGAGCGCATCGCCCCGGCGGATCCACGCCTTCGCGAGATCCCGACGGCGGTCGTCGCGACCGAGATCGATCTCGATCGCGCGGTCGAAGCAGGCGAGCGCCGCTTCCGTCTCACCGAGTTCGAGCCGACTGACCCCGAGTCCGAAGTGCGAATCGGGTTCATCCGGCTGCACGGAGAGGTGCGCGGCGAATGCGTCCGCGGCCTCGGCCGGACGCCCGAGATAGAACAGACACCAGCCGCGGAAGTGCTCGAGCCCGCGCCGTTCCGGGTAGTCGACGCTCAGAGAGGCGAGTTCATCGAGTTCGGCGAGTGCCGCGGCGTACTTCTTCTGCTTCTGAACGGAGATCGCGTGCAGGAAGGCGACGCTCGGATGCCGCGGCCCGTCGCCCTGGAGTGCCGCGAAGACGACCTCCGCCTCGGCGAACCGGCCGGAGACCAGCAGTTGGCGTCCGAGCTGGAATCGCTCGTCCGTCGGCGGCGGAAGCATCTCGCGCGGCACCTCGGCGGGCGTGGCCGTCTCGACGGTGGACGAGTCGGCCGAATTCGGGCCCTCCCCCGGCTCCCCCTGCCCGCATCCTGATGACAGCCCCGCCACGATCGCGATCAGGCCCGCAGCCAGAGGACGACAGGCGGTCCAATCCACCTCCGAAAGGCAGGTTCTCGGATCGAGATATCGGAATCTGGGCATGGATCGGGACTTCTGAAAGCCGGGTTCGAGGCGGAATCCACGTTTTGTGGATCCCGGATGGACGGAATGGGTCCGAAACCGTGGACCGGTGCGCCGTCAGTGGCAACAATGGACGCAGGGTTCGATCGCTACCGGACGGAATCGTTCCGGAGTCGTGAGGATAGCGGTCTCCCTGCTCCGGCCACGGGCACCACCCCGGCCAGACTCCCCAGCGAGCGGCGTTCATCGCCCTCAAGATCAGACCCTCCCCTTCCGGGGACTCAGGAGCCGCTTCGTGCTTCGTCACCGCACTTCGACCATCCTCACCGTCGCCGGATTCACCACGGTCCTCGCGATGATGGCCACGGCCTCGCCTTCGCCGTCGAGTTCCAGAGGAGTCCTCGTCGAACCGAACCCGCCGGTGGGTTCGCCGCTTCCGACCCTGACGCCGGAACAGCAGGCGCTCTTCTGGGAGGGCCGCGTCCTTTACTCGACGCCGATCCCGATCGAGGACGGTCTCGGCCCGGTGTTCAACAAGTCGAACTGCCGATCCTGCCACTCGAACCCCGATGGCGGCCCGGGCAACATCGCCGTGACCCACTTCGGTCGGGTCGACGAGAAGAGCAAGAATCCGTTCGAGGTTCTCCCGGGAGGCACGATCAAGCAACTCGTCTCCATCGCGTCGGGTTGCGAGGAGGTCCTTCCTCCGGAAGCGAACTTCACGACCGAGCACATCACGCCCGGCATGATGGGGTACGGCCTCGTGGAGGCGATCCTCGATTCGGACATCGAGGCGAACGCCGATCCACTTGACGCCGATGGCGACGGAATCAGTGGTCGCGTCCACTGGGTGAACGATCTTTCCACGCCCGGCTCGCCGATTCGAGCGGGCCGCTTCGGGTGGAAGTCGATCATCGCGACGGTCGAGCACTTCTCCGGCGACGCGAGCCTGATGGAGATGGGGCTGACCAACCAGGTTCTCGGCGAGGACGAGGCCCCCAATGGCGACCTTGCGTTGCTTGCGGCGTGTGACGACGTACCGGATCCCGAGGACCACGCCGACGCTGCCGGTTACACCTTCGTCGATCGTGTCACGCACTTCCAGCGGTACATGGCCGCGCCGCCGCAGTCGCCCCGCAGCGGCATGACCGGCGAGACCGTCTTCAACGATCTCGGTTGCAATGCGTGCCATGTCGCGTCCTACACGACGTCGAACGATCCATCGCTTGAAGCCGCCCTCCGCAACCGCGAGATCCGGCCGTACTCCGACTTCCTCCTGCACGACATGGGCCTGCTCGGCGATGGACTCCCCCAGGGCGACGCCACCGGCGAGGAGTTCCGCACCACCCCGCTCATGGGCGTCGCCCGACGACTGGCCATGCTTCATGACGGCCGGGTCTCGGGCGGGACGCTCGATGATCGGCTGCGGGCGGCGATCCTGGCCCACGGACCGTTCGGCGAAGGGGCGGCCAGCGCCACCGCCTTCCAGAACATGGACAAGAACGACGAGTTCGAGCTCTTCCAGTTCCTCAAGTCGCTCGGTCGTGCCGACTTCGATCAGAACGACGACGACGTGATCGACCTCGCCGACTGGACCGCGTTCCTCGACTGCGCCGCGATCGACGTCACGATCACGCCCGACATGACCTGCGGCATCGCCGACATCGATCAGGACGGCGACGTGGACGAGGCCGACCTCGCGTCGTTCCTCCTGGCGTACGGCGACGACAACGGCGACTGCGACAACGACGGCGTCAGCAACCTCGAGGAGATCTTCCTCGGCTCGCCCGACGCCGACGGCGACGGCGTGCCCGACGACTGCCCGGCACCGTGCCTGGGCGACTTCAACGGCGACGGCCAGATCAACGGCGCCGACCTCGGACTGATGATCGCCGCGTGGGGATCGTGCTCGGGCTGCCCCGAGGATCTCAACGGCGATGGACTCGTGAACGGGGCCGACCTCGGCCTCATGATCGCGGGCTGGGGCGCGTGCC
>CAYZSH010000028.1:0-11163 GCA_964481025.1 uncultured Isosphaeraceae bacterium
TCGGCTGGAAGACCTCGCGCATCGCGGCCTGATTCGCGCCGCCGCCGATCCAGCTGCCCGCGACGGTCGCGAGTCCGCGCCAGACCGCCTCGGCGTCGGTGCCACCGACGGTGTCGGGCGACACCGTGCCGACCAGCAGCACCGCGAGCGGGGCGCCGATGATGACGCCGGCGGTCGCGGCGAGGAACACCATGAGCATCTTCGGTCCGAGCCGCATGATGCCGGGGAGGTCGGCGCTCATCGTGAGCATCACGAGACACGCGGGCAGCAGGTACCGACTCGCGACGTGGTAGAGACGGCCGCCTTCGTCGGCGACGATGCCCGCGGTCGAGAGCAGGCCGGGGATGAAGTAGCAGAGCAGCAGGGCGGGAACCACGCGATAGAACCGCCCGATCGTCGGATGCCGCTCGGTCTGGAAGACGACCGCGAGGATCACCAGCAGGATGCCGAGCACCGCGGCGGGGTTGGTGATCAGCGCGTCGGACGGGCCGGACTCGGCGGCGGCGACGAAGAAGGGGAGGGCGGAGATCGACATGCCCGCGATGCTACCGGACGGGCGTCGCTCGTCGAGCGCCGCCCGTCCGTCAGGAGGACTCGAAGGTCACGGGATGAACCTGCGGAACCCCGGCCGCTCAGCCGCAGGCACCCCACGCGGTCAGGAAGACGCCGAAGTCCATGCCGTCCACGGTGCCGTCGCCGTTGAGGTCGGCCGCACTGCTCGCGTTGTTCCATTCGAGCAGGAACACACCGAGGTCCGCACCGCCGACGACACCGTCGCCGTTGAAGTCGCCGATGCAGATCGGAGCGCACTCGTCGGGGCGTCCGTCGAGATCCTGATCGAGCGACGTGCCCTGCAGGATGTCGCAGATGTCGAGCTGACGGTTGCGGTTGCAGTCGTAGAGGGGCGGATCGCCGACTCGGCCCGCCCGCATGATCCACTCGCCGGCACGATCGAGGCCGCCGAGGGTGAACGTCGCGGTCCGCTGCTCGAGCGACGCGCCGCGTCCGATCCATGACCTGCCTTCGAAGCGGTTCGCGTCGTAGGCGGTCGGCAGGCGTCCGTCCACCACGTAGACGAACGCGGCCACGAAGAACGAGGTGCCCGGAGGCCCGAGATCGATCGGGTCGAAGTCGAAGCGGGTCAGCAGCGGGGGACTCTGGCCCGGCGTGTTCACGGCCTCGACGGTTCGGTCGAACGACACGATCGGCACCATGTCGTACGGCGCCCGATCCTGATCGGGGTCGGCCATGAGGGCGAGCGTCGCGATCGAGCCCAGACCGGGATCACCGAAGGCGACTTCGATGTGGTCGACGATCTCTCCGCCTTGGGCGACTTCGTACTGGACCGCCCACCACGTGCCGCCGCCGCCACCCCAGCCGAGCGTGTCGCTGACGAGATCACCGTCGGCCGCGTAACCGGGATGTCCGCCGAGCTGGCAGATGTCGAGGATGCCGTCGCCGTCGCAGTCCTCGCCGGTGCCGTCCTCGATCTCGCAGAGGTCGATGCGGCCGTTCCCGTCACAGTCGAGATCGGGATCGTCGCACGCGTCGGGAATGCCGTTGCCGTCGCAGTCGGGCAGGCCGGTCGAGCCGTCCTGGCATGAGTCGGGAATGCCGTCGCCGTTGCAATCGACGTCGGTTCCGCAGAACCCGTCCCAGATGCTGCCGCAGTCGCCGCCGCAGGAGAGTTCGCAGCCGTCGACGATGCCGTCGCCGTCGCAGTCCTCGCAGGCGTCCGCGACGCCGTTGCCATCGAGGTCGGTGATCAGTCCGCCTGCGATCTGGCAGACATCGGGGATGCCGTCGAAGTTGCAGTCGCCGTCGGTGGTCTGGATCTCGAGACGCAGCACCCAGTTGCTCCACCACACACCGATCCCGATCCAGTCGAGTCGGTTGAACTCGATGACGTTCTCGCCGTCGAGGTCGTTCGGGTCGATCGGACCACTCGCCCCGATCACCCAGCTTCCGTAGACGTAGGGCGTGGTCGCATCGAGGCCGGCGGGGAAGTCACCGTCTTCCGGCGTCGCCATGAGGCAGCCGATGAAGTACGAGCCGCCGACCGGGCCGAGGTCGATGTCGGGAAGGTTCACGCGATCTCGTTCCGTCGGCGCTGCCGACTGGATCTGCGTGTTCACGATGTGGATCAGTTCGGCATCCGCAGGGTTGCCGTCGCCGTCGGGGTCGCGCCAGAGACCGATCCGCACCTGACGTCCCGCCTCGGTGTTCACGAAGTCGACCTCGATCGCGGACGCGCGGGCGTTGGTCTCCGTGACCTGCACGTGCTGGAGCCACGCCATGTAGCCCTTGCCGCTGCGGACGCCGTACTCGGGGCCACCGTCGTCGTTCTTGAGAACCACGATGTCGCCCACCTGGCAGTCGTCGGGGATGCCGTCGAACTGGCAGTCGGGGGAACCCGACGCGATCTCGCAGTCGTCGGGGACGCCGTTGCCGTTGCAGTCGTTGCCGTCGAGCTCGCACCAGTCGTAGAGGCCGTCGCCGTCGCAGTCGGTCGGCGATTCGCAGTCGTCGAGCACGCCGTTGTCGTTGCAGTCGATCTCGGGGGCGGCCGCGATCTGGCAGCCGTCGAGTTCACCGTCGTCGTTGCAGTCGATGAACGGACGCATCACCGAGCCGGGCATGATCTCCCGCACGCCGAATGGTGCCTTCCACTCCAGTTCGCACACCGCGATCCCGCCGGAGTCGAACCACTCCATGAGGAAGGTGTGCCGTCCCGCGGCGAGGAACAGCCCGCCCGAGTTCTCGATCGGCGGGTGCATCGTCCAGTCTTCGATGACCGATGTGCCGTCGATGATGAGGCGGAAGCCGTCGTCGTTGCGGCTGTAGAAGGTGTAGAAGCCGGTGTACGGAGCGACGAGCTCGCCGGTCCAGCGGCCCGCGAAGTCGCTGAAGCCGGCGCCCGGCCACGGCTCGCCCGTCTGAAGATCGAAGTGCACCTGCTGCTCGATGCGCGATGCGATCGGGACCGTGAACGTGCGGTCGGTGTAGTACTGGGCGACGAATCCGATGGACTCCGGCGCCTCGCATCGATCGTCGATGCCGTTCGAGTTGCAGTCGAGGTCGGGGTCCTCCAGCACCGCGCAGGAATCGAGCACGCCGTCGTCGTTGCAGTCGAGCCAGGGTTGCGTGACCAGCTGCACGAGATCCGCGGTGCCGTCGCCGTCGCAGTCGACGCTCTGGCACTCGTCCGGGACGCCGTCGCCGTCCTTGTCGATGCTCTCGCCATCGAGGATGTCGAGCCAGTCGGGATAGAAGTTGAGGTTGCAGTCGACGTCGCCGACCTCGATGATCGCGTGCAGGGGCGTTTCGTCGTCCGACGCGAACGCGCCGTCGGCGTCGATCCAAAGGCCGTTCGGTGTGATGTAGGCGTGATTGCGGTTCGCATCGTCGCGGGGGCTGCCCGGGCTCCACGACTGGTACTGACGGGCTTCACCGGTGGACCATCGCCAGTCGCCTTCCAGCCGCTGGTCGGAGAGTCCGATCCAGGAGTGCCTGGCCACGCCGTCCCACGCGCCGAAGACCTCCAGCACCGCGTTCCGCTCGGTGATGGTGTCGAACGCCGCGAGGCGTCCGTCCATGGAGGCCGCCAGCGACTCCGCTTCCGCGACCGTGCACGGGGCGAGGAGGTAGTACTGGTGGATGCTGCCCGGAATCTCGATCGGGCCGGCGATGATGTCCGGGGCCCCGGCGGAGGCCGGCGAGGCGACGGTGACGACTGCGGCCACCAAGGCGGCGTTCGAGCGGGCGGCGAGTCTGATCTTGGGGAGGGGCACGGAGAACTCCGGAAGTCTTATTTCCAGAAAGATAGTCGTCTCGGCGTCGGGTTCCACCTTCCACCCGCAAGAAATGGCGATTCCGGCCCGGGTTCCCGGACTTGGGAGTCCGGGACGTGGTGCTACACTCGTGGTCCCATGGCGACACCCCAACCCATCGATCGTTCTGACGAGTCGTTTCCGCAGGCCGCGGCCGCCGTCATGACCGAGCTCACCTCGGCGCTGACCGCGGTCATCGAAGGATGCGACGGGGTCCCGGGTTCGCGACCGATCGACATCTCGCGTGGTCTCGGGATCGACATGAAGCTCGCGTGGAAGGCGTCGCACCTCGCCAACGCCGCCTCGCCCTTCGATGCCGTCCGCCATATTCCGGGGGCCGCGGGGGTTCGGATTCTTCTCGATGCCGCGGCCGCCCGCGGGTGCGACGGGGCGGTCATCGAACGGGCCGGCCAGGCGTTCGAGTCGGTTCGGACCTTCATCTCTCGCCGGGCGGGAAGTCGACGGGCGTTCGAGTCGATGGTGGCGGGCATCGAGGGTGCCCGCGACCGGCGGCTCGAACAGGAACATCGCCGACTGCTCTTCGACGGCGCGAGTTCGGTCTGGGGCATGCGGGCGGATCTTCTCTACCGCTTCGACGTGCTCTTCCCGAGTTCGATCTCGGGCCTCCTCGACTGCGTGACCGTTCGTTCGATGGTCGGGGCTCGACGCCTTCGAGGCGGCGTGATCCTGCCGTTCCCGCGCCCGCGAATCATCGATGACCGTGGTCAGGAGACCCGCATCGTGCTCGACGAGCCGCTCGACCCCGCGGTCAAGGCCGGCGAGCTGCCGCTGATGGACGACTTCTGCGCGGGGCCGGTGCCGGTCTTCAAGTTGCGCCGCATCGGTGACGCCGCGATCCACGAGGCGGCGGCGGCCGAGTCGGCCGATCCCGCGCCGTTCACGGTCACGACCGGCGAGGTGCTTCGGGCCGTGCAGCCGACCCGGGTCACCGAGGACACGCACGGCATCTTCCAGTTGATGCGGCTCCGCATGCCCGCGGAACGTGCGGTCTTCGACGTGCTCGTGCATGACGATCTTCTCGATTCCGGCGTCGAGCCCGACGTCTATCTCTCGAGCGATCTGCACGGGACGGCGCAGGGCGTCGGCGACGTCCGCCGCGTGCGGATGCCGGTGTCGATCCGCTGCGAGTCGCTGCCGACCGACGCGGCGACGGAAGTCGAGCATTTCGGCCGCCTCGACGGCATCGTCGACCGCGCGATGGTGGTCGCGGGGACGCGACTCGAGCACTTCCGATGGTTCCGCATCGAACTGGCGTATCCGCCGATCACGAGCACCATCGCGTTCGAGTGCGAGCAGCCGTCCGGCTGACGAGTTCGAGTCGGATCAGCAAGGCCATCCAAGTTCCGTCAGATCGACGCCGATGCGCTCGGCGAGTCGTCGATTCGACGTCGGCAGATCGAGCGGCGCCAATCGTCGGGCGATGATCGCCTCGACCCGGGCTCTTCGGCGGCGCTCGCCGGAGGCCGTTGCGCACCGACCGATGAGGTGCGCCAGTCGCCGGCCCACGGGTTCGAGTCGAGGCAGGGGCGGCGCCCGATGCAGTGAGCTGCGCACGGCCAGGAGATTCACTCGGCGAAGGACCGCGGCCTCCAGCAGCGGCGGGGCGGCGAAGACCGGGGTGTTCGAGTCCGGCGAGGGGATCGCGAAGCCGGCGAAGGTCGAGATGCGATCGAGGAAGTCGCGTGCATCCCGTCGCAGCAGTTCATACGGAAGCACGAGCACGCGATCACGCCCGAAGATCGCATCGAGATCGTCCACGAGGCGATCCAGCCGCAGGAAGGCGAGGTCGGGCGTGGGCAACCGGTGATCGCCGGATTCGGGCGAACGAAGGAAGTCCTCGATGCCCGCGGGATGTCCGATCCGGACCTGCTGCAACCAGATCGATCGCATCAGGTCGTGCGGCTCGCGCACGACGAGCAGCACTCGAGCGTCGGGCACGACCTCGGCGAGTCGATGGAACGTGCGTTCCGCATCGTGCCAGCCGGAGGCGGGATTGCCGCTGAAGCGTTCGTTGCTCAGGATCGGTGGCGAGCCGGCGTCCGCCGCGGCCGCGAATCGCTCGGCGAGCCACGTTCGCACCCCGGCCGCGTCGAAGTCACGGTCGCGAGGAAGCACGATCCGCTCGGTCGTCTCGCGTCGGTCGGCCACCGCATTCATCGCGCGGCCGTCGAGCCCGTCGAGCACGCGGGTCTGGAACCAGGTCGAGCCGGTTCGGTGCAGGCCGAGGTGGATGAGCGGGGTGGTCACGCGTCCGATCGGTCCGCGCCGGCGTCGCCGGACGACTCGTCGGAAAGCCGATTCATCGGTGCTTCCATGATCGCGAGTCGACGCACGAGAATCGTGAGTTCGCGTCGCACGCGACGAAGCCGCAGGTAGAAGACGAGGAAGCCCTGCAGGACCGCGAGCACGAGCACATAGAGGATGAGGTCGGTACCGCGGCTGATTCCCAGCCGGCGGGCGAGCGTCGTGGTGCTGTTGGGATCGATCGAGGCGATGACGCCCAGACCGAGGACGACCAGCCAGATGGCACCGGCCGGACGGCCGAGGCGTCCGCGGACCACCGCCTGGGCGATGAAGGCGATCATGCCTCCGAGCACCACGAGCAGGACGATCTGGAAGGGGCTCATCCGAGGATCCGCGCGATCAGGTAGTGGAACATGATGCGGAAGCCACCGGTCCACCGCTGTCCCTTGGCCCGCGAGTACTCGCTGTATCGGATCGTGACCGGGATCTCCTGCACGGGCAGGCCGCTTCGGGCGACAAGGTCGATGATCTCGCTCGCGTGAGCCATGCGGTCGGCGGTGATCTCCATGCGTTCGGCCGCCCGGCGGGAGAGCACGCGAAGGCCGTTGTGAACGTCGTGGAGTTCGATGCCGCTGGCGACTCTGTGAAAGAGGACCGCCGCCCGCAGGAGCATCCGCCGAGCCGGCGGGACCTGCGAGACATCTCCCGCGAAACGATTGCCGAGGGCGATGTCGCACTCCCCGGAGGCGACGACCTCGACCATCCGGCAGAGGTCCTCGAGGCGATGCTGGCCGTCGGCGTCGAAATGGGCGATCCGGGCGGCTCCCTGGCGGAGCGCGTAGTCGGTCCCGGTCTGGAGGGCGGCGCCCTGACCCCGGTTGACGAGGTGACGGAGCGGGTGGGGGGCCGACCGACGGATCGCATCCCAACTTCCGTCGCTCGATCCGTCGTCGATCGCGACGACGTTCGGGAACACCCGCCGGATCGAGCCGATGACCTCCGAGATGACCGATGCCTCGTTGTAGACCGGCACGATCACCCAGGTCCCCGCCGCGACCTCGGGATCGAGATCGGCCGGGGCCGAAAGGTCGCTCTGGTGGTTCGCGGCGGACATGCCGACACCGTACCCTGTTTTTCTGGAAATGCGCCCGCTCCCCGCCTCATCCTCTCCGGCCGACGCTTCTCGGCCCGCACAGGCCGCACGATCGGAGCGATCGGTCCCCGTCTGGGGGCGGTGGTTGGCCGCGGCGATCGTCGTCCTGCTGATCGCGGTCGTGTACCGGACGTCGTACCGGGCCGGGTTCGTCTTCGACGATCAGGTCCGGATCGTCGCCGCCGAGCGATCGATCGAGCATCTCTGGCCCCCGAGTGGCTGGCTCGCCGGCTCGCAGCGTCCGGTGGTCGGCTTCACGCTCGCGGTGAACCACGCCATCGGTGGTCTGGAGCCCGCGGGCTACCACGTCCTCAACGTCGCCATCCACGCCGTCGCCGCGATTCTCGTGCTGGCCGTGGTCGTCGAGGCGGGGCGGCGACTGCGGGCCCGCGGCGTCATCGATCTCGACGAGCGACCACTTCTCGGTGTCGGACTGGCGATCACCCTGCTCTGGGCGCTCCACCCGGTGCAGACCGCGACCGCGACCTACGTCATCCAACGGGCGGAGTCTCTGGCGGCGATGTTCGGGCTGCTCGCGATCTACGCGCTCCTTCGCAGCGTCGCCGGGACGGCGTCACGCGGCTGGTCGATCGTGGTCGTGGCGGCGACGGTGCTCGCCCTCGGCTCGAAGCCCACGGCGGTCACGCTGCCGGTGCTGCTGTTCGCGGTCGATGTCGCGTTCGTGACAGGATCGGTTCGAACGTCGTGGCAGGAGAGGCGTGGTCTCTGGATCGGCGCCTCGGTCGCGACGATCCTCACGCTGCTCGCGACCGGCGCCGTGCATGGACTCCTCGTCACCGAAGGTCGTCGGAGCGGCGCGGGCGTCGGGGTCGTCGGCGTCGGGCCGATCGAGTACGCGATCTCGCAACTCGGTGCGATCGGCGTCTACGCGCGTCTGCTTCTCGATCCCCGGGCGATGAGCATCGACCACGGCGTCGCGGCGATCGCGCCGATGTGGGCCCGTCCGCTCGGCGTTCTCGTGTTGATCGCGATCGTCGTCATCACCGTGGTCGGACTTCGACGGCGTGCCTGGTGGACGGCGCTTCCGATCGCGATGGTGCTCGTGATGCTTCCGACGACGAGCGTCGTGCCGCTCGCGGATCCGGTCGCCGATCATCGGCTGCATCCGGCGATGCTTCCGATCATCGCGGGCGTCGTGGCCGCGGTCGTCGCGGGCATGCGGACGATCTTCCGGATTCGACCGGGGCTGGCGCTTCCGATGGGCGGCGTCACGGCGTTGCTGCTGCTTGGGGTGCTGGGCGCCTCCGCGGTCGCGGTCGATCGACGCAATCACGACTATCTCGACCCCGAGCGACTCTGGTCCGACGTCGTCGAGCGTCGTCCGGACGAGGTCCGCGGTCTCGTCAATCGGGCGGCGGCGGCGCTCGAGGAAGGGCGCAACGAGGACGCCGCCCGCGATCTCGCGGCCGCGGACGCGATCGAACCGGGAAATCCGGTCGTCATCCTCAATCTCGCGCTGCTCGACGTGCGGTTCGATCGTGCCGAGGCGGCGCTTGAGCGGCTCGCGGTCGTCGAGAAGTCCCGACCCCGCGACCCGGTCCTGCATCTGGCCCGGGGCGATGCGTACCGGATGCTCGGGCTCGACGCCGATGCCGTCGAGTCGTACCGGATCGGAGCGGAACTTCAGCCGGGGGATCCGCTGACGCGGCTTGCTCTCGGCAATGCGCTCGCCGCGATCGACGAACTCGACGAGGCCGCGGATGCGTTTCACGAGGCCGCGGGGCTCGCCGACGATCCGGCGCTGGTGGCCAGCGCGTACTACAACGAAGGCAACATGCGATTCCGGCAGGAGCGATTCGCCGACGCGATCACGGCGTACGAAGCGGCGCTCGACGCGGATCCGGATCACCCCGGTGCGCGACGCTGGCTGCAGGAAGCGAGGGCGCTCGATGGCGAGTGATCACGCGGCCGACGTCACGCTGGTCGTTCCCGCCCGCGATGCGGGGCGGACGATCGCATCGTGCCTCGACGCGGTGTGCGCCATCCGCGACGCGCCCGGATCGCGGCTCGCCCGCATCCTGCTCGTCGACGATGGCTCGACCGACGACACCGCGGACATCGCATCGGTCCGCGGCGTCGAGGTGATCGCGGGATCGGGTCGCGGGGCGGGGGCGGCCCGGAACCTCGGCATCGCGGTCGCGTCCACACCGTTTGTCTGGTTCGTGGATGCCGATTGCGTGGCCGCGCCCGACGCGCTCGATCGGCTGCTGCCGCATCTCGACGATCCGACGGTCGCAGGCGTCGGTGGCACGTACGACATCGCGCCGGACGCGACGCTTCTTGAACGACTGATCCACGAAGAGATCAAGGTTCGTCATGATGCGATGCCGGAGGACGTCGACTTTCTCGCGACCTTCGACGTGCTCTATCGCCGGGATGTTCTGAACGAGATCGGCGGCTTCGACGAGCGGTATCTCAAGGGCCAGGACGCCGAACTCGCGTTCCGCGTGATTGAGGCCGGGCATCGGCTCCGCTTCGAGCGGCGATCCGCGGTGCGGCACCATCATGCCGATCGGCTGTCGCGGTACCTGCGGGTGCAGCGTCAGCAGGGCTACTGGCGGGTGGCGCTGCATCTGGAGCATCGCGGTCGCGGCGCGAACAGTTACAGCGGGGCCCTCGACCATCTGCAGCCGTTCGTGGCGGCGGCGCTGGTCGGATCGCTGCCCGCGATCGCGTGGTGGCCGTGGGGTGGCCTCGTCCCGGCGGTGTTCGCGGTGCTGCTTCTACTCATGCAGCTGCCGATGACCGGGCGGATGATCGCGCGGGCGGGCGGTGCGATGGTCTTCTTCATGGCGCTCGGCTGGATCCGGTCGATCTGGCGCTCCGTCGGTCTGGCCCACGGTGTCGTGGACCGACTGCTCGCTCGAGGCGGGATGGCGATTCCGGAGGCGGCCGCGTGACCCTGATGGCGATCATCTTCTGGACCCTGCTTCTGGTGCCGGGGTTTGCGGTCGCGAGGCGACTCGTGCCCGACGAACTCGAAGGCGGCCTGCTTCCCGGCGTCGCGGTGTCGTGGGTGACGGCGTTCGCGATGCTGGCTCCGCTCGCGATCGCCGGCTATCTGCTGCACGCGCCGATGTGGCTCGCGGTCACGGTGGTCGGAGGCTTCATCGTCTGGGGTGGGTACGACCTCGCGAGACAGCGGGCGTGGAAGGGGGTGGGCGGTCTGATCGTCGCCTCGATCGGCCTTGAACTCGCGATCGTGGTCGCGGACATGGTGTTCAGTGCGCGGCACGGATCGATCCTCGCCGCCGACGCCCGCGTGCACCTCGCCCGCATTCGATTCCTCTACGACCACGGCCTGAGCAATCTCGATCCGTTCATCTCGACGCCGTACCCGTATCCGATCTACCACACGAACCTGCACCACGCCCTCTTCGCGACGGGATCGAAGCTCATGGGCGCCGATCCGCTCGCGTTCTGGTTCGGATCACTCCCCGCCGCCAAACTCATGATCGCCTCGGGCATGGCGTATCTCGCCTGGGCGGTCCTTGGTGGTCGGTGGGCGGCGTGGATCGCCGCGGTGATGGTGCTCGTTGATCGCGGGCCGGTCTCCTTCTCGCTGTATCCCAACCAGCTGTCGCCATGGTTCCTGATGCCGATCCTCGTCGGCGTCCTCGCCCGCACGTTGGGGGCCGCATGGCGCGAGCCTGAAGCGGCGTGGTGGCATCGTCTCCCGCGGGTCGCGGCGATGGCATTGCTGATCGGCATGTTCCATCCGCTCTATGCGGGGTTCGCGACGGTGATCGCGTCGCCGGTGCTGCTCGGGACCGCCGG
Source organism: uncultured Isosphaeraceae bacterium (assembly GCA_964481025.1). GTDB lineage: Bacteria > Planctomycetota > Phycisphaerae > Phycisphaerales > SM1A02. The sequence goes on from CAYZSH010000028.1 coordinate 11,047, forward strand.
ATGGCGACTGATTCGCCGACGCCCGGGCGTCGCCACGGCGCTGGTGGCGTGGGTGCTCGTCGTGTTGTGTGCGATGCCGTTCCCGTTCGCAGGCAAGCGGATGACGGTGAAGGATCG
>CAYZSH010000028.1:11263-13178 GCA_964481025.1 uncultured Isosphaeraceae bacterium
CGATCGCGGTGGTGCAGGGGATCGTGCTGACGCCCCCGGTCTGCACGATGGCGCTCCGCTTCCTCGGGGCCGACTGGATGCTCGAACGGTTCGAGACGGTGTCGTTCGTCCTGTTCTATCCCTTGTCGATGCCGGCGATCGCGGCGGCCATCGAATGGTGGTTCCGATCGCCCGGACTCGCGCGTCGATTGGAGGCTCGGTCGGGTCTTCGTCGCACCATCACGGTGCTTGATCGCGGTCGCGTGGTGTTGACGGCTCTGACGCTGCTCGCGATTCCGCTCGCGATGGCGCACGCGACGCACCGCCGTCCGTATGACTGGGAGTACTACTGGAACCGTGTCTCCGCGCCGGTGGACTACCGCCATGGCCGCGAGTACCGCGGTCTGGAACGTCTGCAGCGATTCCTGCAGGAACAGGTTCCCGCGGGAAGCGTCGTCGCGGTGGAGCCGTTCACCGGCACGCGGCTCAAGATGCTGCATGACCTGTCGCTGGTCGCCAGCGAGAGAAGCAGCACGGGCGTCGCCGATGGCGGGCGTCGACGCATCGACATCCAACTGATGTTCGCGCTCGATACGGACGAGAAGGATCGGGCCGCGCTCTTCGAGAAGTACGGCGTCACCCACTACGTCTCCCGCGGCGGCGTGCGTCCGTGGATCGACTGGTGGGATGCGGAGATGGTCAAGGACGGCGGCTACGTCATCGCGACCCTCGCCGAGGAGCCCGACGTCGACGAACTCTGGCGTCGTCGGCTCAAGCAGGGCGTCCGGCTGCTCCGGGCCGATCGGTATCACGAGGCGGCGGAGATGCTGCAGGAGGTGGTGCAGGAGGATCCCCGGCTGGAACGTGCCTGGTTCCATCTGGGAACGGCCCTGCTCGGTGATGGTGATGCGGTCGCCGCGGCCGAGGCGTTCGAACAGGCGGAGTCCCTCGATCCGGAGGACATTCGACATCCGTTGCTGCTGGGCGAAGCGCTCTACCGGGCCGAGCGGTTCACGCTCGCGCTCGACGCCTTCGATCGGGCGGCGAAGACCGCGATGGCACAGGGCGATGATGGGCAGGCGGCCACCGCGACCTTCAACCTCGGCAACACGTGGTACATGCTCGATCACCTCGAGGACGCCATCGCGGCCTACGACCGGGCGATCGAACTCGACGAGCGGTACGACAAGGCGCGGGAGTACCGCGAGATCGTCATGGAGATCCTCGCGGAACGCCGATCCGAGGAAGCCGACGCCTCCGCCCCGGATCAGTCGGACGATGCGGCGGGGCGTCCCGCCAGCGAGGATGAGAACACCCCTTCCGCGAGGCCGACGCCATAGGCGATCCAGCTCCGACCTCGGACCCGAAGCACCTTGCCGCCCACGAGCCCGGCGAGGGTGGTCGCTGCGCCGATCGCGATCCAGACCGGCGCCTTCGCGAGCGTCATCATCACGGCTCGAACCGGGCCGTCGAGATCGCGGCGGAGCGGGGCCACGCATCGGCCGACCGTCCGCATGCGGCGGATCAGCCAGCCCGCGGTCGCGCGTCCGGGTGGGATGGCATCGAAGGCCGGGGCGTCGGCGGCCCAGACGATCCGCGCCCCGCTGCGGGCGAGACGCTGGAAGAAGTGACGATCTTCGCTCAGCCGCAGGAATCCCTCGTCGAAGTGGCGGCCCTCGAGTCTGGCGACGATGGCGGCATCGAAGAGGACGTTGTTCGTGAACGCCCAAGGTCGTTCGCTTCCGGTCGCTCGAACCGGCTTGTCGAAGAATCGACCCGACACGATCCAGTCGGGCGGCGTCTGCTCGAATCGCGGCAGCACCGGGCCGGTGACGATCTCGGCGCGGAACGCCGCCTTCACGCGAAGCATTTCGGCGAGCCAGCCGTCGGTGACCTCCTCGTCGTCGTCGACGAAGCCGACGAGTCCGTCCGGGCC
>CAYZSH010000028.1:13278-16632 GCA_964481025.1 uncultured Isosphaeraceae bacterium
ATGGCGATCATCACGAGTTCGGACGTCCGGGAGACTCAGCGGTGGCGTTCGGCGTACTCGTCGTATCGGCGACCCGCGACGCCCGCGATGAGTCCGAAGGTGCGGCCCCAGTCCCACGCCGCGCGGGCGAGGCCGACCTGCGGCCGCGACAGACCGATCAGGAGTCGAAGCGTTCCCCGGACCGCGAAGCGAACCGCCCGCCACAGCAGGGCGAGCCGAGCCCCGAGGGTTCGGCGTCCTTCGGCGTGCGGGGCATTGGTGCCGAGTCGGTACGACCGCTGGAAGACCCACCGGTGGGTCAGTCGTTCCGCGGGATACCACTCGCGGGCGATCGCGTCGTCGATCCACACGATCTCGTGACCGGCGTCCGCGAGCCGTCGGAAGAACTCCTTGTCGCTGCCGCCGGTGTGCACCATCGACTCGTCGAAGCGGTGGCCGCCGCTGCGAAGGATCTCGGCGTCGACCATCGCGTTGTGCGTGAACGCCCACGGCCGTCGAGTGCCGGTCGGATATCTCGGTGGTTCAAGCACGCGGCTCGCGTCGATCCACGCCGGCGAACCCTCGGGAACGCGGGGCAGGGCGGGACCGGTCACGATCACCGCGTCGAACCGGCGGCGGCCTTCCACCAGTCGTTCGAGCCAGTCGGGATCGACGGTCTCATCGTCGTCGAGGAAGACCACGGCGTCCGTGGCCGCGTCGGCAAGCGCGATCTCCAGCGTGCGATTGCGGGCCGCGGGAATGCCGGGGGTCGGCTCGAAGGCGTGAATGCACGAAAGCGTGGTCACGGGTGCCGCGGCGTTTCCGGGCTCGTCGTTCTCGACGATGACCAGCCGCGGTTCGATCTCTCCGGGAACCCGCATCGATTCGAGCGAACGCAGCAGCCGGGCCAGCGGCTCGGGTCGTCGTCTCGTGATGATGCAGATGGCGATGCGCATGGGGGTGGGGCGTGACCGCGTCGATCGAGGGTACCACGTCATCGACGTCCGACGCGCCCCGCGTGAGCGTGGTCGTCGCGATGTTCGAGCGGCGCGACAAGACCGTCCGCTGCGCCGAGAGTCTCGCCGCCCAGACGATCGATCGCGCCGAGATCATCTTCGTCGACGACGGGTCCGAGGACGGCACGCCCGACGCGGTCGACGCGGTCGCCGCCCGATCGCGACTGCCGATGCGGGTCATCCGCAACGAGCGGAACCTCGGGGCGAACGCGAGTCGGAACCGCGGGGTCGCCGCAGCGCGGGCACCGCTTGTCGCGTTCCTCGACTCCGACTGCGAGGCGTCGCCCGACTGGCTGGAGCGACTCGTCGAACCGTTCGAGGCCGATCCGACGCTCGGCGCCGGTTCCGGTCTCGTCGAGGATGCCTGCGACGCGAGCATCTGGGAACTCGCCTTCCGCGGCACGCACCGACTTCCTCGGCCCGGGCCGTGTTCGCGGATCACGTCCTGCAATCTGTGCATCCGGCGATCGCTGCTTCCCGAGGGCGCGTGGGATGAGTCTCGCCCGACCCGCACCGATGGTGGTCGCCCCGACACCGCGATCTCCGCGCGATGCGACGAGGAAGGATTGAACCTCGCGATCAGAGCCGCGGGCTGGGGCGTCGTCGCGATCCCGACCGCGAAGGCCGTGCATCATCACCCGTACACCCGGCGGAGCCTGCTGCGGCAGGCGTGGTTCGGCGGGGCGTCGGTCGCGGAGATCCAGTGGCGATACGGACTCGGGTTCCGCAAGGACCTCGGCCCGATCTTCGCGGCGTGGGGCCTGTTGCTCGTCGGCATCCTGCTCGGTCCGCTCGTCTCCTGGTGGACGCTGCTGCTGCCGGTGCCGGTGGCGGCGCTGGCGATCGCGGCGATCTCGTTCAACGAGCTTCGCAACAAGGGCAAGACGCCGATCGAACTTCTCCGAGCGTCGCCGGCGCTCGTCGTCTACTACCACGTCCGCCTCGCGGGCTGGCTTCGCCGTCGGATCCAACTGCGACTCGGCATCCAGCCGATCGATCGGGTGTCGCCGGAGACGCTGGCCTCGGCGATGCCACGTCCGGAGTCCGCGTCATGACGGTCGAGCGGCCGGAACGCGAACTCGGACGTCGCGCCGCGGGCGGCGCCGCGACCATGCTCGTCGCCCGGATCGCGGGCACGGTGGTGTCGATCGGTGCGATGGCGATCATCGCCCGGCATGTGACGCCCGACGAGTTCGGACTCGTCGGCATGGTGATCGCGATTCTCGCGATCGCCCGCGTGCTCGAGGAGCTCGGGCTCGGCGACGCGGCGATCCAGCGAAAGTCGATCGAACCCGGCGAGGTCACGACCCTGGCGATCATCAACGTGACGGCGGGCGTGGTGCTCGGCATCGCATTCGCGGCGGCGTCTCCGCTCATCGCGGGCTTCTATGGGCGGCCCGAACTCGTTCCGTTCTGTCTCGCGCTCTCGCCGATGTTCGTGCTCGCGGCACTCGGGGCGCAGCCTCGAGCGATGATGCGGCGGTCGTTCCGATTCCGGCCGCTCGCGTACGCGCAGGTCGCGTCGCTCGTCGCCGCCGGGGTCGGGGGCGTGCTCGCGGCGCTGGCGGGTTGGGGGCCGTGGGCGGTGGTCACGCAGCATCTCGCGGGCGGCGTGGTGTTGGCGGCGGGATGCTGGATCGGTGCACGGTGGCGACCCGCTCGTCCGGCGCCGCTGGCCGCGGTCCGACCGATGCTCGGCTACGGACTCAACCTCGGTGCGTCGCAGCTCCTCAACGCGTTGACCCGCAATCTCGACGAGATCCTGATCGGTCGATTCGTCGGGCCCGCCGCGGTCGGCGCGTATGGTCGGGCGTTCCAGCTGATGACGCTCCCCTCGACGCAACTCAATCAGCCGCTCACGAGCGCCGTGGTGCCCGCTCTGAGTCGACTTCAGTCCGACCCCGACGCGTACCGTCGCCTCTATCGCTCGAGCGTCGAGATCATCGCGAGCCTCGCCTTCCCGCTCGCGGTCTTCACCGGCGTCGCGGCGCCGGCGATGGTGCTTGCGGTGCTCGGTCCGGCATGGTCCGAGTCGATCCCGCTGCTTCGCGCGCTGTCGCCCGCCGGATTGATGGTCTCGCTCAACGTGGCCACCGGCTGGGTCTACCTCTCGCTCGGTCGCACCGACCGTCAACTGCGATGGCGGATCGTCGGCTCGTCGGCCGCGGTGCTCGGCATGGTCTGCGGTCTGCCGTGGGGTGCACTCGGCGTCGCGCTGGGGCTCAGCACCGCGCGGGTCGTCATGCGGATTCCCGCCGTGATGTACTGCTTCCACGGGACGGCGTTGAGTATCCGCGACATCGAATCCGCGGCGTGGCGGGCGATCGTCTCCTCGGCGATCGCCGGTGCCGGCGTGTGG
>CAYZSH010000028.1:16732-20084 GCA_964481025.1 uncultured Isosphaeraceae bacterium
TCGAGAAACCGCTGCAGGCGCGGGGCGTGCTGCGGCCGCCGCGACTGCCGGATTTTCTCGGGATCGGGGCGCAGAAGTCGGGGACGACGTGGCTGCACGCGCAGCTCGCGACGCACCCCGATCTCTTCCTGCCGGAGGAGAAGGAAGTCCACTACTTCGACTGGAACTTCCACCGTCCGCTGGTCGAGTACGGTCGGCGATTCCAGGATGCGGTGGATCGGGTGGCCGGGGAGATCACGCCGGGATACGCCGTCCTTCCAGACGAACGCATCCGGTTCGTGGCCCGCATCATGCCGAGGATCCGACTCATCTACCTCATGCGGGATCCGATCGAACGGGCGTGGTCGCAGGTGGTGATGAACGAGATCGAACTCGGGGGCGTCGATCCCGCGTCGGTGACCGTCGACGACTGGATCAATCGGCTGCGTGAACCGCGGGTCCGGCGGCGGGGCGATCATCTTGCCGTCATCGATGCGTGGTCCCGGTACGTTCCTGAGGATCGGGTCCTCATCGGGTTCTTCGAGGACGTCGCCGCGGATCCTGCGGGACTGCTCGCGCGGATCCACGCGTTTCTCGGTGTGGAAGCCCGTCCGCCCGCCGATCATGGTGTCGTGCGGCGCGGCGTGCGGCTGCCGATGCCGGAGCTGGTTCGGGAAGCGCTGGTCGAAATGCTCCAGCCCGAACTGACCGCGCTCGCCGATCGATTCGGTGAACCGTGTCGGTCGTGGCTTGCGAGGTGGACGTCATGAGTGAACCGAACACGCCTCCGGTTCCGGACCGCGACTGGCGACGGCGACTCTACGAGACCCGCCGCGCGTGCCGTGACGAGGTGAGGGCGCGACTCGCGCGGCCGCACCGATGTCCGGTGTTCATCCTCGGGATGCAGAAGAGCGGCACGTCCGCGATCGCCGGTCTTCTCGGTCTTCGCACCGGACTCTCCACGACCATCGATCTCGAACGCGACTGGCGAGAGACCACCGTCGACACCGCGGGCGTCGACGCCGACGCCTTCGACCGGTTCGTCCGACGCAATGCGGTCGACTTCTCGCGTGCGATCGTCAAGGAACCGAACCTGACCTTTCTCGTCGATCGGATCAGGCACCGGTGGCCGGAAGCCCCGCTCGTCTTCGTGGTCCGCGATCCGGCGGAGACGATCCGCAGCATTCTCGACCGACTGGATCTTCCGGGCGATGTCGACGAGTTTCCGGCCGATCGACTCGCCGCGACGCCGCCCGCGTGGCGGGTGGTGCTCGACAACCGTTGGATCGGCGTCGACGCGACCCATCCGATCGAGTCGCTCGCCGCACGCTGGAAGGTGGCCGCGGAGATCGCGCTCTCGGCGGGCGAGGACACGCTGCTCGTGCGATACGAGGACTTCAAGGCGGACAAGGCGCGGGAGATCGATCGCATCGCGCTGCATCTCGGGCTCGAGGTGACGGCCGACATCACCGCGGCGCTTGATCGCCCGTTCCAGCCGCCGGGGCGACCGCGGGCGGTCGCCGACGTCTTCGGCCCGAATCTCGAACGCATCCGCCGCGTGGTGGCACCGGTCGCCGCGTCGCTGGGATACGACGCATGACCGATCCCCTTCGTGTGCTCATGGTGACCGGTGCCTTCCCGCTCGCCTCCGAGACCTTCATCCGCGAACAGGCGGTGGAACTCGTCGAGGAGGGCGTCGATCTCGAGATCCTGGCGTTGCGACCGGGTGACGGCACCTGGGGACGACGCGATCTTGCGGTCGATCTCGCATCGCGCACCCGGACCGCGAACATCGACCGGCCGCGGGGGGAACGTCTGCTCGGGGGAGTGCCGCGTCTTCTGCGGCTCGCATCGTCGGCTCCGGGCGTCGCCGCACGCGCCATCTCGCCGCGGTTGGGCTGGCGGGCGATGTCCGGGCAGTTGCTTGAGATCGCGCACGCTCTCGGAGGGCCGCGCCGCTACGACGCGATCCATTGCCAGTTCGGGCCGATGGGTCGCATCATGCTTCCGGTGATCGACGCCGGCATCGTGCAGGGGCCGCTGAGCGTCGCGTACTACGGCTACGACATCACTCGTGAACTGAAGAAGCACGGAATGCACGTCTACGACGAGCTGTTCGCTCGGGCGTCGGTGCTGCTGCCGAACTCTCGCTATCTCGGCGAGTGCCTGGTGGCTGCAGGAGCGCCGCCCGAGAAGGTCCGGCTGCACCGACTCGGCATTCGACTGGAGGACTTCCAGCCGGTCGATCGCGATGGTCGGACTGGAACGCCGGTCGCGCTCGCGGTCGGCCGCTTCGTCGAGAAGAAGGGGTTCGAGCATCTCATTCGGGCGGTGGCGATCGCAGGCGACCGCAGTGCGTTCCGGGTCCGCCTCGTCGGAGATGGCGAACTCAGGCCGGGTCTTGAGGCGTTGGCTCGAGAACTCGGCGTCGAGGACCGCATCGAGTTCGTCGGCTGGCTCTCCAATCGCGAGGTGGGTGGCGCCATGCGGGAGGCCGACCTCTTCGTTGCTCCGAGCGTGACTGCGGCGGATGGCGACATGGAGGGCATGCCGCTCGTCATCGCGGAGGCGATGGCCACCGGGCTGCCCGTCATCGGCAGCCGACACAGCGGCATTCCGGAAGCGGTGAGGGAGGGCGAGAACGGCGTGCTCATCGAGGAACGGGATGACGAGGCGCTCGCCGCCGCACTCATCCGCTTCTCGGACCCTGCTATCCGGCTCGAGGCGGGGCGTCGTTCTCGCGGCATCGTCGAGGCTGATTTCAACAGCAGCACGCAGGGTGCGACGCTCGCCGCGGTGCTCCGGGCGGTGGCAGGGCGGGATTGACCGCCGGCCGCTGCGGCGAGTTTTCGGGAAAATTCCAACTTGAGGGTTGCAGGGGCAGGGGAAGGGCGTAGGATTTCCGGAAAACCGGTCCTCCCCAGTTTCGACCGGCCAAGGAGTTTCTTGAGATGAAGAAGATCAGCAGTTCCGTCGCCCTCCTGTCGCTGGCCGTCGCGGCCGCCGCCTTCGCTGCCGACTCCGGAAAGCGTGGCGACCGCTTCGTTCCGCAGAACGACGACTTCAAGGCGTCGGTCGAGCGTTCGGCCAGCCAGGGCTCCGGCCCCGGCTGCTGCCCCGCCGACATCAACTGTGACGGCCAGATCAATGGTGCCGACCTCGGTCTCATGCTCGGCTCCTGGGGCGCCTGCTCCGGCTGTGCCGCGGACGTCAACGGTGACGGCGTCGTCAACGGTGCCGACCTCGGTCTGCTGCTCGGTGCCTGGGGCGCCTGCTCGGGCTGATCGCCGGCCGTCCTGAACGGACTTTGAGTGGCCACCGTGTCGCCGGCCGCGTGTGGCGAAGTGCTCGCTCACGCCGGCTCGGGGTCCGT
>CAYZSH010000029.1:0-20078 GCA_964481025.1 uncultured Isosphaeraceae bacterium
GCCTGGACCACCAACCAGCCGTGATCGATCACGAGGGCATCGCTTCCAGCAGTCTTGCGCGATCGTCCGAAACGATGGCCTTCCAGCGTTGACCTGCGAGGTCCACGACCTCCGCGTACCGATCGTCCCACTTCGCCCGCTCCCGCCACTCCGGCGGGAGCGATGCGTACATGGCCACCACGCGAACCGGCCCCTTCGGCCCCTGAACCTGCTTGCCCAGCATCGTCATGAGCGACATTCGTCCGCTCCTTCCTGTTCGGTCACCCCCGCTGCGGCCGCCACCCCGACGACGACGCGGGGGTGATTCCCCGGTGCACCCATTAGGTCCGGCCGAACAGCCCCGGACCAGTCGGTTCATTCCCTCCGCATCGCGCCCGTTGCCGGGAAACACCCTTTCCCCCGCTCATCCGCTCATCCGCTGGTGGTGACGATCTCGACTACCGAACGACGCACCGGACGGGCATCGGTCTCCCAGCTCCGCACGTACTCGAAGACGATCGTCGCCACGCCGGACGCGATCACCCGATAGCGGAACCGCGAGAAACCGCTGGATCCGACGCGGTTCGCATCATCGGGCGTGAATGTGGGGCCGTCGATGAACTGGAGGCATGCCGGGCACTCCCCGCTTGCCCGCCATGCGTAGCCCGTACCCGCGTGACCAGGCAGATCGAACGCGACGACCTCACCCACCTCGACTTGGAGTCGACTCGTGGCATCGGGATGAAGAACGTCCACGCGATCCGGTGCGCCACGACCGCCACCGGTCGAGGCGCAGCCGAGGACGAGCAAGGATGCGACCCAGATGGCAGCCCCAATGGAGGCCCCAATGGAGGCCCCAATAGAGGAGGGGACGAGACGACGTCGCGAACGGTCGGACATGTCGGACATGGAGGGAAGACCCGGGAGAGTCGACGGTGAATCGAACTCGACCGCGACGAGAATCTCGCGGTCGCGACCGGGAACCGTATCCGACCGCGGGCGAATGTCCACCTCCGATCTCCCCCTGTCGGCGCGAGACCGCCGATCGGGCCGGATCAGCCGACGGCGGAGGCCGGGGCCTTCACCCCAGAGATGCGACACCGTCCCAAGTCGTGCAATTCGACCGCCGATGGCCTCCTCGCAAGCGACCGCGACCCGCGTCGCTGAATCGACCTTCCAGGGGGCATGAACGTGATCGATCCCGTACTGCTGGTGCTCGGTGCCACGACCGTGGCCACCGAGCCGCTGATTCCACCGCCTCAAGGCCCGAACCGAGGCGCCGTCGAATCAACGCCGCTTCCGCCGCCGGTCGATGTCGGGGAATCACCCGAGCCACCCACCTCTTCGTTGCCGGACGGCGTGTCGCTCGATCTCTCGCTGACCTGGACGAGCGCATACGTCTTCCGCGGCTACATGCAGGAGGACGTCGGACTCATCGTGCAGCCCGGACTGACGGTCGGCTACGACCTCATGGACGAGACCGCCGCCGCACCAAGCCTCGGCGTCTACTTCACGAACTGGAGCAGCGTGCAATCGGTCGGCACCAGCGCCCAGCGTTCGCCGCAGGACTGGTACGAGACGGATCTCATCGTCGGCGCGGCCCTCGGGTACCGCGGCTGGACGCTCGACACCGCGGTCGCGTGGTACCTCTCGCCGAGCGACGCGTTCGACACGACCTGCGAACTCGACGTGCTGGTCTCGTACGACCTTCCCGATGAGACCTGGTACGGCACCGTGCTCGGCGATCCCTACGCGCTTCTGGCGATCGAACTCGACAACCAGAACCGCGGTTCCAACCGGAACGGCAACACCTACCTCGAGATCGGGGCAGGTCCGTCGTTCACGGTGTCCGACGACCTGTCACTCTCGGTGCCGATCGCGGTCGGGCTCGGCCTGCACGACTACTACTTCGACGACGAGGGCGACTCCGAACTCTTCGGATTCGCGTCGGTCACCCCGACCATCTCCTGGAACGTCGCCGAGGGCGACTTCGGCGCCATCACGCTCGATGCGGGCGTTGGCGTGCAGTTTCTCGGCGAAGGCGCCACGGCCTCGAACGGCGGCGACGACACCATCGTCGTCGGCTTCGTCGGCCTCGGCTGGTCCTTCTGAATCCTTTCGTACCTGAACCCGTCGGAAACCCGACCATGTCGATCCTGAATCCCGCCCGCTGGGGCATCACCACCCGTCTGGCCGTCATGTGCGGCTGTCTCGCGATGAGCGCCGTGACGACCGTCGCAGTGCTCTCGTACGTCCGCGCCGGCAACTCGCTGCATGAGCAGGCGCGGGGCAGTCTCCGCGCCGCGATCGAGGGCCGGGCCGCCCACATCGAACACTCCTTCGCGACGATCCTCGATCAGAACGCGACCTTCGCCGCCGACGACATGATCGTGGCCGCCACCCGGGAGTTCAGCGACGCATTCGATCAGGTCGCCGCCCAGTCGGGCTTCGACCCCGAGTCCGCGTCGTCCGCGGTCCGCGACTACTACGAACGCGAGTTCAAGCCCCGCGTCAAGGACGCGGGCGCCACCTGGCGGGGGTCGGCGGTCTACATGCCGACCACCGATGCATCCCTGGCGCTCCAGTCGCTCTACATCGCCCGGAACTCCAACCCGGTCGGCGAGAAACTCCGTCTGGACGACGCGGGCACCGGCAGCGACTACGACCGGCTTCACGCGCACTACCACCCGAAGGTGCGCGACTATCTTGAGCGGTTTGGCTACTACGACATCTTCCTCTTCGATCTCGAGGGCAACCTCGTGTACTCGGTCTTCAAGGAGACCGACTTCGCGATGAACTTCCTCGACGGACCGTACGCGTCGAGCAACTTCGGCGAGGCGTACCGCGCCGCGATCGCCGCGCCCGCGGGCACCACCACGCTCGTCGACTACCGACCGTACGCCCCGAGCTACGGCGCTGCCGCGAGTTTCGTGTCGACGCCGGTGTTCGATGGCGGGGAACGGGTCGGCGTCGCGATCTTCCAGATGCCGATCGACCGCATCAACGAGGTCATGACTGCGAATGCGGGCCTTGGCGAGACCGAGCGCACGGTGCTGTTCGGTGCCGACGCCCGGAACCGTTCGGCGGACCAGCAGGATCCCGAGCGTTCGGTGCTCGCATCGGATCTCCGCAGCGCCGTGTTCGTCCGCGAGTCGGGTGACGGACTGCAGGTGCTCGAGGGTCAGGACGAACGCGGTGTCGAGGTCGTCGCCGCGACGATGCCGGTCTCGATCGCGGGCCTCGACTGGAAGATCGCGGCCATGCTGGATCGAGACGAGATCCAGGCCCCGATTCATCGGCTTCGCAACGAGATGGCCGCAACGGGTCTGGTCGTCGCGCTGATCGGCGCAGCGCTCGCGCTCTGGTTCGCCCGGGCGATGGCTCGCCCGATCCAGCGGATTCGCGATGCGTTCGGTTCACTCGCCGCCGGCGACTTCACCCGCCGCATCGAGCATCGGAGTCACGACGAGATCGGTGAACTCGCGGATGCGTTCAACCGCACCTGCGAATCACTCGGCCATGCCTTCCGCGAGGTCGCCGAAGGCACGCTGGTCATCGAGCAGGGCTCGGGTCAGATCTCGGGCTCGAGCCAGCAACTCGCCGACGGCGCCGGTCGGCAGGCCGCGGCTCTGGAGGAGATCTCCGCCAACCTCGAGGAACTGACCGCCCGAACCACCGAGAACGTCGAACGAGCGAGCCAGGCCGCGGGGCTGGCGACCGAGAGTCGATCGAGCGCGGAGCGCGGCCGGGATGCGGTGACCGAGTTGTCCGGCGCGATGAACGGCATCCGCGAGTCGTCGGGTCGGATCGGCGAGATCATCCGAGCGATCGACGAGATCGCGTTCCAGACCAACCTGCTCGCGTTGAACGCCGCAGTCGAGGCCGCGCGGGCGGGCGAGGCGGGCAAGGGCTTCGCGGTGGTCGCGGAAGAGGTGCGCAATCTCGCCCGGCGTTCCGCCGAAGCGGCCCGCGAGACGACGTCGATGGTCGAGGAGTCGAACCAGCGAAGCGAGAACGGCGTTCGCATCACCCGTCTCGTCGAGGAGGCGTTCGGCGGCATCCTCGACCACGCGGTCCGCACCAGCACCCTGCTCGAGGAGATGGCGGCCGCGAGCAGCGAGCAGGCCGAGGGGGTGGAGCAGATCCACGCCGCGGTCGGCAGTCTCGACGAGGTCGTCCAGCAGACCGCGGCCAGCAGCGAAGAACTCGCGGCCGCCGCCGAGGAGACCTCGGGTCAGGTCGAGTCGTTGCGCTCGACGGTCTCCGGGTTCCGCTGGGAGTCGGATCGCGAGTCACGACGGCCACACCACGGGGCAGGCACCTTGTCGGCATCGGGCACAAGCTCGAGGACTGACGCCGCCGCTCGCAACCCAGCCCCGAACGCCCATGCCCCCGCCGAGGCGGCCACCACCGCCGGGGGAGAGGACGACTGGAGCGATTGGGACGAGTCGATCGACGCGATCGATGCGGCACTGCCCGAACCACGAAGAGCCGCGTGACGACAGCCTGCGATGTGGGACGGGTACATCTTCGACAGGGATGTACCTGTCCCACATTGGAACGTGGATCAGCCGGCGCCGACGGCGGTTCGGACCTCGGGCATCCAGACCGCCTGGGTGTAGATGAAGATCGCCACCGCGCCGAGCACGCCGACCACCACCATCACCGCGATCACGAGACCGATCGCCCGCACGCGGCCCTTCGAGACACCGTCGACGTCCGCGAGCGACGCGAGCCACGCGGTGGTCGTCCGGACCTGGCCGGCGACCAGCGCTCCGAACAGCAGCAGCACGCTGCCGACCACCACGACGTAGGTCAGCGGACTCGACGTCGATGCGTGAAAGTCGGGAATGATCGCGGTCAGCACGATCCACACCGTCATCAGCGCCCCGAAGGCGCCGAACGACGCGAGGAACGCTCGACCCACGCTCCGCTCGGGGAGAGCCAGCGGGTCGTTCGAGACATCGGAGGTCGTCGGTCGCTGCGAAGTCATGCGCGTCGCTCCACCACTGCCGGCCCATCGCCGTCGCCGCCGACCCGTCCTCTGAACGTCCAGTACGTGATCGCGGTGTAGAGCAGCACGAACGGCATGCCGAAGCTCACCACGACGAGCATGGTCAGCATCGTGCCCCGGGAACTCGCCGCATCGAAGATCGTGATGTCCCAGCCCGGATCGAGCGTGCTCTTGACGAGGTTCGGGAAGATCCCCGCTCCGAAGAGGAAGACCAGCGCGAGGACCACGCAGCAACTCGACACGAACGCCGAGACCGGCCGTCCCTGGTGAATCGATCGCGGGAGGTTCAGGATCGCAAGCATGTTGAGCAGAGCGACGAGCAGCCCCCACCATCGCCCGCCGACCTGCTCCACCGCGACCGGCGCCGACTTGAACGCGAGGATCGTGGTCCCCACGAACGCCAGCGCGAACGCGATGTAGAGGCTCATGAACACGCCGCCGATCCGCGACTGCAGTCGCCCGTCGGTCCGCAGATTGAGAAAGAGTGCGCCATGCACCGCGAAGAGCGTCACCGCGAGCACGCCCGTCGTGAGCGAGAACGGCGTGAGTGCGAAGGTGATCTCCGCGAGCGGCCCGGGCGACTCGCCCGCGGCGGCGGGCAGCACGAGGGCCCCGCCCGCGTCGATCGGAATGCCCTCCATCGCCGCCCCGACCGCCACCCCGAAGAGCAGACTCGCCAGCAGCGACGATCCGCTGAAGGCGAGATCGCAGATGAACCGGCTGATCGGACGCCCGAACTTCGCCCGGAACTCGAGACTCACCGCCCGCAGGATCAGGCAGAAGAGCACCAGCACGAGCGGCACCATGAACGCACTGAAGATCGACGCGTACGCCAGCGGGAAACCGGCGAAGAGCGCGCCACCGAAGGTCACGAGCCAGACCTCGTTCCCGTCCCAGATCGGACCGATCACCGAGACGTGCGCGGTGCGATCGGCATCGGTGCGTCCGACGATGAAGTGGATGATTCCGACGCCGAGGTCGAAACCGTCGAGGATCGCGTAGCCCGCGAGCAGCACGCACATCAGGACGAACCAGAGCGAACAGAGCCAGTCCGGCGCCGCAATCGCGGCGGCGACATCGACGCGGTCCGCGACGGCAAGCAGCGAGGCGATCGTCATGCGTCACCTCCCCGCAAGCCGGTCATCGATCGGCGTCCACCCACCAGATCACGCACCGCTCCGAGCAGGCCGGACTCGTCGCCTTCGGGCTTGTCGTCGTCGGGGCCATGATGAATCTTGCGGTTGAGAACGAAGATCCAGAGTGCCGTCAGCAGGCCGTAGATGAGCAGGAACATGACGCATGCCCAGAGGATCGCGCCGCTTCGAACCGCGGTGGAGAGTCCCTTGCTGGTCCGCATCGAGCGGGCGCCGTCGTAGACGATCGACTCGCCATCGGCGGGTTCGGCACCATCGGCGAGCAGTCGAGTCGTGCCCGCGGCATCCCGCACGATCACGCGACCGTACGGATAGTGCCAGCCCGCGAAGTCGGCGCCGTCGTCGCCCGGCGTCCACTGCCGGACCTGCTCGGCAGGCGACGCCTCGGGATTCACGACCCAGAGCGGACTCATCACGCCGAGCGACGGATCGACCCGCGGACTCGCCGGGTGCACGACCCAGGGCTGCCGACCAAGCTCCGCGGTGAACCACCCGAACTGATTCGCCAGCACCGCGGGCACCACGCCCATCGCGAAGAGAAGCAGCAGCCACCGTTGATTCCAGATCGTGCCCCGGGCCCGGAAGTACATCCCCAGCACCACGATGCCCACGAGGAACGAGCCGCAGCCGACCATGATGTGGAACGACGCGTAGACCATCGGCGTCGTCGCCCGCTGATCGGGCGCGACGAGGTCGAGTCCGGGCACGTTCAGCGGTCGCCCCGCCTCATCGTGAAGTCGTCGATAGACCAGCGCGGTCAGGCCGCCCGGCATGCCGACCTCGAGTTCGACCTTCTGCTCGGCGTCGTTGGGGATTCCGAAGGCGGTGATCGGCGTCAGGGTCGGCGACGTCTCGTAGACGCCCTCCATCGCCGCGAGCTTGGCCGGCTGGTGCATCGCGACCATGCGGGCGTTCGCGTCGCCGGTCATGAGGGTGCCGGTGGTGCCGAGCGCCGCGAGCACGAGGGCCATGGTGAACGATCGCGTCGCGACCTCGAGATGCCGTCGCCGCAGGATCCAGTACGACGAGATCGAGAGTACGAGGAAGGCGCCCATCGTCATCGCGCCGGTCCAGACGTGCGTCAGCCGGTTCGCGGTGGAGGGGTTCAGGATCGCCGCGAAGTAGTCGACCATGACCGCGCGGGTCATGAGGTCGCCCTCGACGATCCACGGCTCGCCACCGCGGAGCATCGGCTCGATCGAGAAGCCGTCGGGCGTCTGCATCCAGCTGTTGGCCATCACGATCCAGACCGAACTGAAGATCGATCCGAGGCAGACCATCAAGGCGCTGAAGAAGTGGAACCGCGGCGAGACGCGATCACGCCCGAAGACCAGCACCGCGAGGAAGCCGGACTCCAGAAAGAACGCCCAGACGCCCTCGGCCGCGAGCATCGAGCCGAACACGTCGCCGACGAACCGCGAGTACTCGGCCCAGTTGGTGCCGAACTCGAACTCCATGACGATGCCGGTCGCGACGCCGAGCGCGAAGTTCACCGCGAAGATCTGGGTCCAGAATCGAGACGCCCGGTCCCAGACGGGATCGCCGGTCCGCAGCCACCGCCACTCCATCGCGACCAGCAGCAGGCCGAGCCCGATGGTGAGCGGTGGAAAGAGGTAGTGGAAGGACACCGTCATCGCGAACTGGATGCGCGAGAGGACGAGGGGGTCGGAGATGACGTCGGTGAAGGTCACGGGGGATGGATCGAGATTCGAGAGTCGGGGGACTGGCGAATGGATAACGGAAAACGTCGGGGTTCGTGTGATCAGGGGGTGAGGGGTCTGGTGCCGAGTTCGAGAAAGCTCGTCGGGCGGCAGGTGCCGCCGTCGATCGCGAGGTCGGCCAGGATCTCCGCGACGACGGGAGCGAACTTGTAGCCGTGACCGCTGAATCCCGCGGCCACCACGATCGCATCGGCGCCGGGAACGCGATCGATGACGAAGTGGCGATCGTTCGTCATCGTGTAGAGACACGTCGCCGAGGCGTGCGGCGGTTCGAGCGCGTCGGGAAGGAACGTCGCAAGATCACGGCGAAAGCGAGCGATCTCGCCGGGGTCGACGTCTCGATCCATCGATTCAGGATCCACCACCGGCCCCGGACCGTGGAACCCGATCTTCACGCCGGTCGGACCGACCTGCCCCGGCCAGGTTGGAACCGCGTAATAGACCCCGTCGCCGAAGACGCCGCCGTCATCGAACAGCCAAGCGGGCATGCGTCCACTCGTCAGCATCGACGCATGCGTCGAGCGAGGACGACACCAGACGATCACCTGCCGCTGCGGTTCCAGTGCACACCTCGCCGCGAGCGACGGCAGCAGACGAGCGGTCCAGGCGCCCGCGGTCACCACCACCCGATCGACCGTGATCGCCTCGTCGCCGCTCCGCACGACGGCACCATCGACACCGCCTTCGATCGCCGTGACTGGAGAGTCGAAACGAAGGTCCGCTCCGGCCCGGGCCGCGAGGTCGAGCCCCGCGGCGACGCCGTGCTCGGGGACGACGAAGCCGGCGTCCGGTTCAAGAAGCCCGCGGATGTCCTCCGGAAGACGAAACACCGGCCAGCGGGCGCGGACCGCGGCCGGATCGAGGTCCTCGACCGCGATGCCGTGGGCCGCCGCGCTCGCCCGCGACGCCTCGATCACTTCGGACTCCGGATCACCAAGGAGCAGGACGCCACAGCGATGCAGGCAGCGGAGACCCGTGTCGTGCTCCAGCCGCTGCCAGCCTTCGAAGGCCTCCCGCAGCAGCGGCACGTAGTCCGCATGCTCGAAGTACGCGGTCCGGGCGACCCGGGAACCGCCATGCGTGCTGCCACGATCGTGCGGTGGCCGGCGGGCGTCGAACCCGATGACCCGCACCCCGCGGCGGGCCAGCACGGCCGCTGTCAGCGAACCCATGCCACCCAAGCCGATGACCGCCACCCGAGACTGCATGGGGGCATCATCGGCGAAGACGACCTCGGCGGTGGCCGACGTTCGATCGCCAAAAGGCGACCGACCCCGCCAGATGGCAGGGTCGGTCGGAAAGGGGTCTCGGCAAGAGTGGGGAGACGCTCGCCAAGACCCCGGACGAAAGAGTCTTGGTTGGGTCAGCGTTGCCGCCGACCCGGTAAAGATATCGCCAACTCGCGCTCAGTCAAGGCAACAGACCGCCAGAATCCGCAATTGGGGTCTGTTCCTGGCGGAAAAGGAGGTCGCACCCCTGTTCCAGGCCCCTTCAATGCGGTTTCGGAACTTCAGGTCTCTCAAACAAACGTTGAGCAATCGGGGCTCGGTACTGTGGACAACTTGTCCTCAAGTTCCGGAGGCCCGGCATGAACGATCTCTCTCCGTCCACGGACACCCCCGCCGAGGAGGGCACCCGCGCCCGTCTCGTCCGCGCCATGATCGAGGTCGTCGGCTCGGAGGGGCTCGCCGCGGCGAGCGTCCGCACCATCGCTCGACGGGCCGGCTGCAACGAGGCGGTCCTCTACCAGCACTTCCCGAGCAAGCTCGCGATGCAGCAGGCGATCTACGAGGAGATCGTCCGGGACATGGCCGAGACCAAGCGAGCCATCGGCGAGACCGCGGCGACGCTGGAGGAACTCGTGGAGCGGTGGGTCGCGGAGACCTTCGCGTTCTACGACCACAACCCCGCGGCATTCGCCTACGTCTATCTGTCGTTCCCGCAGCTCCCGCTCTCGGATCCATCGATCGCAACCGAGAACTCGCGTCTCTTCCTCGGGGCGTTCTCGCGGCTGGACAAGGGTTTCGACGACCGGATCGAGGCCCGGCCGGAACTCATCGCGATGGCGAAGGGCGTCCTGCTCTCGGTACCGCGGGAGATTCACGAGGGTGTGCTCGACGGGCCCGCCGTCGACCATGCGGCCTCCGTGGCGTCCGCCGTCCTCGCGATCCTCGGCGGCCGATCCGGCTGAGTTCGCACGGCGGAACGACTCAGAGCGCGGCGACGCCGTTCGAGTCGCCGAACCGCTCGACCGGTGCGCCAGCCGCCCGTCCCATCCCCACGAAGAGATCGCAGAGCGGCGTGCCCTTCGCATGACGCACGAGGCGACCGGAGGTGGCACCCCCGCCCCGCCCCGCCACGATCACCGGCAGATCGTCGTGGTTGTGACGATTGCCGTCCGAGATCGCGCCGCCGAAGCACAGCAACGTGTCATCGAGCAGCGTGCGGTCCGGTCCGGTCTCGACCGCGCCGAATCGCTCGACGAGATCCGCGAACCGATCGGTCTGCCAGCGGTTGATCCGGCGGATCGCGTCGATCTTCGCCTCGTCGCCCGCGTGGTGCGAGAGATGGTGGTGGCCCTCCCGGACGTCCACCTCTGGGAAGGCTCGGTTGGAACCTTCGTTCGCCCACATGAACGTGCAGACCCGTGTGAGATCCAGCCGGAACGCAAGGGCCATGAGGTCGCCCATGAGCTCGAGATGCGTGCGATAGTCGCCCGGAACACCTGCGGGAAGTTCGTCGAGTCCCCACGCCGACGGATCCTGCGCGCGACCTTCGACCTGCTCGATCCGTCGTTCAAGACCGCGAACGCCGTCGAGGTACTCCTCGAGCTTCTCGCGATCGCGGCCACCGAGTTCGGTGGAGAGTCGTCGTGCATCACCGCGGACCGCGTCGAGGATGCTGCGGCGACGGCGAAGTCGTCGATCCCGCGCCTCGGCCGACTCGCCCGCCGGCCCCGCCATGAACAGCCGCTCGAAGACGGCGCGGGGATTCGTCTCCTTCGCGACCGGCGTGCGGGGTGACCGCCACGCGATGTTCGCGCTGTACGCACACGAATAGCCCGAGTCGCAGTTGCCCGCGGTCATCGCGGGCTCGCACCCGAGTTCGAGACTGTCGAACCGGGTGGTGCCGCGCCAGTGATCCGCGAGCACCTGATCGAACGAGACGCCGTTGTGGATGTCGCTTCCCGCGGTCTTCCGCGGATGCGCGCCGGTCAGGAAGCATGCGGCGCTTCGCGCGTGATCACCAGGGCCGTCGCCGAGCGCGCGGGCATTGCCGTGCGCGAGCCCGGCGTGCACCGTGACGTGCTCCCGGACCCGACCGAGCGGCTCGAGCAGCGACGGAAGCGACTCCGGCAGCGCCGACGCCCCAACCGTCGCCTGATCGCCGGCAGGTACCAGCCAGTCCGGCGCGTGCACGCCGTTCGGCACGAAGAGGAACGCGACGCGGGTCGGTCCCGCCGCGCCGCCGGAACCGAGCGGCGCCGCCATCGCGGTCGCGGCCCGCGAAAGCCGGGTCGGCGACATCGCCTCGAGCCATGGCAACGCGACCGCGGTCCCGAGTCCACGGAGCACGGCGCGACGGTCGATGGATCGAGACATGGAACGGTCTCCTCGGGACGGTTCCCGACGGTACTCCCCGCACCGCGGTCGAATCAACGGGAAAGATCCGACTCCATCGCCGGACGTCTGCGGAACGCATCACTGATCGCGATCGCCTCGACCGCGGCCGCGACGGTCGGGGTCGTCTCGAGCACCTGCGCGATCTCGTCGATGAGCGGCTCGTCCCGCCACTCCGGTCCGCGGCCGAGCGCGTAGACCAGCAGATGCTTCGCGAAGGACCGCCGAAGCGCCGGATCCCGGACGAGCACCTCGCGAAGATCGAGCGGACCGTCCGCGGTCGAGCCGTCCGGGAACGTCGCAAGCGCATCGATCGGCGTGCCGTCGTCATCCTGCCGCCAACGCCCCACGCCGTCGAACGGCTCGAGCGCGAACCCGATCGCATCCATCCGAACGTGACACGCGGCACAATCGGGATCGGCCCGATGTGCTTCGAGCATCGCCCGAAGCGACGCGTGCTCGGCCGCCGGATCGGCCTTGTCGGGAAGTTGCGCGACGCCGGGCGGCGGCGGCGGTGGCGGCGAGTCGAGCAGCGACTCCAGCACCCACTTCCCCCGCTTGACCGGCGAAGTCCGACCGGGATTGCTCGTCGACGCCAGCACGCTGGCGTGCCGAAGCACGCCGAGGTCCGCGTGCGCCACGCCCAGATCCGCGAGATCGACCTTGGCGAACCCGTCGACCGCCCGCGACTCGAAGTCGATCGAATCGGCATCGAGTCGGTAGTGCCGTGCGAGTCGGGGCGAGAGCCAGGTCGTCGAGCTCTGGAAGAGATCCGTGAGCGGTCGATCCTCCTCGACGATCTCCGCGAACGCCCGGATCGTCTCTTCACGCATGTCCGCAAGCGTCGCCGCCTCGACCGCTCCGTAGCGGGACGGATCGGGTTCCAGTCGCTCGACGCCATCGACGTGCAGCCACTGCACCGCGAACCGCTCCCCGAGCGAGCGTGGCGCGTCCCCACGCAACAGTCTGCGAACCTCGCGGCGGATGCCCTCGACGTCGTCCAGTCGTCCTCGCCGCGCCGCCTCCAGAAGTCGCTCGTCGGGAAGCCCGCCTCGCAGGAACGCGCCGAGTCGCGCCGCCACCGCATGTCCGTCGATCGGCTCGGTCCCGTCAGCCGCGATCTCCGCCCCGGGTCTCGCCCGCTCGATGCGGTAGAGGAACTCCGGACTCGCGATCGCGTAGACGACGAGGGCCTGCTGCACCGCGGCCGTCCGCGGTCGCGATGCCCGACCGCCGGCGCCGTCTTCCGAATCGGAGGCCCGCGCCGCGTCGATGACGAGATCCGCGACGCGATACGCCTCGTCCTGTGGAATCGGACGACACCAGCACTGTTCGAACAGCCGACGTGCCGCCCGCGCGGTGCCGGTCCGCAGATCGCCCTCCCGCATCCAGCCGTCGAGTTGCCGCTGGATCGGCGTCGGCTCGCCGGGATCGAGCGGGCCCGCCAGTCGGATCGCCGTCACCACCGCGTTGCGATCCCGCTGCGACGGATCGGGATCCTCGGGCGCGTAGTAGTCGTTCAGGAAGGCAGCGCCGATCCGAACGGCCGATCGGTCCGACTCGAACTCGAAGACGTGCGTCGCCGGCGCGCCCGGTGTCTCGGGCACCGCGACCTCGGTCTGCGTGGCCCGATCGAGCCGAAGCGCGAATCGCACGGGCTCGCTTCCGGCCTGCTGACCACCGAGGTCGAATTCGGCGCGATACCGGCCTGGTCTCGGCAGTTCGACGTCTGCCGCGATCTCGCCCCGACTCGCCAGCCACGCACCACCGCCGCGCACCGCGCCGCCGCGGGTTCGATCAAGCGGAATCGACCGGACTTCCGGAATCGCGGTCGAGGCATCGACGATCGCCCGACGCGCGACCGATTCGGCGAGATCGAGAATCTTCTCGACAAGGAGCGGCGAGGTCGAGAGCACTTCGCCGAGGTGATCGAAGCCATGGCCGATGTCGTCGGCGGGCAGCACCGCGGGATCGAAGGCGACGCCGAAGACGTCGTCGATCGCGGCGGCGAACTCGCGTCGGTTCAGTCGCCGCAGCACGACGCCGGGAACGCCTGCGCCATCGGCTCGTCGAGCGAGTTCGAACCCGAGCGCCTCGACCGCGGTGCGGTACTCGTTCTCGGTCGGCCGATCCGCGATCCGCTCTTCCAGCGTGAGCGACACGTCGATCGGCGGCATGTCGCGGGCGCGGAGCCGATCGCGCACCCGGCGAAGAAGATCCGGATCGAGCGCCGGATCGCCCGGACTCGCGGCCAGCGACGAGAGATCGACGTTCCCGACCGCCGAGGCGCCACGATGACAGTCGAGACAGAAGATGTCCACGAATTCGGGCAGCGCGAGATCGTCGCTCGTTCCGGCGCCGTGCGCGACCGGCGACACCGCCAACGCGACGGCGATCGGAAGACCCCGGCCGATCACGCCGGATCCTTGCCCGGCACGACCGACTGCAGCGCCGTCGGGGCCGGAAGATCGTCGTCGCCTTCACCCTCGACGCGATCCAGGATCGACCGCAGCGGGGCCGGATCGCCCTGTTCGATCGCCTGCACCACCGCCGCCCGCCAGGCGGCCTGCGTCTCCTCGTCGAGCATCCGTTCCCAGCTCGCGCACTCGGCGAGTTCCTGTCCGGAAAGGACGACCTCGCCGAAGATCGCTCGTTGCACGTCGGCATCGGGCACGGCCCAACTCGCGTGGAAGACCGGCGTCGCGAGCCGGCGTCGCTGATCCGCGGGATAGACCTTGGTCGAGAACGTGATCGTGCCGAGACTCTCGTCCCAGGTGCCGTTGGTGACGAACGGCGCGACGCCGGTCTCCAGCACGACCTCGCTGTCCAGCGGTTTCGCGCCGCCGCCGATCGGAATGCCGAAGGGGCCGGGAATCGAGATCAGTCGATCCCCTCGACGCAGCCGTTCCTTGTCACGCTCGGGAATCGCGGGCGACTCGAGCATGACCGCCGCCGCGTCGTCACTGGTGTTGACCCACCAGAGGAACGCGAGCCCGAGCAGCACGAGGTCCTTGTTCTCGGGGCCGATCGTGCCGGGTTCGGCGTCGGGCTTGAATCGCTGCACGAACCGCGCGACGATCGGATCGGCGAGGTTCTTCCGCGACCACGCCCGCTCGCCGGCGGACGCCCAGCCATCGACGCCCGAGAGCAGCACGAGTTGCCCCTCCTCGGGCTCGACCCAGCCACGCTCGATCGCGAACGCGACCAGCGGCGTGAAGACCTGGATCTGGAACCACTCGTCGTCGGTGCGGGGACCACGTTCGGCGGGTGGACGGAATCGGGTGTCGATCCGCTGCCCCTGCTGGACGAGTCCGTTCGCGTTGAACCGCAGGAACGCGCTCAGGAGGTCGGGCACCAGTTCCTCGTCCGCGAAGCGTCGCCACTCGGCCCGCGCCGCCTCGTCCTCGATCCGCGACTCGATGAACCGCGCGCCGAGCCGGAGCCACAGGTCGCCCGCGTCCATGCGGTCTCGGAAGGCGGTCCAGTCGTCCCGCTCGGCGCCGAACTGCTCGACGTAGAGGTACGCGGTGCCGAACGCGCTCGGAAGCGCCGCCCAGCCGTTCCGGTTGCCGACCTCGCTCGGAAGGTCACGCTCGGCGAAGGTCGCCTCGAAACGGACCCCGTCCTCACCGTCGCCCCGGCGAAGCGGCCCCGACTCGTACGCCTCGGCGATCCGGGAACGCTCGTCGGCATCCGCACGGTTGGTCTCGAAGGTTCGCTCCGGCCCGGCATCGCCCGCCCGCATGACGACCTTGACCTGTCGGTTGGTGCAGCCGCCCGCTCCGAGGATCGCCATGAGCGAGACGCCGATCAGGGACACGTTCACCCGGAACGACATGCTGGAGGGGAGACGCATGACGCCATCCTAGTCGGCCGGGTCCGTCGATTGAAGACGCGATCTTCGAGGTCGCCTGCGATCGGACGCGGCCGGCGTCCGACCGTCACGCTTCGATCAGCGTGCGGCGTCCGATTCAGGTCGCGAGGCCCGGGCCAGCCACGCCCGGGCACCGCCCTCATGGGCGACCGAGTCGTAGAGGCAGGGTTCGATCGACTCCACCCGAAGGCCGGCCTGCACGAGGCCGGCGTCGAGTTCATCGCGACCGAGTCTTCGCGGCCCGCGAGGTCGCGTCTCGTCGTCGCGGAACACGATCGTCACGAAAGAGCCCCCGGGCTCGAGGGACGACGCCACCCGCGCGAGATACGCCCGGCGATCGTCGTCGGAGAAGACGTGCAGCACGCCCGCATCGAGGATCCACGCGAAGGGACCGGGCGGCAACGCCTGTCGCAGGTCGATCTCCGCGAGCGACACGCGGTCCGAGACGCCGCCCTCCTCGATGGCCCGCGCCGCGGACGCCAGCGCCTCCGGCACCGCGTCGATCGCGAGCACGCGAGCGGCCGGTCGCGCGGCGGCGATCGCCACCGCGTTCTCGCCCGTCCCGCAACCGGCATCGAGCACCGCCCCGTCGTCGAACCAGCCGCGCTCGAGGCACGCCAGCACCGCGGGCTGCGGACGTCCGATGCACCACGCGGCCTTGCCCGCGCGATAGACGTCGTGGAACTGCTCGTGCGGCACGCCTTCGGCGCCGGGAATGGTCGGATCGATCGAGGTCATGGGTCGGCTCGGCCGGACACCGTACCCAGTTGCGAGACGAGCGAGCGAAGGGCCTCGGACTCCCGTGCGGGATCCTCGGTGCCGAGCGTCGCGAGCGCCGTGCTCAGGTCGTCGAGATCGACGTCACCGTCACCGTCACGATCGCTGGGAAGTCGGCCGGAGACCGCGATGTCGAGCAGCACGTTCCACCAGACCAGCACCCGCTCGCCCGGCTCGAGCACCGCCTCGACCCGCAGCGCGAAGCGATCGGCGTCTCCCTCGATCACGTGATACGTCCACTCGGGATCCAGTGGATGGCATCCGACTCGGAAGTCGAAGGTGGCCGGACGCGTGGCGCCGCTCGAGATCGAACCGAGCATGACCATCGGGCGTCGGTCGAGGGGAAACTGATGGTGATATCGCACGCGACGCCGTCGACTCGATCGATTCTCGAGCCAGCCCGTCCCCACATCGACGATGCGATCCTCCCATGACGGCGTGCGCAGGTAGTCGGCATAGACGAGCCGCGTCTGCGTGAGTGCGAGCGGCTGACGATGAATGAGCCCCGACGGAAGCGTCTCGACGAGCGTGGGCATGTCCTCGAGTGGCTGCGGACAATCGTCCGCCATCGACGACGCGCCGCACATCGCCGCGACGCCGACGAGCCACCGCATCGCCCGACCTTCGAAGGTGAAATCGGAATGTCTGAAGACGGACCTGACGCTGATCACGGTTGCTCCCGGAAGATTCCGGAAGCCTACCCAGCCCGGCGAATCGTCAATTCACCCACAGAAACCAGGGTGTGTGCTGTGGACAAGGGCGGTCGATGTCGGCCCGAACCTCACGGCGGCGAGCGGAACGAGGGATCCCGCGAGTCGCCGCCGCTTCGCAGATAGGCGAGGAGATCGAGTACCTCGTCCATCGACGCCGTGTCGAGGAGACCCGCGGGCATCGGCGTGGCGGTCGATTCCGAAGCGATGTCCGTCAGCGGCACCTCGATGCGGAGCGTGCCGATGCGGGGATCCGGGGCGACCACGACGTGCGTCGCGGTCCGCTCGACCGGCAGCCCGAGGATCGCGTCACCCGCGGTCGTTTCGATCCGGATGCCCGCGTACTGATCGGAGAGATCGCGAGCCGGTTCGATCGTCGCGGTGAGAAGATCCCGCGGCAGGAAACGACCACCGACGCCGGTGAGATCGGGTCCGTACGCCAGACCACGACCACCGACCTGGTGACACGCCGCGCACTGGAGGCTCTCGAAGAGCGCCGCGCCGCGTTCGAAGTTGCGGCCCGCGTCGAGTCGTGAGAGATGCTGCGTGAAGTCATCGACGGTCCACGCCCGCACGAATCGCCGGGCCGCACTCTCGGCTGCCGCAGTGCGCCGTGCGTCGGCGAGACGCGTGACTTCCGCCGCGGCCGACGGTCCCAGTCGTTCGACGAGATCCTTGCGGATCGCATCGACGAACCCGGGGAAGCTCGCGCCGCCCGACCACGTGCTTGCGACGTCGATCGCGGCGACCGCGCGGGCGCGGTCGGCATCATTCCAACCCTCGGCGTCGAGCAGTCGGATCGCGTGCAGATGGTGCATCGCCTCCGCAGGCGTCGCGGCGGCGGCGATCAGATCGAGCGCCCGCGTCGCGGTGCCCGGCGCCTGCAACGCCACCATCACCTCGACGAGACCTCGATCGGCATCGAAGCGGCCGGTCGGGAAGATCGGATCGAGGACCTCGACGAGCGCCGCTCGGGCGTCGGGCTCGAGCGGCCCGTACCGCGCCACGAGCAGTCCCGCGGCCCGGGAGAGCGCCCGACGTCCTTCGGGCGAGTCGTCCTCGTCCGCGAAGGTCTGCATGGTCTCGATCGAGCCGATGGCGCTCGCGCGATCACCCGCGCGAAGCACGGCCAGCACGCCGTCCCAGCCACCGGCCGCGGCGGGCAGTTCGCGGGTCGCCTCGACGATCTCGTCGAGCGTCGCATCCAGACGTCCGTCACGGGCGGCCCGCATCGCGTGCTCGAGCCCGATCCGCGCGGCGCGACGCACCGACGGGTCTTGATCGCCGAGGGCATCGACGAGTTCCGACCACGGCATCGCCTCGAGGTCGCGGTGCGACGCCTCCAGCTCCGAACGACGCGTCCGCGTGCTCGCGGCGAATCGCTCGGCGGGCGTCGCCATGCGATCCCGCGGCGCGGCCCCGGTCCACCGCACGCGATAGAGACCCGACTGCGACCCACGACCGCCGGTCGTGAGATAGAGCGCACCGTCGGGACCGAACTCGAAGTCGGTGACGTTGAACGGACGGCCTTGCAGGAACGGACGCAGCGTGCCGCGATAGGTGCCGCCCTCGGGCGTGAGCTCGACCGCGATCACGCGGCCGTACGCCCAATCACCGAGGAGCATGCTGTGCCGCCACGGATCGGGGAAGTTCGAGCGATGACCACTCGCGACGCCGGTCGGACTGCCGGCGTCCATCTCCATGACCGCGGGGAACGAGTCGGCGGCATCCACCGGCCACTTCGCGCTGCCCGACCGCCATCCGTACTCGCCGCCGGACACGAGATGGATGAAACGCGGCGTGCGGTACCACGGCGTCCCCATGTCCCATTCCATGTCGGCGTCGTAGGTGAACGGCTCGCCGTTGGCGTCGAAGTCGAGGTCGTACGGGTTCCGCATGCCGCCGGCGACGATCTCCCATTCGGTCGCGTCGAGATCGGTGCGGAGCAGCACGGCACCGGGCGACCGAAGTCCGACCGCGTGGCCGCGGGGATCCCAGATGCGTTCGAGCACCACGTCTTCGGCCCAGCCTTCGTGCGGACTGATCTCACGCAGCGGCGAGGGGATCGTCGCGTAGTTGCCGTTGACCATCCAGATCCTGCCGTCCGGCCCGAGCCGAAGTCCGTGCGGACCGTGCTCCGAGCCGCTTCCGTAGGCCGCCAACTGCTCGACGACCTCGTAGGTGTCATCGCCGTCGGCGTCGCGCAGTCGCCAGAGACCACCGGACCGGTTCGGATCATCCGCGACGTTGACATAGAGGTCGTCGCCGACGACCAGCAGACCGTGAGCGCGGCCGACCTCGTCGTGCAACCGCTCGACCATCGCGCGGCCGCCGGGTTTCGAGGCGGGCGTGATCCGCAGCAGCGGTCCGTACTGCGGGGAGATGATGACTCGCCCCTCGCCGTCCACCGTCATGGCGCTCCACGAGCCTTCGCCCGGTCGGGCGCTGTGCAGCAGTTCGACCTCGAACCCTTCCGGCACGACGATCGACTCGGCGGGCGTCGCCTTCGCGACCGCGAACGGGTTCCGCCACGGACCGCGCGGCGCGTCGGACGGACCGAAGTCGATCACCGCGACGGTGTTCGCCGGCGTCTCCGGATCGACCGCCCGCCACGAGCCATCGGTGATGTGCACGATGTCGCCGTCGGGATGGCTCACGCGGATGACGGCCGCGAGTCCGGCGGGGCCGCCTTCGTTGTGACAGTCGAATCGAAGGCGATGAGGACCCGCGGTCGGATCGGCGATGGTGGTCGCGGCGGGCCGCTCCCAGTTGCGATGACGCAGCAGGAACGCGTCGTCGTACGAGAGCACCATCCGGTTGTCGGCGGAGGCGAGGATCTCGATCGCGGTCGCGCCGTCGGGCACGACGAGGTCGAAGTCGAAGACCGCCCGTTCATTCTCCGCGGGGGCCTCGGTGGGCCAGACCCAGTGCGGCATCGGCTCGTCGGTGGGGGTCGACGAGTTCGCGGAGGCGACCGAGGTCAGGGCGATGCCGAGGACGGCGGGAAGGATCGACGGGAGACGGGTTGATCGTGACATGGTCGCGATCGTACCGCCGCCGGACGGGTCAGTTCCGGAGACTGCCTCAGCTTCGGCGGCGGCGGGAGCCGACCGGACCGGCCATCGCGGGCCGGATGGGCCGATCGACGCCCTTCATGATCTGCTCCTGGAAGGTCTCCACGTTCTTGCGGATCTCCTTGAGCTGATCCCAGCCGAGCCCCTGCAGGAGC
>CAYZSH010000030.1:0-18892 GCA_964481025.1 uncultured Isosphaeraceae bacterium
GTCGGCGAGCGACTCCACGTGCTCGACCATCCGGCCACACGGCGATCCACCGAGCGTGCAGCGGTACCAGCGGGTCTCGACGTCGGCGCGGACGGCGTCCGCCGGGGTCGCAAAACCGATCGACGGCACCGTCGCGACCGCCTGCCCGACGACCAGCACACCAGTCGCCGCGAGCGCCGCGAGGATCGGCCGCCGGCGTCCTCGTGTCACGTCCCGCCGCCCTCCGGACGCATGAGCGGGAAGGCGATGACCTCGCGGATCGTGCGCTGCCCGGTCAGGAGCATCACGATGCGATCGACGCCGAGTCCCATGCCGCCCGCGGGAGGCATGCCGACCCGCAGCGCCTCGACGAAGTCCTCGTCGAGCGAGCGGAACGTCTGCCCCTCCTCGTCCTCGCCCGCCAGCTGCTCGGTGAACTTCGCGAGCTGGATGTCGGGATCGTTGAGTTCGGTGTACGCCGGGCCGATCTCCATGCCCGCGACGAAGACGTCCCAGCGACCGCTGAACGCGGGATCGTCGGCATCGGGCCGCGTGAGCGGACTGATCGCCGAGGGATACCCCGTCACGAACGTCGGTCGACAGGGATCGATGAGCGGTTCGGCGAGGTCCTCGAAGAGCTCGTTCGCGAGCAGCCAGTGATCGAGGGTCGCGGCGGTCGCGATGCCATGCTCGGCGGCCTTCGCACGGACCGCGGACTCGTCGCGGATGTCGACGCCGGTGGCCTGCCGGAAGAGATCGGCGTAGGTGACCTGGACGAACGGCCTCGCCCAGTTCACGTTCATGCCGTCGAAGGGAAGCACCGGCGCATCGTCGGTGCCGCCGACCTCCTCGTCGCCGCGAGCCCGACGATCCGCCGCCGATGCGACCGCGAGTTCATGCAGGAGCGACTCCGTGAGCTCGAGCATCGACCAGCAGTCGCCGAACGACTCGTACGCCTCCATCACCGTGAACTCGGGGTTGTGGCTGCGATCGACGCCCTCGTTACGGAAGTTGCGGTTGATCTCGAAGACCTTCGGCAGTCCGCCGACCAGCAGTCGCTTGAGGTAGAGCTCCGGCGCGATCCGCAGGAAGAGGTCGATGTCGAGGGCGTTGAGGTGCGTGACGAACGGACGCGCCGCGGCACCGCCCGCCATCGGCTGCATCATGGGTGTCTCGACCTCGAGGAAACCGCGGGCCTCCATGAATCGCCGCATCCGCGAGACGATCCGCGATCGGTCCTGGAGCGTGCGGATCGACTCGGGGTTCGCGTGAAGATCGACGTAGCGCCGTCGGAAACGGATCTCGGGATCGCTGAGACCGTGCCACTTCTCCGGCGGGGGCGCGAGACTCTTGGAGTGGATCTCGACGCGGTCCGCCCAGACGCAGATCTCGCCCCGCTTGGTCCGCCCCATCGGCCCGCCCGCGACCACGACGTCGCCGTAGTCGAGCTTCTTCGCGAGCCGGAAGATCTCCGCCTCGCACGACGCCTTCGAGACGCTCACCTGCAGGTCGCCGGTGTGGTCGCGAAGCGTCATGAAGACGAGCTTGCCCATGTCGCGATGCTGCATCACGCGACCGGACACGAGCACCCTCGGCCGACGATCCTCGGACTCGGGATCGGCGTCGAACGCCTCATGCGCGGCTTCGTCGAACGCGGCCCGTGCCTCGTCGAGCGAGACGATCCCGTCCACCCGCCGGCCGTACGGATCGACGCCGAGCTCTTCGCGGAGGAACCGAAGCTTCTGACGGCGTGCCGCGACGAGGTCGGCGGCGGTTTCCGGGGTGTCGGGGGTGGTGGGTTCGGTCACGGGGGTGGAGGCTGAGGGAGAGGAGGGGGAAGGAAGAGACAGGGGGCGTCGAGACCCGAGATTCGAGTCTCGTGATGGTCAGGCCTTGGCGAGCTGAAGCGACGGCGGCTCGTGGGCGACGACCGGCTCGAAGCGGGCTCGGAAGGCGTCACTGGAAAGTCCCGAGACCATCGAGAGTCGCGTGAGCTTCTGCTCGTTCTCCAGGTCATCGCGTCGCAGACGGATCATGTACCGCCGCGCGATCGCGTACCGCGTGGAGTTGACGTCCACACGCCGCACCTGCATCCGGTTGGTCTGCGGGTCGAGCATCTCCTCGAGCGGGCACGGCACGAAGCGGCCACCCTGCATCGACACCAGCGAACCCGACCCGCCCGCGATCAGGAACTTCGCCGCGCAGTACCCGAGATCGCGGCAGTACTCCAGATCGAACGGCACCGGGTCGGCACAACGGAGTTCGTAGCCGATGTTCTTCTCGACGATCGTGATGTCGACCCCGAGTTCGGCGAGTCGCGCCCGGACCAGACGCTTCAGCCCGCCTCCGAAGTCGATCTCCGCGAGACGAACGTGACCGTGGGCATCGCGTTCGATCGGACCGAGCTGGCCGAGATCGTCCTCGACGATCGAGAGCGCCACGCCTTCGGCGATCACCGCGACACCGTCGTCGCGGCCATCGGAGAGCCGCTTGAGAATGGCGCCCGCGAGGATGTCCACGACCTCGGAGATCGGAATGCGCCGATCGCCGAACTCCTCGGGGATGACGGTGAGCGTCGCGCCCGCGGCCTTGCCGATGCCGAGCGCGAGATGGCCCGCGGTCCGTCCCATCGCGACGACGAGGTACCAGCGACGCGTGGTCTTCGCGTCGGTCATCAGGTTGCGCACGATGTCGACGCCGACCGACCTCGCGGTCTGGTAGCCGAAGGTGTCGATCTCGGGCGGAAGGTCGAGGTCGTTGTCGATCGTCTTGGGCACGTGCGCCACTCGGATGCGGCCCTGCGCCTGCTGACTCACGCGGAAGGCGGAGTACGCGGTGTCGTCACCGCCGATCGTCACGAGCTTGTCGATGCCGCGCGATTCGAGTCCGGTGATGACCCGCTCGAGGTCCTCCTCCTTGCGGGTCGGGTTCGCGCGGGCGATGCCGAGCATCGAGCCGCCGCGGTAGTGCATGCGGGCCACATCCTCGATGTCGAGCGGACGTGTGGCGTTCGCGTCACCCGACATGAGTCGTCCGAAGCCGTCGAGGATGCCGTGCACCTCGATTCCCTCGAGTCGAGCGCGGATGGTCGCCGCGGAGATCACCGCGTTGATGCCGGGGGCGGGACCGCCGCCGGCGAGAATGCCGAGTGCACCGTTGGAAGACATGGGTGTGAACGTCCTGACTGATTGGTTCCGAGAACAGAGACCCGGAAGTCTACCCTCCCCACTTCGATGGTCCCCCTCGCCTTCGACCTCATCCTTCCGACTGCTTCCCGATACGCTCTCCCGCGTGGACCCGGTCGTGTTTCTTGATCGTGACAACACCCTGATCGCCAACGACGGCGACCTCGGGGATCCCGCGCGCGTCCAACTGCTGGACGGGGTTCCGGAAGGACTTCGCCGACTTCGCGAGGCCGGCTACCGACTGGTCGTGGTCACCAATCAGGGTGGCGTCGCCCGGGGCCGCTATGCCGAGGAGGACGTCGATCGGGTCCATCGCGAGATCGCCGGGCTCGTCGATCAGGCCGCCGGCCGACGCGGCCTCATCGACCGGTTCTACTACTGCCCGTACCACCCCGAGGCCACGCTGCCGGAGTACCGACGCGAACATCCGTGGCGCAAACCCCAGCCGGGCATGCTGCTCCAGGCGGCCCGGGATCTCGGACTCGATCTTCCGGCGAGCTGGATGATCGGCGACCAGCCCCGCGACATTTCCGCGGGCCGCGCCGCCGGGTGCCGGACGGTGCTGATCGGCGGCGGGACGCCGACGAACGAGGTCGTACCGACCGCGATCGCCGCGGACTTCGCGGAAGCGGTCGAGACCGTCCTCGCCACCGGGCGTCCCGGCCGCGCCGGACGCGTCGAGACCTCGGATCTGGCGACCCTTCGTCGCGCCGTCGAGGACCTCGCGGAATCGGTCGGGCGTCGGGACTCCGGCGCCACCCGCGGCCTCGGCATCGGCCTGCTGATGCTTTCGATCCTTCCATTCGTGGCGGGACTTCTCCAGCTCGGCGACGCCGAGGCGGTGATGCCCTGGTTCGGCGCGACGATCGTGCTGCTGCTCGCGTCGATCGCGACCTTGCTTGCAGGCCGACGATGACCGGGGAGCCGTCGGAAGGCAGCCGGATCCGTCTCGTTCTCGGTCCGCACGCGGCGATTCTCGACGACCGGGCGAGGGCCACCATCGTCGCCGCCGCGGAAGCGACCGCCGAGCGGACCGGCGTCACGCTGCATGCCGCGACCTTCGAGGACGACGGACTCCTGCTCGTGGTCGACGGCCCGATGCTCGTCGCGTTCGGACTCGCCGCGGAGGTCCGCCGGGCGACCGATCGGTGGCACCGCGAGCGGACCGGACTTCCGCTCTGGATGGCCCCCGACCCGCCCCCGAGCGAGACCGAGTCATGACGACGACGACGCTCGATCCCGGTGCCTGGCGTCGCCTCGCGATTCTCGCGCCCAACTGGATCGGCGACGCCGTCATGGCCGAGCCGGCGATGCGGGCGCTGCGCGCGACGCATCCGTCCCTGGAACTCGTGGCGTTCGGCCGGGCCGCCCCACTCTCGGCCTGGAGCGGACATCCCGCATTCGGCGAGCTGGTGATCACGGACGACCGAGGCTGGCGCGGACCCTGGTCGGTCGGCCGTCGGGTGGCCGCGACCAAGCCGGACGCGGTGCTGCTTCTCCGCGGCAGTTTTCGTGCGGCGCTGGTGGCTCGGGCGTCCGGCTCGCCGGTCCGCATCGGAGTCGATCGCGACGCGCGGCGGGCGCTGCTCACGCATCCGATCCCCCGCCCGGATCGGGACGGACGTCCACGCCCCACGCTCGACCTGTACGCGGCGCTCGTCGGCACCCTCGGCGTGACGGTGCCGACCGGACCGCCACGGATTCATCCCCCCGCCGCGGCCCTCGAACGTGCCGCGTCGATGCTCGACGACCTGCCACGACCGATCGTCGGACTCGTGCCCGGCGGCAGCAAGCTCCCGAAACGCTGGCCGCCGGAGCGGTTCGCCGAGGTCGTGGAACGGTGTGCCGATCGCATCGGCGCGGCCGTGCTCTTCGGAAGCCCCGAAGAACGCGAGGTCCTCGACGCGGTCGTCGCCGCTCGACGACGGGGCCCGGCGATCGTCGATCTCTCGCGTCGCGGCCTCGATCTCTCGATGCTGCCCGCCGCGATCGGGGCGTGCGACGCGATCGTGACCAACGACACCGGTCCGCGTCATCTCGCGATCGCCCGGGACATCCCGACGGTCTCGCTGTTCGGCCCGACCGATCATCGGTGGACGATCGTCCCCGGTGCCCGGGAGCACCTCCTGCTCGCCGAGCCGTTCCTCGACGAGGCGCACATCGCGGATCGCCACCCTCAGGCCTGCCGAATCGATCGCATCCCGGTGAGCGACGTCGCGGAAGCACTTCTCCGCGCACTCGATCAGGCGACCGACGGCGACCGGATATCGTCCGACCCGACATGATCGACGCCGCTGATCATCTTGGCTGGTACTGGGGTCTCTCCGCGATCGGCGCCTTCGCGTGCGGCAGCGTGCCGTTCGGGGTCATCATCGCGCGGAGCAAGGGCGTCGATCTGCGGACGGTCGGCTCGGGAAACACCGGTGCCACCAACGTCGGCCGGGCGCTCGGACGCCGCTTCGGCATCCTCTGCTTCATCCTCGACGCCCTGAAGGGTGCCGTGCCGGTGCTGCTCGCGGGCTGGATCGCGGGGATCCTCGGGGTGGGCGCGGCATCGATGTCGGCGGCCGCGGCCTGGGGCTGGCTGGGCGTCGCGGTGTCCGCGATCCTCGGTCACTGCTTCAGTCCGTGGATCGGGTTCCGCGGCGGCAAGGGCGTCGCGACCGGCTTCGGCGCGGTGGTCGCCATGTGGCCGGTGCTGACGATCCCGGCGATCTCCGCCTTCGCGGTCTGGACGGTCGTGCTCGGACTCACGCGAGTCATGGCGCTGGCGAGCATGGCGGGCGCCCTCGTGCTTCCGGCGACGGTGCTCGCGATGGCGATCGGCGGCGACGGTGCCACGTCCTGGCGAGGCTCGATTCCGTTCCTGGCGATCACCGGCCTCATCGCGGCGTTCGTGATCTTCCGACATCGGGGCAACATCGCCCGACTCCGGGAAGGCACCGAGTCACGGCTCGGGAAGTCGGGCGACTCGAAGACGCCGGCGAGCTAGTCGGCGAGCTCGACGATCGCGATCGGAACCACCAGTCGGCGCACCTCGACGGGCAGTCCCCTCGAAGCCTGCGACTGCGAGGACCAGCTCTCCCAGGCATCCTCTTCCAGTGCCGCCCCGGGATCGGTGCTCGAGGACGGCACGAGTCGCGCCGTCGTCGGTTCGTCGGTTCCCGAATCGGCCAGCGCCCCGACCTCCGCCAGCACGAGCGAGACCTCGCGACGCTCGACGACGAACGCGTAGTCGAAGCCTCGAGACGCCAGTTCCCGTTGAAGTTCGAGATCCGGCGCCGACGATGCGGGCCCCACCAATGGCACGGTCGCCACGGGGTCACCTTCGTCCGATCCGACCGAGGCGTTCCGCACCAGCACCGCTCCGTGATTGACCGCCACGATCGACATCGCGAGTTCCATGCGGCTTCGACTGCGAACCGGCAGGACCAGACCGAAGGACGCGAGCGACAGTGACGATGCGGTCTCGCCCGCGAAGCCGAACGACGGCTCGAACGATTCGGCACCTCCACCGCCGAGCCGTGGTGCGACGATCACGCCGAGCAGGACACCGATCGTTCCGAAGATCGCGGCGACGGCAAGCGGACGACGTCGGGCCCGTCGGCGACGACGGGCGAGCGTTGCGACGGATCGCGCCATGAACGCGGTCTGATCGACCTCCTCCGAGCCGATCTCGCCTTGAACCTGCACGAGTTCGCCGCGGGCGAGCTGGGCCCGCACCGGACCCAGAAGATCCGGCGGCGGTGGCTCGAGTTCGAGACTCGTGCGGAGCAGACGTTGATCCTCCCGCATCTGAAGGAGCTTCGACGCACTCTCGGGATCCCGCGACTCCACATCAGCCAGGAAGGCCGCGGCCTCCGCCTCGGTCATCGCCGATTCCACGAAGCGAAGCAGTTCGTTCGCATCGCTGGCCGCCAGCGCGACGAGCTCGGCCGTGCCGCCCGGCAACGACCCGCCAGGGTCGACATCCGAGTCGATCATCGGGGCATCCTCGTCGACGAGATCGGGATCGTCGCCAAAGATATGGTCGAGTTCGTCGTTCACCTGCCTGTGCGACGCCTCCTCATGACGCCTGTTCGTGGATCAATCGACGGTTCTGCGGGATCACACTCTCTCTTCGGCCGGATCGCGACCTCGGACGAGGATACGGCGATCCCCGATGAACCTGGGACCTGACCTCGGCTTTCCACGTGATGCACGAGCCCGATTCGGGCATTCGGGCCGCGAACCCGGCGTCAGCCTCGGCCGTGCCCGAGGGCCTCGAGCGCCTCGCGAAGGGCTGCCCGCGCCCGGAAGAGCCGACTCTTGACGGTGCCGATCGGTGTGCCGAGAACCTCGGCGATGTCCGCGTAATCGAGCCCTTGAAGATCACGAAGCACCAGAATGGCACGGGCCTGCAGATCCAGCGTGCCGAGCGCGACCACCACGTTCCGACGCAGATCCGACCGCTCGATGCGATCCTCGGGTCCCGGCTCGCGAGAGTTCAGCTCGAAGCCGGTGTCCGGCTCCGGGAGACGGGCGTGCCGACGGAGCTTCTCCCGCCGAAGGTGGGTGTAGATGCAGTTGAGCGTGACCCGGATGCTCCAGGTGCTGAACCGCGCGCGGCCGTCGAACCCGGGCAGTCCTTCATAGATGCGAAGGAAGGCGTCCTGCGCCACGTCCGCCGCGACCTCGGGACGGCCGAGCATGCGGATGCAGAGACCGTGGATCCGCGGCTGGACACGCTGGAAGAGCGTGTCGAGGGCGGCATTGGAGCCTCGTCGCCAGGCGTCGATGAACTCGAAGTCGGGGTCCTCGATCGGCGCCGTCGTGCCGCGAACCGCACCGAGCACGCCCGACATTCCGGGATCTGGATCAAGCGCCGCATGCGTGCCACTCATCGCATTGGCGATGAAGCCACGCGACGAAGGCATGGGACGTCCCCGCTCTGGAATCGCGGGGTGACTCGCTGATCTGGCCGAAGGGGAATCGGACATGTCGTTTCCGGGACGATCGAACGAGCGTTGTACGTCGGATGCCTCCGACCGGCAAGTCCGACAGGTGAGGCTCCGAGGAACCGGGCTCACGAGCAGGCTCGGTAGCATTCCGCCTTACGCTCGCTCTGCATCTTGGTTCCCTTTGCCTCGAGGCCCCCATGAAAACCGACGTTTTTCCCGATACCGACACGTCCGCCGACCGCCACGGCGGCTATCGGTCGCCACTGGAGTCGCGGAACGCCTCCGCCGAGATGCGCCGGGTCTTCTCCGAGCGACGGAAGTTCGGCTGGTGGCGACGGATCTGGCTCGCCCTGGCCGAGAGCCAGCGGGAACTGGGCCTGCCGATCACGGAGGCCCAGGTGGAGGGCCTGCGAGCCGCCCTCGACGACATCGACTTCGACGCCGCGGCGGCACACGAGGCCCGACTCCGTCATGACGTGATGGCCCACGTCCACACCTTCGGCGACCGGGTTCCCGAGGCTGCGGGGATCATCCACCTCGGGGCGACGAGTCAGGACGTCGTCTGCAACGCGGACATCCTCATCCAGCACGAGGCGCTCGACCTCGTGGCGGTGAAGATCGCCCGGGTGGTCGATCGACTGGGCACCTTCGCCACGCGACACCGAGCACTGCCGACCCTCGGCTTCACCCACTACCAGCCTGCCCAGCCGACCACCGTCGGCAAGCGAGCGACGCTCTGGGCTCAGGACCTCGCGATCGGACTCGGCGAGGTGGAACGGCTGCGCGACGACCTGCGCCTCCGAGGCATGCGCGGCGCGACCGGGACCCAGGCGTCGTTCCTCGGACTGCTGGACGGCGATGCCGCGAAGGTCGATCGGCTCGAGCGACTGGTCGCCGAACGACTCGGCTGGAAGCCGGAGCGGACCTGGGCGGTCTGCGGCCAGACCTACCCCCGCCTTGCCGACGCCCGCCTGCTGGCAGGGCTCGCGGTGGTCGCCGCCGCGATCCACAAGTGCTGCAACGACCTCCGGCTCCTCGCCAATCTCCGCGAGGTCGAGGAGCCGTTCGAGAAGCACCAGATCGGTTCGAGCGCGATGGCCTACAAGCGAAATCCGATGCGGTGCGAACGAGCGACGGGACTCGCCCGATTCGTCATGAACCTCGTCGGCAACGGATACGACACCGCAGCCGTGCAGTGGTTCGAGCGGACGCTCGATGACTCATCCAATCGCCGATTGTCGATCGCGGAGGCATTTCTGGCGCTCGACGGCTGCCTCGACATCATGGAGAACGTCACCTCGGGACTGATCGTCCACGAAAAGGTGGTGGCAGCGCGGCTCGCGGCCGAGCTGCCGTTCATGGCGACCGAAGACCTGATGCTGGAGGCCGCCCGCCGAGGCGGTGATCGGCAGCAACTGCATGAAGTGATCCGTCAGGCGAGCGTCGAAGCCGCCCGGCGAATGAAGGAGGAGGGTCTGGAGAACGACCTCCTCGACCGACTCCGCAAGACACCGGAGTTCGCAGCCCTGTCTTTCGACGAGCTGCTTGAGCCGTCGCGGTTCATCGGACGGGCCCCCGAGCAGGTGGATCGATTCGTGGAGGAGGTCGTCGCCCCGATCCGCGTGCGGTATGAGCAGCGCCTGGCCGGCGGGGCCGCGCTCCGCGTCTGATCGCGGGCTGGCGGCCGCCCCCGCCAAAATCCGAGATCAGCCGACTTCATGGGCCGAACCGAGTGGCTTCTGCATCGAAATCCCGCCGATCTCCTCGATTCAGGCCCCGGGATGTCGCTCTGGAGGCCAGTCGGCACCCGGGCTCACGCCCCCGAAACGGCCTCGGAAGTTGGCCTTCACGCCACAGGAACGTCGATGTCCGCATATCCTCGTCATCTATCGAGACCCCTGCCCCTGGCGTTGAAACCCCGTGTCGGGGCAGCGCCCGGACGCGAGAAACAGGAGCCGAAACAGCATGGAAGCCTACGAGCAGCTTCGACGACTCATCGATTCATGTGCCGATGACGTGCAGAAGGCCGCGGGCGGCAACAAGGCCGCCGGTACCCGAGTCCGCAAGATCATGCAGGACGTCCGCGAAGCCGCCAAGCAGCTTCGCACCGACATCCTCGCGGCGCAGAAGACCGACTGAGTCGAATCTCACGTCGACCACGACACGACGCCGTTGCGATCCCGTATCGCGACGGCGTCGTGTCGTCTGAACCGTCGATGCCTCAACCGACACCGCTGATCCCGCCGCCAGGACTCTCCTCACGAATCCTGAACGATTGTCTGCCGGTACAGTGAGGTCCCGACGCCGACGGCGTCACTGCGATCCCGAAGTGGCGATCGCGGGACGGAGCCATTCTTGACCCAGACCTCGACTCCCAAGCATCTCTTCGACTACAGCCACGTCGATTTCGACCACCCTCAGTGCACGATGGACCTCGTTCATCGAGTCAACCCCCACCGTGGCCACATGGTCCAACTCTCGGGGGTGGCATGGTGGGATGATGCGCGAGGCGTCGGCTGGCGCGACATTCGTGACGACGAGTTCTGGGTCGAAGGCCACATCCCGGGACGCCCCCTCTTCCCCGGCGTCCTCATGATCGAAGCGGCGGCCCAGCTGTCGAGCTTCGTCCAGCTGATTCCCGACGTCGATGATCCCAGCCCGAAGTTCCTGGGATTCACGCGATGCGACGACGCGGTGTTCCGAGGCCAGGTCGTCCCCGGCGACCGCCTCGTGATCCTCACCGACCTCGTCAAGCGCAACAAGCGTCGATTCATCTCTCGGTGCCAGGGCTTCGTGCGCGATCAGCTCACCTACGAAGTCACGGTCACCGGCATGGTGTTCTGAGTCGCCGATGAACGCCCTTCCGCCCCTTCGATTCGAACCGATTCTGAAGGCCCGCGCCTGGGGTGGCGATCGGCTGACGCGCTTCGGACGCGACGTCCCGGCGGACGCGACGATCGGAGAGTCCTGGGATCTCGCCGACCTTCCTGATTCGATCCCCGATGGTCGGTCGAGGGTCGCCGAGGGACCATTGGAAGGACGCACGCTCGCCGACCTGGCCGTCGAACGGCCAGGCGCGATCCTCGGCCGACGAGGCGCCGCCGCCACCGGCGGCTTCCCGATGCTCGTGAAGCTGCTTGACGCCCGGGAGAACCTCTCCGTGCAGGTGCACCCGGACCCCGCCTACGCCGCCGCCAACCCGGGCACCTTCGTCAAGAACGAAGCCTGGTTCGTCCTCGATGCCGAG
Organism: uncultured Isosphaeraceae bacterium; assembly: GCA_964481025.1. Lineage (GTDB taxonomy): Bacteria > Planctomycetota > Phycisphaerae > Phycisphaerales > SM1A02. Next base: position 11,352 of record CAYZSH010000030.1, read on the forward strand.
CCGGGCGCCGCGGTCTACCGAGGCATCGATCCCGACTGCACGCCCGACACCTTCTTCCGCGCCGCCGCGTCCGGCGACCTGCTCCGCCACCTGACCCGGATCGAGGTCCGTCCCGGCGACTGCGTCCGGCTTCCAAGCGGGATCTGCCATGCGCTGGGGGAAGGCGTGCTGGTCGCGGAGGTCCAGACACCGAGCGACACGACCTTCCGAGTCTGGGACTGGAATCGCGACGATCCGAATCGCCCCCTGCACCTGGACGAGGCGCGGGCCTGCATGCGATTCGGAGCGAGACAGGACGACGGGCGGCCCGCCGTGACGCAACTGTCCACGATCCCCGCGATCGAGCGCGACGGAATCCGCACTCGACGGGTCTGCACCACGGACGACTTCACGATCGACCATCTCTCGCTCGCCGAGGGCGCCGAACTGCCGATCGCGATGGACGGCGAACCCCGCGTCCTGATCGGGATCGAGGGCGTGGGACGAGTCGTCGATGCGCATGGGGAGGGATGCCGGATCGTCGCCGGCGACACCGTGCTCCTTCCCGCCGCATGCGAGGGGCCGCTGGTGAGGGCCGCGACGCCGATGAGCCTGCTCTGGGTCGATCTTCCGACCGTGCCGGCGAGCACGCTCGCGTGAACCACCCCGCGATCACCGTCGCCCGCCGCACCATGCCACCCCGGGTGGCCCGCCTGCGTCTCGGGGTCTCGCTCGGCGGACTTGGATTGACCGTCGCGGCCGGTTCGCCGATCGCCGACGCCACGGACTTCGTCATCGAACGAGGCGGTGCCTGGCCGACCGCCGCGGAGGTCTCCGCCGGGGATCGCATCCTTCTGGCTCCCGGTGTCCACTCCGTGCGAGCGATCGAAGGATGGCCGGGAACCCCCGAACGCCCGATCGTCATCACCTCCGCGGATCCGAACGTTCCCGCGGCATTCGCGAGTCCCGAGGCACCGGCGTTCCACGCCCGCGACTGCGGCGGTCTCCACCTCGACGCCCTGCTCGTCATCGGCGGCGGCGTCCTCGTCGAGGACACGGATCAGGCGACGCCGAGCAGCCTGACCATCTCGAACCTTCAGGTGCTTCCGTTCAGCCGGCAGCCGGGAACGCAGGGGCCCGCCATCGGCGTGCGGGTTCTCGGCGTCTCGCAATGCGCGATGCGGAGCGTCGCGGTCAATCGCTGGACCCGGATCGGCGTCGATCTCGAAGACGTCGGGGCAGCGACCATCGCCGGCCTCGGACTGGTGGGCGGTACCGAGTCCCCCATCGGGCTCCGACTGGAGAACTGTGGAACCGTCGAATGGACGCGAGGTGGCGTGGTCGGCGCGGCCGACGCCGCGGTTGACCTGCACGGAACCTCGGTCGACACCTCGATGAGCGTCTCCGAGCTCGCGTTCGTGCAGTCCGGGGTCGGCGTCCGGATCGCGAGCGATCGCGCGATCGCGACGATCGATCGATGCACGATCGTGGGCCCCCGCCGAGCGGTCGTGGAGGTGAGGGAGCCCGAAGCCTTGGAGGCTCCTGCCTCGGATCCGGGCGACGACCCGACCGCAGCCGCCGACACGAAGGACCTCCGGCCCGGTTCGATCCGGCTGGATCGCTGCCTCACCGTCTGGCAGGTCGGCGGGCTTGAGCGGATCATCCGCACGCCCACCACGGGCGAGGACGACTTCCTGGTGACGCTCGGGCGCAACCTCTGGTGGTCTCAAGAGTTGCCGATGGTGCTCGATGCCCTCGGCGGATTCCCGGACAACCCCGCCGATCAGGTCATGGACGTCGATCCGAGACTGGTCTCCCGCACGTGGCTGCCCGACGAGCCGAAGGCCCGAGGCTTCGGTCACGGCGCCCCTTCGGCCCCTGGATCCCCGTCCTCACCAGAATCGCCATGAATGGAATCGGGGACTCCCCGTATACTCTCCGAGTCATGGACGTCTCCGGACCGATTCCATTCCGAGCCGCGGCCGCCTACGGTGTCTCTCCGCAACGAGCGACCGCACCGCCTCGCACGCCGGCCACGACGGCCGGACAGGCGATCCGGCCTGCGGTGGTGGACATCGTCGATACCGCTTCGACGCGAGTCGAGGGCATTCGACGACTCGTCGCGGGAACCGTCCGGAGCGACATCAATCGCGGCATCGGCTTCGATTCCGACGGCCCCCTCGGGACCGCTCCGAAGCCTGCCATGCCCCGCAGCGACGGCTCCTTCCGCCTCTACAACCGGCACGCCGACCGCATCGAAGCGGCGACCGGCGTCGCGCTGGGCAGATCGCTCGACATCCAGGCCTGACCAACGGCCCGGTTTGTCGCGAAGTGATCCCTCGGTCGGTTGTGACCTCCCGCAAAGACCGGTATTCTTCGCCCTTCTCCGCTGATCCGCGTGGCAGTCAGGGTGGCCCCTGCTCCGTCGCGTGGAGGGTCGCGATCGACGATCGCGGCACGCGGTTTCCGACCCCCGCCCCCACCCGAGGAGCACCCCCAGCCATGGCTTCGACCGGCACCGTCCTCCAGGTCATCGGATCGACCTTCGACGCACAGTTCCCCGAGAGCGACCTCCCCGAGATCTACAACGCGATCGACGTGGAGCTCGAACAGGACGGTCGGAAGTTCCGACTCGTGGGCGAGGTCGCCAAGCACCTCGGTGGCGGCGCCGTCCGCTGCGTGGCGCTCGGCTCGACCGACGGCATGCGTCGCGGCCAGCCCTGCGTCGACACCGGCTCGCCGGTGAAGGTGCCGGTGGGCGAGAAGGTCCTCGGTCGCGTGTTCAACCTGCTCGGCGAGCCGGTCGACGAGCGTGGCCCGGTCGGCGCCGACAAGATGAGCCCGATCCACAAGGATCCGCCGGAGTTCGTCGACCTCAACCCCAAGACCGAGATCCTCGAGACCGGCATCAAGGTCGTCGACCTGCTCTGCCCGTTCGTCCGCGGTGGCAAGATCGGTCTCTTCGGTGGTGCGGGCGTCGGCAAGACGGTCGTCATCCAGGAGATGATCGCTCGTGTGGCCCGAAACTTCGGTGGCTACTCGGTGTTCTGCGGCGTCGGCGAGCGAACCCGTGAAGGCAACGACCTCTGGCTTGAAATGCAGGAGGCGGAGTACAAGGACGCCGACGGCAACACCGCCCACGTGCTCGACAAGGTGGCGATGGTGTTCGGTCAGATGAACGAGCCGCCGGGCGCCCGTCTCCGCGTCGCCCTCTCCGGCCTCGCGATGGCCGAGGAATTCCGCGATGCGTCGGGCAAGGAGACGCTGATCTTCGTCGACAACGTCTTCCGCTTCACGCAGGCGGGTTCGGAAGTGTCGGCGCTGCTCGGCCGCATGCCGTCCGCGGTGGGTTACCAGCCGAACCTCGCGACCGAGATGGGTTCGCTGCAGGAGCGGATCACCTCGACCCGCAACGGCGCGATCACCTCGGTGCAGGCGATCTACGTGCCGGCGGACGACCTCACCGACCCCGCCCCGGCGACGACCTTCGCCCACCTCGACGCGTTCGTCGTGCTCGAGCGGAAGATCGCCGAGAAGGGCATCTACCCCGCGGTCGATCCGCTGGGTTCGTCCAGCCGCATCCTCGACCCGAACGTGATCGGCGAACGTCACTACAGCGTCGCCCGTCGCGTGCAGTCGATCCTGCAGCGATACAAGGACCTTCAGGACATCATCGCGATTCTCGGCGTCGACGAACTGAGCGAAGAGGACAAGCTGACCGTGTCCCGCGCCCGCAAGATCGAACGCTTCCTCTCGCAGCCGTTCTACGTCGGCGAGGTGTTCACCGGCTTCCCCGGCATCACCACCAGCCTCGAGGAGACGATCGACTCGTTCGAGCGACTCTGCAACGGCGAAGGCGACGACCTGCCGGAGAACTCGTTCATGTACGTCGGCACGCTCGACGACGCCCGGGCGAAGGCCGAGCGGATGGCCGCCGAGGCCTGATCCGTTCGTCATCTCAACGAATGCACGCCGCCGGCGGATGTCCTCGACATCCGCCGGCGGTTCTCGTTCAGTCGATCGCGATTCAGCGGTTGCGTGGCGGCGCGGGATCCGCGAAGAGCGGCGTGCGGCCGTCCTCCGCGGCGGCCCCGTCGTCCGCTGTCCGGCTGACCGGCGGTCGCCACGTGAGAACCCGTCCCTCGGCATCGAACCAGACGACCCAGACCCGGTCCGGCACGGTCGCCGGAAACGTGGCGGCAGTCGTCATGGTGCTGAGGGTGTCGCCGTACTGCCACCGGGGACCGGCGATGACCGCCCCATCGTCCCCGGTCTCCGCGGGAACCACCACGCTCGGTGACCCCAGCAACTCGCGGACTTGCGTCTCGGACATTCCGGACTGCAGGAGCCCGAAGCCGGATTCGTGCGGCGGCGAGCATCCCGAGAGCATGAGCGACAGTGCGACGAGGACCGTCGGACACCAGCGCCCACCGGATGCGATGACACGTGCGACGGCCGGAAGATGACGCGGACGAGACATGCCGACAGCGTATCCGTCTCGAATGATCGCCCGGCTTGACGTACGATCGCGGCATGAGCACCACGACCCCCGATACGGCCACCACCTCGAACATCCTGGACACCGATCGGCACGCGACCATCGATGCCCTCGTCGAACGGCACGGCGACGCCGCCCGGGAACGGGCCGAACGCGGTGTCCGGCAGTGCGCCGACCGCTGGCTCGATCGTGATGGCGACGCCGAGGCGTTCCGCACCTTCTGCCTCGACCACTTCGTCTCGGGCGACGAGGATCGAGATCGACTGCTCAGGAGGCTCGAGACCGCACTCGAACAGGTGCGCGGGCACCTCTACGAAATGCGTCGCAACCTGCGTCGGTGGAGCGATCTCGTCGGCGACAGCCTGCCGAAGACCGACGCCCTGCTCGCGACCTTCGATCCCGCGCCGGATCTCGCGGAGCAGTCGTACGCCCAGAAGCTCGCGTTCGTCGCGCTCTTGAACTTCGAGCGGTCCACGCTCGACGAGATGCTCGCCCGCGGTGGCGACTGGGACAGCGACCGATGGGCCGAGGCCCGCATCGCCGGATCGTTCGGGCCGCGGATTCCGAAAGCGGTCGCCGACCTCGCCCGTGAACTGCACTTCAAGAGTTACAACTGGGTCTCGAACTTCCACATTCCGGTCGGCACCATGATCGACTCGACCGGGCGACGCTGGTTCGAGGCGGACCGCTCGCTGCTCGCCCACTGGCTGGTGCGAGAAGAGATCAAGGCGGGGTACAACGACCCCGACGGCGTGCACAAGCAGCGGGCGCTCGCGTGGACGATGAGCCGCTACATCGACGGCTCCCTTCCGACCGCGGTCATGAACCACGACTCGACCGCGGACTGGGATCCCGCGGCCAACACGATCGGCGGAGCTGCCGTCGACGACACCATCGACCTGCTCCGCTACGAGCACTGGATGAACAACGTCACCGTCGCCCGGGCGTACGACGCGCACCACCCCGAGCACCCGACCGCCATCGCCCGCAAGTTCGGGCTTGAACGCGAGATTCCCGAGGATGAGGTCGAACAGTTGCTCGTCGACCTCCTCGCGGCCCCGGTCCGCGCGGATCTCTCGACGATGCTCTCGAAGCGGCTCGGTCGCCCCCTCGAAGCGCACGACATCTACTTCGACGATCTCTTCGAAACCCGCGACGCCGACGAGATGAACGCGGAGGTCACGCGACACTTCCCCGACGAGGCCGCGTTCGAGAAGGCGCTGCCCGACGTCCTTCGCGGTCTCGGCTGGCCGGATGACGACGCCGACTTCCTCGGGACCCGCGTTCGGGTCGAGATCGCCCGCGGCTCCGGCCACGCGATGCGACCGCAACTCGGGGAGTACGGCGCGTGGCTCCGCACCAACCGACTCAAGGATCAGCTCGGCTGGGACGGCTTCGATACCGCGATGCACGAACTCGGCCACAACCTCGAACAGCTCTGCTCGACGTTCTTCGTGGCCCGACCCGCCCTGCGCGGCGTGCCGAACACCGCGTGCACCGAGGCGTTCGCGTTCCTCTACCAGTCGCTCGCGAAGCGAGTGCTCGGCATCGAGGATCCCGCCGCCGCGGAACGGTCGTACCACGAGGAGACGATCGCCGCGATGCTCATGACCTGCCAGATCGCGGGCCCGAGCCTCGTCGAACTCCGCACCTGGCGGGAGATCTACGACCTCGGCGATGCCTGCACGCCCGAGGCGATCCGCGCCGCGGTGCTGCGTCATTCCGAGGAGGTCTGGAACGAGTTCTTCCAACCCCACTACGGCGATGACCCGTACCACATCCTCGGGGCGTACCAGCACATGCTCGGGCATCCGCTGTATCTCGCCGACTATGCGATCGGTCGCACCATGAGCCATCAGATCCGCAGCCACATGCGCGGCCGTGATCTCGCGGCCGAGACGAAGCGGATCTGCTCGATCGGCTCCGTGACGCCCGACGCGTGGATGCGCGAAGCGGTCGGCGGCCCGCTTTCGGCGGTGCCGCTGATCGAGGACACAGGGGCGGCGATCGAGGCGCTGGGATGAGGAGCATCCGATGCTTCGACAAGTGAAAGCGACGCTCGCGGGATACGGCTCTGATCCACGTCAGTGGATCCGGAACGTTCGATGGCGCCTCACCAGCAGGACCTCGGATTTCCCCTGCATCTTCGTTGTCGGCGCGCCAAGGAGCGGAACGACCCTCCTCCAGACGTTGCTTCAGGCTCACTCTCGATGCTTCGGCATCGAAGCGGAGACTGGACTCTTCGACTTCCAGAGTCTCTTCCGACCCGAGCGTCATCACTTTGGCCTCGAAGGCGCCGCCCGCGACCAGGCCATGGGTGAGGCGTCCGATCGCGTCGACTTCATGGATCGCCAGATTCGCCGCCTCGCCGCGGAGACCGGCGGGAGTCGATTCGTGGAGAAGACGCCGCAGCACGTGCTGAGGCTGCGAGTGATCCTGCGCTCATTTCCTAGATCGCAGGTGATCCACATCGTCCGAGATGGACGCGACGGCTTTTGCAGCGCGAAGGGCCATCGCAACATTCCGCAACGTCGATCCGCCGCCACCTTCGCGTCTTACTGGAACAAGTGCGTCGTCGCCGGGCTTCAACACGAACAGGACGATCGCGTCCGTCGATTCTCCTACGAGGAACTGGCCGCCGATCCGCATGCAACGCTTGAGAGCATGATGTCATGGCTCGGACTGCAGCTTGAGGATCGACAACTCGATGTCAGCAGCCGAAGCACCGATCAACGGGCCCAGCGGGATGTGTTCGCCCGCCTGGGCAGCGCGATCGACGCCTCAAGCGTCGGCCGCTGGCGAACCGAGCTCTCGTCCACGGAGCAGGCGTCCTTCAATCAGATCGCCGGCCCGACCCTCAAACGACTGGGATACGACATTTGAGAAGATCCCAAGACAACGACACGGGCCGCCCCCTCGGAGCGGCCCGTGTCGTTAGTCATCGGTGCGGTGCCGATCAGGCGGAGAAGCTCGATCCGCAGCCGCAGCTGGAGGTGGCGTTGGGGTTGTTGAAGACGAACCCGCGGCCCATGATCTCGTCCTTGAAGTCGATCGTGGTGCCGTT